>JAFZGC010000048.1 GCA_017555595.1 Paludibacteraceae bacterium | reverse complement strand
CATGGCAATATATTACTGCGCATCCCCCGTCGTAAAGACCCTAATCGATTGGAAGATTGCTGTAAACAAGACAAACGCTTTGGTATTTTCAAAGAATATGTGGGGTGGAATAAGTTGTTGCATATCGGCAATGTAGGGGAATTTAATAAAGCGTGCAAAAATCAAAAGAGCTTCGAAATGATTAAGCTGTCAGAGGCTTTGCACGAGAAAAAGGTGGCACAAATAGCCGATCAGATTGCTCACCGTGAAACAGGAGTACCCCGATTTGTCATGATTTCGGGTCCTAGTTCGTCAGGTAAAACCACCTTCTCTAAACGTCTAACCATTCAGTTAATGGTCAATGGGATACGACCAGTTGTCATCTCTATGGATAATTATTTTGTAAATCGTGAAGATACCCCACGTGACGAAAATGGTCAATGGGATTTTGAGCATTTACAAACTATAGATCTACCATTATTCCGTCAACAATTAGCAGATTTATTAGAAGGCAAAACCGTCAAATTACCTTTCTACAATTTTGAAACAGGTAAACGCGAATTTCGTGGGGATACATTACGATTAGACCATGATACGGTGGTTATTCTTGAAGGATTGCATGCATTAAACCCCGAATTAATTCCAGATATCCCTCGCGAAACCATGTTTAAGATATATGTTAGTGCGCTGACAACCGTCAACTTAGACAATCACAACTGGATTCCTACAACCGATGTACGACTGATTCGTCGCATCGTACGAGATTATCGTTATCGAGGATATTCTGCAAAAGAAACAATAGCACGACTGGAGAGTGTACAACGTGGTGAAGATCGCTGGATATCTCCATTCCAAGAAGAGGCAGATGTGATGTTTAACTCTGCACTCTTATTTGAGCTGGCAGTATTGAAACGACACGCAGAACCCATTTTGGATGAAGTGCCTAAATATTGCGATGAATACACTACAGCCCATCGATTGTTGAAATACCTTAGTTACTTCGAATCAATCCCAGAACGTGAAATTCCACCAACATCATTCTTACGCGAGTTTGTAGGAGGCAGTTCATTCAGGTATTAAAAAACGACTTGCCCATAATGAAGAAACTTATATTCATATCATGCATTGTTATTGTGTCATGGATTACTATGGCACAAGCTTCTCTGCCAATTGTCCTCACAGATACAATACAAATAGACACTATCGCAGTCGAAGATAGTATAGTGCCCCTAAACGATAGCATAGTTAAGCCACTAATAATTGATTGTATGCCTCACGCATTGGTATATCAAGATTCTCTTATCACACAATTGATGCGTGACAAGCGTATGGGATATGTACGAGGTGAACATACAAAAGATGGTTTTCGAGTACAAATCTATGCATCTAATCAACAGCAAGTAGCCAAAAAAGAAGCAACCGAATTGCAACAACGCATCGAGTCACAAATAGAAATACCCATCTATATCCTATCTGAACCACCGTTTTGGAAAGTCAGGATAGGTAATTTTGCCACTCGAGAAGATGCCAACAATTACAAAACTCTATTCCTGCAAATCTTCCCAGAACTCACAGGCAGCACCTATGTTGTATCAGACAAAATAATTATACTACAATGACACAACCGTTTATTCCGTCCCAAGATACTACTAATGATATAGCCCAACATATTGTATCTGTGCTACAACACATCGGTGAAGATACACAACGTGAAGGTCTATTGCGTACACCTCATCGCGTAGGCGAAGCTATGCAATTTCTGACACAAGGTTATCAACAAGACCCAGAGGCAATCCTGCGATCAGCGTTATTCGAAGAAGATTATCAGCAGATGGTAGTCGTAAAAGATATAACATTTTATTCGTTATGCGAACATCATATGCTTCCATTTTTTGGCAAAGCACATGTGGCGTATATTCCCAATGGGACTATTACTGGATTAAGTAAGATAGCTCGCGTGGTAGATGTGTTCGCGCACCGACTACAAGTACAAGAGCGAATGACTACTCAGATAAAAGAGTGTATCCAACGTACACTCAATCCGTTGGGTGTCATGGTTGTGATTGAAGCAGAGCACCTATGTATGCAAATGCGCGGTGTGCAAAAGCAACACGCTATCACCACAACCAGCGACTTTACCGGCGCATTCACTAGACCCGAAACACGAGAAGAATTTATGAATCTGATTAGGGGTTAATAATTCTAATTCATAATCAGAACCTTTGTCACTCCATACGCTTTACCATCAAGGGTATTACATATTGCAGTATAAACACCAGAAGCGACACGATCTCCCATAGCATTGGTTACATCCCACACCACTTCACCACCTAAACCTTGCAATAGTTTTACCAGATTACCATTGGCATCCACAATGCGAACCTCTGTGTCGGACATTAATCCTTTGATAACTACATATCCCTTGTAATTAGGATGAACAGGATTAGGATAAGCATAGATATTAGTGAAATCCTCCTCAACAGGTATAGCGTCGCTCATATAGGACATCAATCCATCGCTAGTGCCTATAAAGACTTCACCCATAGATTCTTGAATAGCTATAGACAATATCGTATTGTCAAGCAATGGTGAATTCTCCGCAGTAAAATGCTCTATCGTTTCTAACCCATCAGGTGATAACAAAAATACACCCGAAGTGGCTGTACCAATCCACTTGCGATTGGCTCCATCTACTACAATAGTATTGATTTTTTCATTATCTAACAAATAATCTGCCAAATCTGTTCCATCGTTGCGACGAATAATCACTCGCTCACAACGATCCGAAGAAGCAAAATCCACATCAGCAGGAATTAGAAAAAGTCCAGCATTGGTACCAACCCATATAGCATTATCCATGTCTTGCGCCAACGAGTGAATCTCAGAGGGACGTATCTGAACATTATTTTGATCATACCAGGTAGTACGGTAAACTACTTGGTCATCTTTGGGGTTAAAAGGAGTACCATTATCCTTTATCAAAAGAAGACCAGGATTATATCGACAAATAGGTATCCATTTCCATTGCGGATTACGACGATCTACCATAATCTCGCCTGGCGTGTGCAATATAACACGCTCATTATTATATTCCACATTATACGAAACCCATTTTTTTTGTTCATGATTGATTACATGAATATTATCCGCCAAATCTGAAGTATTCAACACCCAAAGGTTGCCTTGATCGTCATACATAGCTCCATCTGTACGCGTGTACCTACTAGGACTATCTGGCGCAGCAGATTTTAATGGACTATTATCTGGGGTATACAAAAATTTTCCCTCTGAGCCATACATCTCTATTAACCCTGAACCATAACTAGTCACAAAGTAGTGATTCTTATCCTTCGGATCCTGCGCTACATTCATTAAGTCTTGCGGCCTAAAACCTAGATGTTGATTCAAGGCATAATTAGATATGTTTGTCCAACGATTATCCTCATAAAACATAATACATCCCGCTTTACGATTTTCCGTAGCCCAACGTCCCCCAGGAACCACATACAAACGGTCACCAAAAAAGCGCATGCGATATGCCGTATTATCTATAGGGCCATGGGGGTAATACGAACGCTGATTTTGTCCGCAAAACAAACCGCGCAAAGAAGAACATAGCCAATAATAATCACCATCTTGCTTTATATCATAGATCGTTCCATACTCCTCAAGCACCAAAGAATAATCTTCATCCACAATAGCCACTCCAGGCATATTCTGAGGAAGTACAAAAAGGTTATCGCCAGTCTGACGAAGTCCCGTTACAAAAAATGGCGTTTCACACTTCTTCCAACCTAAACGGTTTCTCATCCATAAAGTAGAATCACAAACAATATACAATTTATCATTGTGAGCACACAAATCTTTCATACTATTGGAGTTTGGTAAAGTCCGCTTCTGCCAATTAGCATAATCTATTAGGTTGGACTCTAATGTCGCCGCATACAATACGCGAGAAGATCTTGCATAGATGCTATCCCCTAAAATAACAGTAGACTGCACATCGACTATTGCCCCCTGGTCTCCAAGGTAATAAGTATCTTCTATCTCACGTTTTTTCATATCCAAAACAATGATGCCAAACGTCATTGACAAATAAGCCCTCTCGCCATACATATATACATGATTAACCGCTTTGGAATAACTCATTTGTTTGAAATACAAATCAGGAACATTGTGCACATCACCATCTGAGTCAATGATATCAAATTGACCATTTTGATAACTGAGCAAAATCGCATCAACCGTTGGATTGTATTCCATTTGACTAATCAAAGAGCCATTTAAACCTGTCAAACGATTATGATAACTAATCGTTTGCGTATGTTTATCCACCGAGTATAACGCATTTTTGGAAAGCGCATATACCACATCCTGCATCACCGCCATTCTGTCAGTATGAGCAAAAGCAGTATGCGCATGCCATTGGTACATGCGACCATAAGTCCAGTTATCTTTAGACGTGTCAAGTTTTGTGTTAGCAAATATATTTATTGTTAAGAAACTAACAAGCAATAATAAATTTAAATGTTTTTTCATATCTATTCTACAATTCTAATAGGGGCTAAAACCACCCAATTAATCATTGTTAGTCAATATTGTATCACGCAGCGCACACAACGCGCGAGCGCGGTGGCTAATCCTGTTTTTCTCTGTGGCAGGCAATGCAGCAAACGTGGTATTGTGGCCTTGTGGGATAAATAATGAATCGTAACCAAATCCACCAGCACCACTCTCGGCTGTTGCAATACGACCTTCTACTATACCCTCTACTTGCTGTGCACCATCTACATCAATCCAAGTTATCACAGTACGAAAGCGTGCTGAACGATCTTGCATACCCATCAAAGAAGCTAACGCCTTTTGTCGATTACGTCCATCATCTGACGGCTCGCCTGCCCAACGTGCTGAATAAACACCTGGTGCTCCATTTAAAGCTGCAATCTCTAAACCCGTATCATCAGCAAAAACACCAGAAATGTCTGTATCAAGTCCCTGACCAACTAACCATTGCCATACTACCTGCGCTTTCAACAGCGAATTTGCTTCTAATGTGGTCCCTTTTTCATCTATCTCATGATGGAAACCAATATCACGCAACCCCAAGATTTCCATTGGATAGAGAATCTTGCGTACTTCTTCTAACTTATGGACATTATTGGATGCAAAAACAGTTTTCATTTTTCCGAATTTTAAAATATTTCTCTGCAAAAGTACTATTTTTTATGCAAATATCAAAATTATTGGTATTACTTTGTGTATATTCCATATTTTTTTTGTACTTTTGTCGCGAAAAAATATAATTAAGCATGAAAAAGAAACTTTATTTTCTCTTGGCTTGTATCACAATGAGTACATACCTTTGGGCCCAAACTCCTATTTTGGGCGAGTGGATAACTGTAGATGATAAAACTGGCGAACACCTATCTGTAGTCAGTATCTACAAAACAGAAAAAGGAACATATGAAGGAAAAATCATCACACTCATCGGTGCTAATGGTGATGAACGATGTGTAGCGTGCACAGGCGAAGACTACAACCAACCCGTAGAAGGCTTGATTATCATCCGAAATATGCAATTAAAGAAAGAAGAGTTGTGCGGAGGAAAAGTGCTTGACCCTGATAATGGTAAGTTTTATTATGGGAAAATTTATCTCAATGAGGAAGGAAATTTAGTTTTACGCGGATCATTAGATAAAGCAGGTATTTTAGGACGAAGCCAAGTCTGGTTACGCAAATAAACCTAGGTAATAAAAAAGAAAATGACTATCTTGAAGGGTAGTCATTTTCTATCAATAATCATTGCTCCTTATTTCTCAATAGCCTTTGCTATTGAATTGGCAATCTCAGCCATCTCCTCAGCAGATAGTGTCATCTTAGGATTCGCAAACGACATATCACCTTCCTTGCTGATTGGAATCAAATGCATATGTACATGTGGCACTTCTAATCCAATCACCGCTACACCTACGCGCTTGCATTCAATTGCACCTTTGATACCACAAGCTACTTGCTTAGCAAATACCAGCATTTCGCTCAATAGGTCATCTTCTAAATCAAAAATATAGTTTGCCTCTGGCTCTGGCAGTTTTGGTACAACTAAAGTGTGTCCTTTTTGCAACGGATTAATGTCCAAAAAAGCATAGAAATGATCATTCTCTGCCACTTTATAGCTTGGAATTTCTCCATTGATTATCTTTGTAAAAATGGTCATACAGATATTAAAAGAAACAATTAGATACTAATCTCTAAAATCTTAAACACCAACGTACCAGCAGGTACAACAACCTCCGCTATATCACCAACCTTCTTTCCTAATAGACCTTTAGCTATAGGAGTTGTTGTTGCAATTTTACCCTCCAAGATATTTGCCTCGCCTTCAGTAACCAACTGGTAAATTTTTTCTTGACCAGTCTTCAGGTTTTGCACACGAACCTTTGTTAATATTTGAACCTCATCGGTATTCACATCGTTCTCATCAATAATACGAGCGTCCATAATTTTACCTTTCAACATAGCGATGCGACTTTCAAGAATGCCTTGTTCCTCTTTAGCTGCATCATATTCAGCATTCTCGCTCAAGTCCCCTTTCTCGCGTGCCTCTGCAATAGCCGCAATCACACGTGGACGCTCCACGCTTTCCAAGTGTTGAAGTTCCTCTTTCAATTTTTGTAGACCACCTACGGTCATGTAAGTTGTTGCCATATAGTTATCTATTCATATTTACGATTAAACACCTCACTCGCAATAAATGCCTTGCGAGCTACATCTACATCACTTATCTCAATAAGCAATGGATTCTCTGATATTTGCTCTGTTTTACTCATATTTACTGACAAAAAAATAACGAAAACAACACTTCCATTTTTACGATTCACTTGAAAAACAACGAGAAACTTCCCAGCCTCTCGTTGCCATTAAACCTAAACCTTAACTATGAAAATTTATTGTTTTCGGTGCAAAGGTACTACTTTTTTCTTACCCATGCAAATTTTTTAATAAAAAAATGATATTTTATAAGAAAATTTTGCTTATTTTGCGCTTTTGCCCTTCAAAGTGGCAGCAGAAGCCCCAATAATCTCTACTTTTACCAACTCACCAATATGCCTACCCTCTCGTGGAAAAACTACTGTTTTGTACTGACTTGTGCGACCATACATATCATCTTTGCTACGTTTGGAGAATCCTTCTACCAGCACTTCTACTGTTTTACCCACTTCGCGCAAGTTACTTTCTAATGATAGTTGTGTTTGCAGAGCAATAATCTCATTTAGGCGACGTACTTTCTCTTCCTCACTAATGTTATCGGGCAAATGCTTTTGCGCATGCGTGCCAGGTCGCTCGCTATACTTGAACATAAATGCCGAATCGAATCCTACTTCGCGCATCAACGATAGTGTTTCTTGATGTTCCTCTACCGTCTCGCTATGGAAACCACAGAACACATCCGTACTGATAGCCGCATCAGGCAGAATACGACGAATAGCAGCAATACGGTCCAAATACCACTCACGCGTGTACTTGCGATTCATTAGCTTGAGTATCCTATTCGAACCACTCTGCACAGGAAGGTGAATAAAACGACACAAGTTATGGTGCGCAGCAATCACCTCCAAGGTTTTGTCTGACATATCTTTTGGATGGGAAGTGGTGAAACGAATACGCATATAGGGTACCAACTCAGCAATTATACCCAATAACATGGAGAAATCAATCACTTCTTCATCGCCTTGTGCATTGGTATGCGTATAGCGATAGGAATTCACATTTTGCCCCAGTAGAGTCACTTCCTTATAACCTTTCTTCTGCAAATCAAGCACTTCGTTCTTGATGCTCTCCACATCTCGACTGCGTTCGCGACCGCGGGTATATGGTACCACGCAATACGAACAGAAATTATTACAACCACGCATAATACTCACGAATCCTGAGATTGTCTTGCCAATACGCGCAGGCATTACCTCGCGATAAGTTTCGGTGGTGCTCAGTTGGATATTCATAGCTGGTTGACCTTGTGCGCATAGTGCCAAAAGATTAGGAATATCCATATATGCATCAGGTCCTGCCACAAAATCCACCCCATAATCACGCAACAATTCTTCACCCATACGTTCTGCCATGCAGCCGATAACACCTATCGTCTTGCTGCTCTTCTTACGGTTTCTTCCTCCACGTAACTCTTGTAGGCGGTGTTGCACTTTTTGTTCAGCGTTCTCACGAATAGAACAGGTATTCAATACAATAATATCTGCTTCATCCAAACTATCCGTCATCTCGCAATCAGATGTCTGCATAATAGCAGCCACCACTTCACTATCTGCCACATTCATCTGGCAGCCGTAAGTTTCTATATAAAATCGTTTCATATTATTGATTAAACTCGTTCTAAATTTTCTATCACATACTTATTTATTTCCTCGCGCTCTTTATCACACCACCAACCCCATTTATTGAAGTACTTGCACATATTCACCACATGTATCCATAGCATTTTCACGCTGCGGTATGATGCTTTGGCATGATGGTGTACCACCGTTGTGTGTGGAAAATACACGGTCAGGTAGTCTCGGTGTATCCGTCTTGTCAAGTCAATATCTTCTGGGTACATAAAGAATCGCTCATCAAACAACCGCGCTTTCTTCACCGCCTCCGTCCGCAGCAACATAAAACACCCGCTGAGGTAGGGCACGTTCATCATCTTATCGTAGCCTGTATGCAGCAACTCGTATCGCTCATTGCGCTTTTTCATCCAACTCTTAGGCAAGAAACGCCTACCAAACACATCCAGTGGTGTGGGTAGCAGTTTGCATAGGTATTGCACTTCTCCTGTGGGCGATATTATTTTAGGCATTACCAGCCCCACTTCCGCATGTTGTTCGATGAAGTCGAGCAATGTCGGCAAGGTGTCGGCGGTGATTTCTATGTCGGGATTTACCACCAAGTGAAACGGAACATCATCATATATACTCTCTCGGATTGCAATGTTATGTGCAGCACCGTAACCCAAATTGCAATTGTTGAATATGTATTCCACACACGCAGATGAGATAGGCAACACTTCTGTCGCCTTCGGTGAGTTGTCCACCCAATACACTTTCCGTACAGCATCGCAGCGCAGCAGTGTTTGCGTCAGTTCTGCCACTTGTGACCATTGAGGGGTATATAATACAATGGATACATTCAACATTTCTTTGCCTATCAATTCAAAATCGTGGCAAAGGTACTACTTTTTTCTCATATACACAAACAAAAAGAGCTCAAAACACCGTTTTGAACCCTTTTCCTTTCCGATAACTGATATCAGATACCGATACCCGAGAATTACTCAGCAGCAACCTCAGCTTCAGCGGCAGCAGCCTCTTGTGCAGCCTCTACGGCAGCAGCAGCGAGTGCATCAGCAGCCTCTTGGCGCTTCTTAGCTACCTCAGCAGCTTTTGCTTTATTGGTCTCTACCTCTTGAGCGAGCAATGCTTTTGCAGCAGCAGCCTTCTTGTCTGCCTCTGCTTGGCTGATCTTACCATTCTTAGCATCCTTTTGTGCTTTCCAAGCGTCAAAACGCTTTTGAGCCTCCTCTGCAGAGAATGCACCCTTAGCTACGCCACCGTTCAAGTGCTTCATGAGCATAACGCCCTCACCAGAGAGGATGTTGCGAACAGTGTCAGTAGGTTGAGCACCTACGTTTACCCAGTACAAAGCACGATCGAACTTGAGATCTACCTTAGCAGGGTTGTTGTTTGGGTTGTAAGAGCCAATACGCTCAATGTACTTGCCATCACGTGGCGAGCGGCTGTCTGCTACTACGATGTGGTAGTAAGCATAGTCTTTGTGACCGTGACGAGCCAAACGAATTTTTGTTGCCATTTGTTTTTTGTCATTTGTGAACTACAACTACACGAGTTGCCTGTTCGGGTTAATAAAAAATAATTAATGGTATGCCTTTTACACGAAAAAGCCCGCAAAGGTACTACATTTTTTTTATATACGCAAGAAATTTGCAAAAAAATCAAAGCAACTATACCAACATTCGTCTAAAAATGCTTTTTTTTACAGAATGGGTTTGAAAAATCTGATGCGGTTACACCGAAAAAATCACCAATTATTTGCAAATATGCAAAAAAAGTAGTACCTTTGCAGGTTGATTATTAATTTGCCGAAGTTTGCGGCGAAAACAGTGAATAAACTACAAAAATATACAACTATGTCAAAAGCATTACTTATGATTCTCGACGGCTGGGGAATCGGAAACAAATCACAAGCCGACGCTATCTCTTGCACTCCAACCCCACACTGGGACGCATTGTTGGAGAAGTACCCACACAGCCAACTTCAAGCTAGTGGCGAAAATGTGGGTTTGCCTGATGGTCAAATGGGTAACTCCGAAGTAGGTCACTTGAACATCGGCGCTGGTCGCGTCGTGTACCAAGACCTCGTGAAGATCAACCGCGCTTGCAAAGACGGTAGCATCCTAGAAAACCCAGAGATCAAATCTGCTTTCGGGTATGCCAAAGAGACTGGCAAAAAGCTCCACCTTATGGGATTGACCTCTAACGGTGGTGTACACTCTTCTTTCGACCACTTATTCTACCTCTGCGATATCGCTAAAACCTACGGATTAGACGGCAAAACCTTCATCCACTGCTTTATGGACGGCCGCGATACCGACCCTAAGTCTGGTCTTGGTTTCATCGACCAACTCCAACAACACCTCGCTACCAGCTGCGGTGAGATTGCTTCTATCCAAGGTCGTTTCTATGCCATGGATCGCGACAAACGTTGGGAGCGCGTGAAAGTGGCTTACGATTGTATCGTTAAGGGCGAAGGCAAAGCAGCTGAAGATATGCTCAAAGCGGTTGAGGAGAGTTATGCAGAGGGCGTAACCGATGAGTTCATCAAGCCAATCGTACACGTTCGCGACGGCAAGCCAGTGGCTACCATCGAGGAGGGCGATGTGGTGATCTTCTTCAACTACCGCAACGACCGTGCGAAAGAGCTCACCATCGTGCTCACTCAACAAGACATGCCAGAGAATGGTATGACCACCATCGCAAACCTGCAATACTACTGCATGACCCCATACGATTCTTCTTTCCAAGGTCTGCACATCCTCTTTCCAAAAGAGAACGTACAAAACACCATGGGTGAAATCGTTAGCAACGCAGGCCTCAAGCAACTCCGTATCGCTGAGACCGAGAAGTTCGCACACGTGACCTTCTTCTTCAATGGCGGTCGCGAGGCTGAATACGCAGGCGAGGAGCGTATCCTCATCCCTTCACCAAAGGTGGCTACCTACGATCTCCAACCAGAGATGTCTGCTCCAGAGGTGACCGAGGCACTCTGCGAGGCACTCGATACACAAAAGTACGACTATATTACCCTCAACTTCGCTAACGGCGATATGGTGGGTCATACAGGTATCTATGCAGCAATCGAGAAAGCTGTTACGACCATTGACAACTGCGTTAACCAAGTAGTAGAGACAGCTCTCAAAAATGATTACGAGATCATCATCATCGCTGACCACGGTAACTGCGACAACGCAATCAACGCTGACGGTTCGCCTAACACAGCGCACTCACTCAACCCAGTGCCATTCGTGTACGTGAGCAAAGAGCACACCGATGCGCAACTCGAAGATGGTATCCTCGCTGACGTAGCACCATCGCTCTGCCACATCCTCGGCATCGAGCAACCAAAAGAAATGACAGGACATAACTTGATTAAGAATTAAGAATTAGGCGAAAGGCAAAAGGCGAGAGGCAAGGAATAGCGGCAAAACCGCATATCACCTGCCTCTAACCTCTAACCTTTAACCTCTAACCTAAGATAAAATGGCATTACAATGTGGAATTGTAGGTTTGCCTAATGTCGGCAAATCAACCCTATTCAACTGCTTGAGCAACGCCAAGGCACAATCGGCGAACTTCCCTTTCTGCACCATCGAACCTAACGTGGGTGTGATCACCGTACCAGACGAGCGACTTATTAAGCTTGGCGAACTCTGCAAACCTGAGCGCGGCGTCATCCCAACTACCGTTGAAATCGTGGATATTGCGGGATTGGTGAAGGGCGCAAGCAAGGGCGAAGGACTTGGCAATAAGTTCCTCGCGAACATCCGCGAGACAGACGCCATCATCCATGTACTCCGTTGCTTCGACGACGAGAACGTGGTACACGTGGACGGCTCTGTGGATCCAATTCGCGACAAAGATATCATCGATGCAGAGCTCCAACTCAAGGATCTTGAGACCGTAGAATCTCGCATCCAAAAGATCGAAAAACAAGTGCGCGTAGGTGGCGACAAACAAGCGAAAGTGGCACTCGATGTGCTTCTCAAGTACCGCGAAGCGCTCTCACAAGGCAAGTCTGCTCGTACCGTAGAGCTCATCAACAAGGACGAGGAACTCGTAGCCAAAGAGACCATGCTCCTCACTAGCAAACCTGTACTCTATGTCTGCAATGTGGACGAGAACTCTGCTGTCAGCGGCAACAAGTACGTAGAGCAAGTGCGCGAAGCTGTCAAGGACGAGAACGCACAAGTGCTTATCGTAGCGGCTAAGATTGAGAGCGAGATTGCCGAACTCGAGACCTACGAGGAGCGTCAGATGTTCCTCGGCGAGATTGGTTTGGAGGAATCGGGTGTTAGCCGTCTCATCAAAGCGGCTTATGCGCTGCTTGAGCTCCGCACTTTCCTCACAGCAGGTAGCGACGAGGTACGCGCTTGGACGTTCAAGGCAGGTAGCAAGGCGCCTCAATGCGCAGGTGTGATCCACTCAGACTTCGAGCGTGGATTCATCCGTGCGGAGGTAATCAAATACGAGGATTACATCGCCCTGGGTGGCGAGTCAGCTTGCCGCCAAGCAGGTAAACTCGGCATCGAAGGCAAAGAATACATCGTGCAAGATGGCGACATCATGCACTTCCTTTTCAACGTTTAATTAAGATAGAGGCTATTAGGCGATAGATGAAAGGCGATAAGGCAAGAAGTAGTGGCAAAGCCGCATATTACCTGCCTTTAACCTCTAACCTTTAACCTCTAACCTAAAGACAAAACAATGTTTGAATTTTTAAATACATGGCTCGAAGCGGGTTGGTGGGTTGCTCTCCTGCTGATCGTTGCAGGCTGCACAGCACTCATCAAGGGTGCTGACTGGCTTGTGGTGGGTGCTTCGGGCTTAGCAAAGAAATACGGCGTGAGCGATATTGTTATCGGTCTTACCGTTGTAGCATTCGGTACCAGTATGCCTGAATTCGTAGTGAACATGGTAGCCGTAGGACAAGGAAGCACCGAGATTGCTATCACCAATGTGCTCGGCAGCAATATCATCAACACCTTCGTCATCTTGGGCTGTACGGCACTGATTTTCCCAATCTCGTCGCAGAAATCTACCCGCCGTTTTGATATACCCTTCTCCATGTTAGCAGCTCTGTTGGTATTGCTTTTCGTGGTGTATAATGGTCCTTCATGGTTGCAGATTGAGAATATCTTCAATATCGATATCACTAACCCTACCCTGCACAACCTCGGTTCGCTAGATTGGGGCGCAGGCAATGTGAGTTTCATCTCTGGCGTGGGTGGCACGATCTTGTGGGTATTCTTTATCATCTTCCTGTGGCATACCTTTAAGAACGCAAAAGGCAGTGAAAGCGAGGAAAGCTACACACCTGTTCCTGCATGGAAAGCGCTTCTGATGATAGCAAGCGGCTTACTGGGCTTGGTTGTTGGTGGCGAAGTGATTGTAAAGAGTGCTACGAGTATCGCCCAATCGCTTGGCGTGAGCGATGCAATTATCGGTTTGACCGTCGTGGCATTGGGTACATCCCTGCCCGAGTTGGCAACCTCTTGTATGGCAGCCTTCAAGAAGAACTGCGACATCGCCCTCGGCAATGTTATTGGTAGCAATATCTTCAATATCTTCTTTATCCTCGGCACTAGCGCTTGCGTAATGCCATTGCCAGGTTACAAAGGTTTGGAGATAGATGCTATGATGGCAGCATTGGCAAGCTTAATGGTGATGCTCTTTGTTTATACCAATAAAAAGCGCGAGATTAAACGCTGGCACGGAGCTGTGTTGCTATTGGTGTATGCTATATATCTCGCATATCGAATAATAACTATCTAAATAAGAATATATGTCTAAAATTCAACTTCCTGAGAATGCCAATCGTCCTCTCAAACCAGGAGAGAAGTATGAGCCAATTCTCAAACCAAAAAACCAGTACCCAGAGATTACTCCATATAGTGTGGTCATGGGTGTCGTGATGGCGGTAATCTTCTCCGCAGCGGCAGCCTATCTGGGTTTGAAAGTCGGTCAAGTATTTGAGGCAGCTATTCCTATTGCGATTATCGCAGTAGGTCTTTCGTCTGCCATGAAGCGCAAGAACGCTATAGGCGAGAATGTGATTATTCAATCGATAGGTGCCAGCAGTGGTGTGATTGTCGCAGGTGCTATCTTCACCTTGCCAGCGTTATATATCTTGCAGGCTAAGTACCCAGAGATTACGGTCAACTTTATGCAAGTGTTCTTGTCTTCCTTGTTGGGTGGTTGCTTGGGTATCTTGTTCCTGATTCCATTCCGCAAGTATTTCGTGCAAGAGAAGCATGGCGAATATCCATTCCCTGAGGCTACGGCTACTACCCAAGTACTCGTCTCTGGCGAGGGCGGTGGCAACCAAGCGAAGCCATTGATTTGGGCCGCTGGAATCGGAGGTTTGTACGACTTTGCAGTATCTACCTTTGGTCTTTGGACCGAGCAACTCACTACCCGTATGATGGGTTGGGGCGAAGCATTGGCGGCTAAGTTCAAACTCGTGTTCTCTATCAACACCTCTGCTGCGGTATTGGGTTTGGGTTATATCATCGGACTGAAGTACGCTGCGGTGATCTGTGCAGGTTCGTTCTTCGTGTGGTGGGTATTGCTCCCATTGCTCGGAAGCGTACCAGGTATGGAGACAATGGATCCAGACTTGATGTTCAAAGATTATGGTCGAAATATCGGTATTGGTGCTATTGCTATGGCTGGTCTCATCGGTATTGTCAAGAGCTGGGGTGTGATCAAGTCGGCTGTCGGCTTGGCAGGCAAAGAGCTCGGTGGTAAAGGCAAAGCAGTGGTAGAAGCATCGCTCCGCACCGAGAAGGATCTGAGCATGAAGTTTATCGTTTTGGCCATCGCGGTGGCATTGCTCGTGACTTTGGTGTTCTTCTGGATTGGTGTCTTGGGCAATATCTGGCAAGCATTGGTGGCATTCCTCGTGGTGGCTGTGATTGCATTCCTCTTTACTACCGTGGCAGCTAATGCAATCGCTATCGTGGGTAGCAACCCTGTAAGCGGTATGACGCTGATGACCCTCATCATTGCTTCGGTTATCTTTGTGGCTGTGGGTATGAAGGGTGCGAGCGGAATGGTCGGAGCCATGGTCATCGGTGGCGTGGTTTGTACGGCATTGTCGATGGCAGGCGGTTTTATTACTGACCTCAAGATAGGCTACTGGATTGGTACGACACCTCGCAAACAAGAGACATGGAAGTTCCTAGGTACGCTGGTCAGCGCGGCTACTGTAGGTGGTGTGATGATTATTCTGAATAAGACATATGGTTTTGTGGGCGAAAATGCGCTTGTAGCTCCTCAAGCTAATGCGATGGCTGCGGTCATCGAGCCATTGATGAGCGGACAGGGTGCACCATGGATGCTTTACTTGGCAGGTGCTATCTTGGCGTTGGTGCTCAATATCTTGGGCGTGCCAGTATTGGCATTTGCACTGGGTATGTTTATTCCATTGAGTTTGAATACCCCATTGCTCGTGGGTGGTGCTATCTCATGGCTGGTAAGTCGCAAGCGCGCGCAAGACGGCGAGAAGACAGAGGAGTTAGCTCAAGCTCGCAACGAGAAGGGCACTTTGATCGCCTCTGGTTTCATCGCAGGTGGAGCATTGATGGGTGTAGTGAGTGCGCTGATTAAGTTTGTCGGTGTAGAGTGCTACTTGACCACTTGGGCAACAAGCAACGGCGCCGCTCTTGTCGGCGTAGCCGCATACATCGCCTTGATCGTGTACTTCATCCTTGCCAGCAAGAAAACGAAATAAGCACTTTGCGCTATAAAGAGTTTCAATGTTTCATGCGCACAGCGCTGTTTCAGAAAGAGCAAATTCCTAAATACAACAAAGCCGTAGGTCATCCCTGCGGCTTTGTGCATCCAATCCTCTACTGATACGATTGTATCTACTATGATAAGTATATTAATACAAGTTCGATTACTCCTATTTATTGGCGCGTAGAGGCCTTCTTTAGGGCAATAGCGTATGCATCGCGGTAGTAAGGAAAGAAGTGTTGCCACTCGGCTTTGAGTGCCAAAGTGACCGCTTCCTCGCGAGCTGCAGCTACCTTGCGTGGGGTAAGTGAGAGATAATACTGGATAGTGTTGATAATATGCGTAATTACATCGTGTGTGTTGCTATCGTTGCGATAAATCACCGCTACGCCCTTATCAATTGTCGTACAACCTTGCTCCTCACACCATACGCCATAGCCACTCAGACTAGTAGTGATAGTTGGTACATGGAACGCCATACTCTCCAGCGGAGTATATCCCCATGGCTCGTAGTAGCTTGGAAATATAGTCAAGTCCAAACCGATAAGTAAGTCGTAATATGGCAAGTTGAGCACACCATCGTTGCCGTTCAAGTAAGTAGGTACAAACACTACATGTACATTGCCAACACTAAAGTCTTCACGCTCTAAGTAAGGAATCATCACAAAAGCAACTACTTGTTTCTTGCCTTTCGCCTGCGGGGTCCCCGAAAAATCTGCCGATTTTTGGGGTGTACTTTCGCCTAACTTCCTCATCGCCTCCAAGAATACATCAATACCTTTGTTCTTCCACTCGTAGCGGCCTGCTGTGCCGATGAGCATATCAGTTCCTTTGGCATCGATACCCTTCGTGCGCGCGAGTGATATTAAGGTGTTGCGTGCACGCTTACGAGCAGCATCAAACTCTTCGCCTTGTGGTACAAAACCCTGCTCAAAGCCATTAGGAGTAACGATATCCACAGGTTTGTCAAGCAACTGTTTGCACTCGCGTGCGGTAAGACCGCTTACCGTGGTAAAGCAATCGCAAAGGTGCGCAGCTTTCTTCTCTGCAGAGTGTTTGCTGACCATATTCAACTCCTGCGCCATTTGGTCGCCTTGGAAAGCATCGAAGCAATCGTAGAGAGGTTTGTAGTTGCCAGCTATTGAACGACCAATACTAGTAGCATGGGTCGTGAAGAGCGTACCTATAGCAGGACAATGCTCGCGCAAATACAGTATAGTAAATGCCGTCTGCCACTCGTTGCAATGCATCACAGTGGTAGGCATATCGAGATGCTCGTACAAGCTCTCTGCCACTTGACCTACTGCGTAGGCAAAGAGGCAGCTATCGTCGTAATCGCCATAGGCGGCATGACTCTGGATGCCAAACTTCTCCCACATATGACCAAAGATCTGATCTTTCTCTGCCCAAAGTTCGTCCCACTTGAGCAATACCGCGATAGGTTGGCCAGGCACTTGCCAACGACCTACACGAACGCCTTTAGGACGCCAGCCTTTGAGTAGGGTTTTGCTCTCGCGGAAGGTAAGATTTGAGTGATTGCCAAAGTCAGGACCGAAGAAGATGACTTTATCTTTATGTTCTTTTTGCATGGAAGCAGCACGCGTAGAAAGCACGGCATAAATGCCGCCTACACGATTGCAAACTTCCCAACTTGTTTCAAAAATATAGGTGGGCTGCATATGATTATCTGTATTTATTATTGACTACGATGCGGTCAATATCGCTTAAATCGTTATACAATATGGGTGTAGTAGAAAACAGATTGTTTTTACTCTTAATTAGTGGCATCGCCTTCAATCCTTCTGGTGTACCCCAAAGCAAGAGGTTGCGCAATTGATCTACGTATAATGCGCCTATGGCTTCGTCATCTACCAAAACAACATCTTGACCGCTAAAATTTGCTACAAAGAGTCCGTCTATGGTTGTGATATACCATTTTTGCGCCATAGGGTCTAATTGCAAACGATCTATATCGTGATTAGGGAAAATCGATTGCATCTTGCTGGCATAGAAAGTGGAATCATTAAACGAAACTACGGTATCGGATGTGATTTCAAACATATGAATATCCTCTCCATCTCCCTGAGAAGGTTCTTCCACATAGCCGTTTATCATCCGCTGACGCATCACAGGACCATTGGTTAAACGTGTTAATATAGCAGGTGCCTTGGTCTCGTAGATTTTATAACTATGCTCTATTACTGGGTGCTGTTTATTACCTTGTTGGATATCTAATTTCACCGTGACATTATCATTGGGCGAAGTAAAATATACTCCTATCGACTGATCTGTTAATTTTCCTGTTTTGAGAATACAATTATTAGGTAAAGTCCATTGATAAGACAAGGATTGGCTAAATGGATTGTAAATATTAGCAGCAAAAACTACATCTTGATAGTGGCAGATAGAATCCGTAGATGCTACAAATGTTGGCACGGTATCATAGACCGTTATAGTATGGCTGCAAGTATTGTATTTAGCACTATCTACCATCAATGTTACAACATATGTGCCAGGCTTTTTGTAAACCTTAGTTGGATTTCTGGATATACTATTACTGTTATCACCAAAATCCCATGCCCATTTTTCACCCGCGCTACTTTTGTTAGTAAATGTTACCACTTGTCCCGCTCTTGGAGCAGCAGGTGAATAGATGAAATCTACATCCACTTTTTTGCATCCGGCAATCGTCATTGCGAATGCCATCAATATCATTATTATTTTCTTCATAAATCTTGTTTTTTAAACTGCGAACGCCACCAAGTTATTTGCCTTTTGGCATAATGTCGGCTATTTTGCTTGATCATTTCTACTGCTCGTTCCAAGGTCCATTCACCACGGAAATAGTGCAACAACTCTTTGTACCCCACTGTATTAACACTATTTGGTAGTGTCGCATAATCAAACTCTACCTCACCATCCAGAGGGATATTCAGTAGTGTGAATGCGCGTCGTGCTTCCTCTAACAATCCATCTTCCAACATCTTATCTACGCGCAAGTTGATGCGTTCGTATAGTTCTTCTCTGGGGCGCTCCACCAGCACATATTCAATATCAAAATCTGTCCGCTGTGAACCTTGATTGAGTTTCCCCTTTTTGCGAAAGTCTGAATATGTTTTCCCGCTCACACGGCACACCTCTACGCAGTGCATCAAACGTTGAGGATTTTGCCGATCAACCTCTTGCCAATAGCTCGGGTCTAATTGCTGCACTTCGCTTTGCAGCCATTCCAACCCCTTGTTCTTATATTCCTCTCTGACTTCTTCGCGTACTTCGTTGGGCACAGCGGGCAGCTCATCCAATCCTTTGCACAAGGCATCCACATACATCATGCTTCCACCTACCAATACTACTCTATCGTGTTTCTGAAACAAGTTATGCAACAGCACCTCTGCATCACGAGCAAACTGCCCTGCGTTGTACGTTTCTGTCAATGTCTTAAAGCCCACCAAGTGGTGTTTTACCAATTTTTGTTCTTCTAACGTTGGCGCAGCCGTTCCAATAGGTAAGTCGCCATATATCTGGCGAGAGTCGGCACTAATGATGGGACATTGATATTCCCTCGCCAACTCTATCGCACGCGCGGTTTTACCTACCCCAGTAGCCCCTATTACAACTACCAAACGAGGCATTTAGAACATAGATCCGTCATCAAAACTCAAGTCTTGATAGCCCTCTAAATCCAAATCACCCTCATTATATTGGCTATCTCCGTAGAAATCATCATCTATATCCCATTCGTTACCTTTCGGCGCAATCTGCGCCTCATCGTGCTGCATTTGGGGAGGAGCATCACCTACAGATTCTATGCATGTAACACCAAAGTGCATACCTGGCAGAATTTCGGTAACACGACCAAAGAAACAGCGCTCAGTCATAGGATCAAATACATAGATCATACGTTGACCGTTCTCTTCCAACAAGTCACTCAAACGAGTGGATTCCATCACCATATTGTCATACTCAAAGTTGCTCCCCATCTCTACAAGGGTAACTTCTTGACCTTTTTCCCAACGTTCATTGCAAATATAAAATGAGGTCATTTGGTCGTCAGGATAATTGGCACTATCTAAAATCGCCTTGTGCAATTCCCAAAACGTAGCATCGCTATCTGCTTCATATACGCGACGAAAATCATCAATCTCATCGCAAGAGAATTTAATTCGATATATCATAATTTATAAAGGATTTAATCTAATGTTATTATTTTGCGTGCAAAATTACAACTTTTTTTTCATATATACAACTTTTCACTTTATTTTTGCGTCAATGTGACGTTTAATCGAACACCTCCATTAGAACATCCAATGATTTCGGTTGTCTAAAGTCCTCAACATGCTCTTCATAATAAGCACATACTTCATGTAGGCGTAGTTGTCGCTCTTGGCGATTAGTGGGTGCAATAAACCAGTTGGGATGTTCTATATCATCTATGCCAATGCCCAAATACGTAGCAAGATTAAGAAGAAAATCCAAGTGCAAATTGTGTACATTTTCTTCTTGATCCAATCGACGAATCATATAGCAAAGCCAATCAAATAGCGGCTGGTCACTCATAGGGTGACGCAAGGTAGTCATCAGGATCTCCGCCGCAAACATAGCTATACATTGACGCTGCACACTAGTGCTCAATCTTTGGGGCGTATATAGCAATGCAACTGATGAAATCGTACCCATTTGCGCGGGAGCATTGTTGCGGCGACTAGCGGTAAATTCTATCAACGATAGTGGACGCAATACCCCCTTATACTTATTGCCATACACCGCATACTGCATTCTACCATTTTCTGCAGTGTATAGATGCGCAATACTTCCAGTATCAGAATATTTGCTTAGCGATAATACAATGGCAACCATGTTTTAGGTCACTTAATATCCATTCTACCATCTACCTTCGCCTGCACCGTTTTCACTTCTTGTACATACTCAATGTATAGGTCACGAATTTTCTCTTCAGAGCGCCACAATTCTTCATGCTGCCTCAGCGGTGTTAGACCATCATTGCCTTGACTCAGATAATCGCTTGTTGCTACTATATAATACGCCGAAGGCACAACTGCTTTGCCATTAATAGTAGCCGACAGTAGTTTGCCATCGCGCGCTTTGATGCGCAGTCCTGCTACACCTTCGCCACCACGATTGATACACGCTTGACATAGTTGAAGAATACTCTCGCCCTTCATAGTCAGCACCACTAGTTCGTTGTCAAATGGCATCAGCTCAAATATATGACGGCGCGTAATATCGCCTACCGCCCACTCACAACGCATACCACCTATATTCACTACTGCCATATCCACTTGAGACGGATAACGCTTCTGAGCCATCGCAAAGAGTGCATCGCTCGCCCAATTTAGCATATTGCACTCTGGTTGACGAACCGTCATCATCTCTGGCGCATAGCCAATGGCAACATTCAGCTGGCGCTCCAAATCCTCTTTAATAGGAGCCAAATGCTGCAAATATGTCGTGTCTTGGATTGCCTCCAATGTGCTATCCACCATGATTAATTCGCTATTTACCTGTGCTACGTGCATAGGACGATGACATGCTACTACACCAATAGTTACAGCCAATAATAAAAATATCTGTTTCATATGTTTCTGATTTACAATGTTATTCTTCTACTTTCAGCAAGAAAATACGATCACCACGTCGAATGGTTTTCTCTGTCTTAATAGCAAAATACTCGCCTTTCTGAATATCCGTGCGCACATTTCCCTTTGCATCATGTATATCATGCGCTACCAGCTCGTATGCCCCAGTAGTCTCGCCTGTGATTAGCAGTTCGTCACCTTCGCGAATCTCTTTGGTGGCTTCCAAATAAAATTCTGCCACAGAGATATTCTTAAAGAAATTGGTGCACTTACCCGCAAAAACCTTTTTACGTGTAGCTCGCGAACCATAACTATGCGTCCATTCACCCAATCGTTGACCTTGGTAATAACCATCCCAAAAACCACGATTGAACACACGAGCAAGGCGAGTATTCCATTCTTCAATCTTAGTTTCGATCGTCTCGTCACTGAGAAACTCTTCTCCCTTCCCTTGGCGGGGTCCCCATAAAAGCTCGCTTTTTGGGGTGCTCTCAGGGAGGGGTTGGGGGTAGGCTCCGTTCTGCCACAGCTCCACCGCTTCACGATAACATTCTACTACCGTCTTCACATACTCTGCGCCGCGCGCACGACCTTCTATCTTCAACACGCGAACACCTGCATCCAACATCTTATTCAGGAAGTGAATGGTTTTCAGATCCTTAGGCGACATGATATATTGATTATCCACCTCCAATTCCAGATCCGTATCCTTATCTTTCACCACATAACCCCTTCTGCAAATCTGCACACACTCACCACGATTGGCACTTGCAGCGTAGTTATTCAAGCTCAGATAACACTTGCCACTCACTGCCATGCACAGCGCACCATGACAAAACATCTCAATACGAATCAACTCGCCCTTAGGTCCGCGAATATCTTGCTCCACAATATCACGATAGATACTTGCCACTTGATCCATATTCAGCTCACGTGCTAGTACCACCACATCAGCAAACTTAGCGTAGAATTTCAGTGCCTCTGTGTTGGAAATATTCAATTGGGTGGACAGATGCACTTCTACACCTATTTCATTAGCATATTGCAGCACTGCTATATCCGATGCTATGATAGCGCTCAACCCCGCTGCTTTGGCGTGATCCACAATCTCTCGCATCAACGCCAGATCCTCTGGATACATTACCGTATTGAGCGTTAGATAGCTTTTCACGCCTGCCGCTTTACAACGCTCTACTATTGTATGTAAATCCTGTGTGGTAAAATTAGCAGAAGAACGAGCACGCATATTTAGGTGCTCTATACCAAAATATACACTCGTCGCACCCGCCTCTAAAGCAGCGGCCAGACTCTCCCAACACCCAACGGGTGCCATTATCTCAATATCATGAATTTGTTTCATGCTGCAAAATTACTGCTTTTTTTGCATTTATGCAAGTTTTACTTGCGTATTTGCATTTTTTATTGTACCTTTGCACCCGATTTCGATTATGGCAAATTGTGCCACCTCTAGAACTCTTAAAACTTTTAAAACTTTTTTAACTCAAAATAATTATGATTAACTCTCAAGACGTAAAGAACGGCGTATGTATCCGCATGGACGGCCGTTTGTATTTTGTAATTGACTTCCTGCACGTTAAGCCAGGAAAGGGTAACACCATTATGCGTGTTAAGTTCAAAGATGTAGTAGATGGCCGCGTATTGGAGCGCCGCTTCAACATTGGTGAGAAACTCGAGGATGTACGCGTTGAGCGCCGTCCATACCAATACCTCTACAAAGAGGGTGAGGATTATATCTTCATGAACCAAGAGACTTTCGAGCAAGTGCCTATCACTCATGATCTTATCACAGGTGTTGACTTCCTCAAAGAGGGATTCGTTTGTGAGGTTGTTTCTGACGCTTCTACTGACACTATCCTCTTCGCTGAGTTGCCAACCAAGGTTGAGTTGGCTATCTCTTACACCGAGCCAGGTCTCAAGGGCGATACTGCTACCAACACCCTCAAACCTGCTACTCTCGAGACAGGTGCTGAGATTCGCGTACCTCTCTTCTGCAACGAAGGTGAGATCATCCGCGTAGATACCCGCGATGGTAGCTACTGCGAGCGCGTTCGCTAAGATTTTTATAGAATAAGGAATCAAGAGCCAGGAACCAAGACAGAAATGACTCGGCTGTATCAGTCGATACTAATATGTCTTTGCTCCTGGTTCTTGGTTCATGGATCAATATGCTAGCCACTCACCCTCAAATAGACCTCCCAATCCTCCACCTTGTAGGCGAAGAAGCCGACCGTCTCGGCTTGGAGTGCTATGTCATTGGCGGTTATGTGCGCGATATTTTCCTACATCGCGACAGCACCGACATTGATGTGGTGGTTGTAGGCAGTGGCATTGACCTCGCACAAGCAGTCGCCAAACGCCTCGGCAAAGGGGCGCACCTTAGCGTCTTCAAGACCTACGGAACAGCCCAAGTCAAGCGTGGCAAGATAGAATTAGAGTTCGTAGGTGCTCGTCGTGAGAGTTACCTCCACGATTCCCGCAATCCTATCGTGGAGGACGGCACCTTGGAGGACGACCAAAACCGTCGTGACTTTACGATTAACGCCATGGCAGTCTGCCTCAATAAAGACCGCTATGGCGAACTGCTTGATCCCTTCGGCGGCATACACGATATGAACGAGTGCACCATCCGCACCCCCCTTGACCCTGATATTACCTATAGCGATGACCCGCTGCGCATGATGCGTGCCATCCGTTTCGCTACTCAACTCGGCTTCTACTTAGATCGAGAAACCTTCGAATCCATCGAGAGAAACCGCGAACGAATCAAGATTATCACCAAGGAGCGTATTGTAGAGGAACTCAACAAGATCATGCTCTCACGCAAGCCGTCCGTAGGATGGATATTACTCGATAAAACAGGACTTCTTCCGCTAATTTTCCCCGAACTCAGCGCACTCAAAGGCGTAGAGACCAAAGATGGCAAAGGACACAAAGATGTGTTCTTCCATACGCTGCAAGTGCTGGATAACCTCGCCCAAAAGTCCGACAACCTCTGGCTTCGTTGGGCTGCCCTCTTGCACGATATAGGCAAACCTAAATCCAAGGCTTGGGACGACCATGCAGGTTGGACCTTCCGCAACCATAACTACCTCGGCGCCAAGATGATTCCTCGTATCTTCAAGACCATGAAGATGCCACAGAACGAGAAGATGCAGTATGTCATCAAGATGGTGGACCTGCACATGCGCCCTATCAATCTGATCGAGGACACTGTCACCGATTCTGCTGTTCGCCGCTTGTTGTTTGAGGCGGGCGATGATATTGATGACCTAATGTTGCTTTGCGATGCCGACATCACTTCCAAGAACGAAGAGAAAGTGCGTCGCTTCCATAAGAATTACGAACTGGTACGGCAGAAGATGATCGAACTGGAGGAGAAAGATCGTATCCGCAATTTCCAACCGCCTGTGCGCGGCGAGGAGATCATGCAGTTGCTTGGTCTCGAACCTTGCTCGCGTGTCGGCGAACTCAAAAACGCAATCAAAGACGCCATACTCGACGGCATCATCCCCAACGAGTACGAGGCTGCCAAAGCATATTTACTAAAAATCGCCAATGAAACAAAGGAATAGTAAAATAGTTGTTGTCACTCTCCTCTGCCTCTTTTCGCTGACCCTTTCGGCGCAAAAGCACATGTATGTTTGGCAAGATGGTGTTAAAACCACCTTCGCCATTACAGATGTGGATAGCATCACTTTTACCGATGAAATCGAAGATTCTTCTCAAAAAGTAGGCAAATTCTCTGTCAGTGCAACCCAACAAATCGCCTTTTCTTCGGGTAATTTGCAATACCACCCTCTCAACAACCAATGGCGCTTTGCAGAAAGTCAATTGGATCGTGTGGGTGATGCAAATGCCAACATATCGCCTACCTACGATGGTTGGATAGATATGTTTGGTTGGGGTACGGGTGATGACCCAACGCGCACAATACAGAATAATGGCTCTTATTCCACTTTCGTGGACTGGGGAACAAATAGTATCGGCACAGACACCGCCAACACTTGGCGCACGATGAGTGCAGATGAATGGAACTATATCTTGTCTTATCGCCCTAACGCCACCGCGCTCAATGGTATTGCTCATATCAATGGTGTGAATGGTCTAATCTTGCTGCCCGATGATTGGGTGGGGATAGAGGGGCTTACCTTTAATAGTGGTGCGTATGGACATTGGAGTAGAGATTATTATGCCGTGCATAATACTTTCACATTGGAGCAATGGCAACAGATGGAGGAGGCAGGTGCCATTTTTCTGCCTGCTGTTGGTTACCGTCAGGGCAATTCCATATATGCTTCTGGCTCAAAAGGATACTATTGGACGACCTCTCCCAACGGAGGTTGCGGTCCTATGAACTTGGAGTTTTCGGCAGAATACATCAAGATAAATAGTGCCTATCGTTATTCGGGACTTTCCATTCGCCTAATCAAAGATATAGAATAACATCCCTTGCGCCCAAGGGATATTGATTTGGGCGCAACATTGTCGATATTGTCGTTAAAAAAATTGTCTGCTAACTCCGCTATTTACTTAAGATTCAGCGCACGAGCGGAGAGGGTGATAGCGAAGGTAGCGAGGAGCGGTGGCAATAAAATCAGAGACGAGGATTAAAAGATTTATTAGATTTCTCGAGCCGTAGGCGAGTAGGAGATATTTAGTTCAAGTAGGAGGTTAAAATAATAACATATGAAAAAGTATGATTTTCTCATCATCGGTGGCGGTGTAGCGGGCATGAGCTTTGCGCTCAAAGTGGCTCGCAGCCAGAAGTATCGTATTGCACTCTGCTGCAAGACGACCCTCAAAGAAACCAACACCAGCCGTGCGCAAGGCGGTATCGCCAGTGTAACCAACATGCTCGTAGATGACTTCGAAAAGCACATCCACGACACCATGGTAGCAGGCGACTGGCTCAGCGACCCTGCTGCGGTAGAGCAAGTAGTGCGCCAAGCCCCTAAGCAGATCGAGGAACTCGTCAACTGGGGCGTGAACTTCGACAAAAAGGACGACGGTACCTTTGACCTCCATCGTGAGGGCGGACACTCTGAGTTCCGTATTCTCCACCATGCCGACGACACAGGCGCAGAGATCCAACGCGGACTCATGGCTGCGGTACGCAACAACCCCTATATCGATGTGCTCGAAAATCACTTTGCCGTAGAGATCATCACCCAACACCACCTCGGCGTGCGTGTCACTCGCCGCACACCCGATATCGAGTGCTACGGTGCGTATATCCTCAACCCTGATACGGGCAAGATCGACACCTACCTCAGCCGCATCACCCTCATGGCTACAGGCGGCACAGGCGCTGTCTATGCTACCACTACCAACCCTAATGTCGCTACGGGCGACGGTATTGCGATGGTCTATCGCGCCAAGGGACTGGTCAAGGACATGGAGTTTGTGCAGTTCCACCCAACAGCCCTCTATAACCCAACCGAGACACACCCTGCATACCTCATCACCGAGGCGATGCGTGGTTACGGTGGTATCCTCCGCCTACCTAATGGCGAGGAGTTTATGCAGAAATACGATCCACGTCTCTCTCTTGCGCCACGCGATATCGTCGCGCGTGCTATCGACAACGAGATGAAGATCCACGGTCTGGACCATGTCTGCCTCGATGTCACACACAAAGACCCCGAGGAGACCAAGCACCATTTCCCAAATATCTATGCCAAGTGCCTCAGTCTCGGCATTGATATCACGAAGGAGTATATCCCTGTCACCCCTTGTGCGCACTATATGTGCGGCGGTATCAAAGTGGACTTGGATGCGCAATCCACTATCCGCCGTCTGTATGCGGTGGGTGAGTGCAGTTGCACAGGCTTGCATGGTGGCAATCGCTTGGCTTCTAACTCCCTTATTGAGGCCGTTGTCTATGCCGATGCGGCAGCTAAACACTCGCTCAGTATGATAGAAACCTACGATTTCAACGAGCAAGTACCAGAGTGGAACGACGAAGGAACGATGACCAACGAGGAGTATGTACTCATCTCGCAAGACATGCGTGAGGTAGGACAAGTGATGTCCACTTATGTGGGTATTGTTCGTAGCGATTTGCGCTTGCGCCGTGCTTGGGAGCGTCTGGACTTGCTCTACGAAGAGACCGAAGACCTCTTCAAGCGCGTCAAGGCCACCAAGGACATCTGCGAACTGCGCAATATGATCAATGTGGGTTATTTGATTACCCGCCAAGCTTTGGAGCGCAAAGAATCTCGTGGCTTGCACTATACAATCGATTACCCCAAATCACCCAACACCAATAACAACGAGGTGTGGTAAAATTCCTATCTTTACACCTTACACCCTCCACCAGAAAAATCGCCCTAAAAAGCGATTTTTCTTGCCCAATCCAAAATAATTCTGTACCTTTGCGCTCAAAACTTAACAAATATATCATGCCCACTCAATTTTCTCCTGAAATAGTCCAACTTCGCAACGACATAGAAAAACGTATTGGACAAGCGTTGCATTCGCCTGCAGACTTTCAGTTGCTCATCAAACATATCTGGCTAAAGCAACATACCATCATGTCGCTATCCACCATCAAACGCCTCTGGGGATATGTCGAGAGCAACGGTGCGCCTCGCATCTCCACGCTCAACACCTTGGCGCGCTTTCTTGACCATGCCGACTGGCACACCTACCTCGTTGCACTGGAGCAGCAAGGAGGCATCGAGAGCGCCTTGTGCACGAGCGAAGGCATACAGACTGCTGACTTGCATGTGGGTGAGAGGATAGCAGTAGCGTGGCAACCAAATCGCCAATGTGTATTCCGTTATTTGGGTAATAACCAATTTATTGTGGAGGATTCAAAAAACGCCAAGCTCCAACAAGGCACCACCTTTTCTGCAGCGCGCTTTATGATCGATCAGCCTATGTACCTCGACAATATCCTCCTCGCCGACGGCACCCGCACTTCCTATGTCGCAGGCAAACGCAATGGCTTGACTTCTGTTACAAAACTATGACCGACATCTCCGACTCTAGCTTCATCGCTCCTCAATCCATCTCCGCCGACTGGACGGACATCGCGCTCTTTCAGCAGCGAAACCACAATATGCTCTACCATGCCAAACGCTATGGTAAGTATTTCGTTTTGAAGGGCTTGTCTGCCGATAGCCAGTCGCTCACCGACCACCTTCTCTTGCAAGAGCGCGAGTTCGCTTTAGGCGTTTCGCTCTCTCATCCCCATATCGCCGAGACCTACTCGCTGGAGGAGGTAGAGGGCTACGGAAGGTGCATCGTCATGGAGTATGTGGATGGCACCACTTTGGCAGAGTGGCTAACTACTAACCCCTCTAAATCCGCACGCCAACGCGTGATGATGCAACTGCTCGATGCTTTGGAGTATATCCACTCTCTCCAACTCGTTCATCATGACCTCAAGAGTAGCAATATCCTCATCACCCGTAACGGGCAAAATGTCAAGCTCATCGATTTTGGATTGAGTCAAACCGACTCCGCACACCTTCAAAACGATGTGCAAGAAGATATCAATAAGTTCGCCGAGGTACTTTCCCTGCTTTTCCCAAAGCGTTATCAATGCCTTCGCCAACGCTGCCAAAAGCGCCAGTTTGCCAACCTCTCTGCGCTTCGTGCTTCCATCGAACACCAAGAACGTGCCAAGAAACACCTTCCCTATTTCGTGGCGATCATCATACTGATAATCAGCACATTGCTTTCTGTTCGCACCTATCACATCTATCAAGAGTCCGAACAGATGGCTACTGTTGCAGAACAGTATATGACCCAAAAACTCCACGAACAAGAGATGATCGAGAAAGTGCATTTGTATGTGGCAAAAGAGTTAGAACCGTTGCAAAGTGTAGCTGATTCTATAAGTACCTATTTCCAATTTACCCAACATCCTTTGTATGTGGGTGTTTGGCATGCTCAAGCGGCTACCCGCGACTCTTTGGCAAACACCTATACCGATGATCCTGCCTTGCGCCATCAATGCATAGAAGTATGGTCTCAATATCTTGGCGAGCAATTCATGCTACTTGACGCTCAAGTCAAACAAACCAAACCTATCCGATAATTCCTCACTTCTGCGTTGTATTTTACTGAAAAGGGAGTCCTTTTTCAGCAAATAGTACACTACATTTCAGCCACAAATCTTTAGCGATTCTTTAGTGATTCAGCAGCTTTCCATATAGGATCAGATAATCATGCGTCTGATTACCTTTAGAAATTTTAAAACTTTTTCAACCAAAAATTTGCGTATCTGCAATTTTTTCCGTACCTTTGTTCGCTGAAAGGGTGGAGGCTATGACTCATCTGCCGCACGTGTGCAGCAGTACCCTCTCAAGACATAAAAAAAGTAGCATTGGCTATTTATTCGCTAACATACCTTGAAACCTGAGAAATTTCAATTTGTATAGCGTCAGTTTAGGCACGAATGAGTAAAAACATCGTCGCCGATTGGTGGTATATTTGTAAGTATCGTGTCGAATAAAGAGCGAATGCCCACGTGTAGGCGTGGGCGATTCGTTGTTTGACGATACGGGTTTTCTCAGGACCTCAAGGTATGGACAAGGAATCGTTCATGCCTTTTTTTGTGTGCCAAACTCCAAATACAGCACGAAAATCGTGCCATCGATACCCTCTGGCAGACACTTGGCAGTCAAAAGAACCAACAAGAACCAACGCATTTCTTGGTCGCATAGCGAAAAAACACTACCTTTGCAAAGCAAAGACAAATAACAACAACAAATAATTTATAATCAACCTATTAAGATGAAAAACAAACTTACACCCATTCTCATTTGTGGCATAGCCATCATGATGGCAGCCTGCGGTGGGTCATCCCACGGCAAGCCTATGTCAAAATCCATGTTAGCACAGTATAACGAGACCGTGGTAAAGGTACAACAAATAGAAAACATGCTTGATGTTGTACCTCACATGGAAGCCAACGAAATACTCCAACTCGCACAATTGGCAGACCAACTATGCTACACTTACAATGCCAATGGTTTGGATTCTGCGTCTATTGCCAAATGCCAAGCCCTCCAACAGCGCATGGAGCAACTCAAGCAGAATATCCACCAAACCATCAAGAATAATATGCACAATATCCATGTGCCCGTTGTGAACGATGATGACTGCCTTGTGGAGAAGAAAACCGCTTACCCAGTCTATCTCAAGCGCGGCGATAAGCTCCATGTAAATATCAAGACCAAGCGCACTGCTACACTCAAAGTGTACAACTATGACGCACACTCCACGCTGAAAACCATTGCGGATAAAACATCGTTCAAGTTCAATATGGAGATTGAGAATAGCGCTATCTACTTGGTGGAACTCAACCCAGGCGCAAGCTCGCAATACACTTCTATTCACATCACCTACACGACCAAGACTCTTGACCGCCTCACTCCTCTGACGGTCAATGAACGCACGGTAGAAGCCAAGTCGGGTGATTTCCGTGCATGGTCAGTCAAGGGTATTAAGATGACTCCTATATTGGATGAACCTCGCAAATTCACCCTTCGCGGACAGTTGAAAGCGATGTTCTCTGGATCTTATCGCGGCTTAGTAGCTATTGAAGTACCAGCAGGTGCAACAGATATCCTCTATCGTATGCGTATCTCTACCAACGAAGCTGATCGAAGCAGCGATGGCGAGTTCAAGGACAACATGAATGCCTCATATCACAAAATCAAGTCGCTTGGCTTACTTGTGTACGAATCCACAAGGAGTTCAGGCATCTTAAATACTATTTTGGGAGAATATACTCCTAAGCGAGAAGAGGATGCATATATCAATATGTTCGTCTTTAGCAGTTCATCGCAAGCGAAGAGGTTCCAAGACAACAAGCCTACCAATCAGTTGAGTTATGATGTCAATAGTTCAATTATGGGCATGCAATCCAGCAATGGGCGCATCCCTGTGAAAGGTAGAAGTGTCATCTACCTGGGTTTTGAGAACGAGCGCACTCGCTACAACAACTATGTATGGGTAGAGGTCTTGGCTTCTAAAACCATCAACGAGTATTTCAAAACAGAGTATTATATCAACCAGTAATACAATACTACACCACTCTAAACTATTCCAAACAACTCTAAAACAACACAACTATGGCAAAAATTCCAGGACTAAGTTTCTCGCTCAAGCGAGCAGTAGGCATCTCGGGCTTGAAGACCAAAATAGCTCTTGCTACAGGTATCCCAACCACCAAACAAGGCCTCGAGCGCAAAATCGGTGGTATGATTCTCAAAGGCTTAACAGGCAAAAAGAGAAGATAACCCTTTTCACCTTTAAAACTTTTAAAACATTATTAACTTATAAACATCATGGGACTTTTAAACTCAATCAAAGACCACTTTACGAACGCAGAGTTCTCAGTGGCACCAAACAAGAAAGTAAAAACTATCTGTGCTGACTTCAAGAACGCTTTTGGCTGCACATTGGCTATCTACAAAGGCAAACAATTGGCGGATGGCGATTTGACGCTCAACCAACTCAACCAAAAGACCAGCAAGGATGTGAAAACAAGTGCGACTGCTGAGTTAAAGATCAAAGCGTCTATGAAAGTAGGCGATGCAGAGCAACTCTTCAACGACCTCTTTGGTCTTACCGTACAAATCAAAGACCCAGCAGGCAAAACCTGTGTGGACAACAAACTCACCATCGGCCAAGCTGCAAGAGGCGAATGATTTGCATATAAGTAATAACGAGTATATAACATCTATCGTATCATACGAGTGGATGTAATTTATAGGTAACTAACTGATAAATAAAATCTAATTATGGCAAAAGCAATTTCTGTAACGGGTCAGAAAAAAGTAATGACTCTGCAAAAAGAATTTAACGAGCAATATCCATATATACGCATCAATGTGTATTCATTAGAAGAAAAAACTAAACGCGAGAAAGGTGGCACTATTTCTCCTGTTGATAATTCACAAACAATTGCTACTGTTAGAACAAAGCAAAATCCAGGAAACATTACTATTACAGGTAATAAGAAAGTAAAAACTTTGGAAAATGAGTTTGAGGAAATATACGGATTATATGTAGAAGTAGCGTTTGAAACCGCGGCAGGAAAACGATATTATACTCGTAGTAATGCTGACAATCTCAACGGAGAAAAAATGGAAGCGAGAGTAAATGGTGACAATATGACATTGTCTGCTCTCAATGCGTTATGCGAACAAGACGGATGTAAAAAAGGAGTGTGGAACTAATTATAGGACAACGCTCGCAGTCCTCAAGTTGCGGGCATAATTGATCAATTATTAAATCTAAAATTATGGCAAATGAAATTAGCGTTCATGGACGCAAAAAAATGTCAACTCTTCAAAAAGAGTTTTCAGAGAAATTTGAGTATCTTACATTGTGCTTCATTATTGATGCAGACAGAAACAAATCATGCAGTGTAAAGGGTATTGATACATCAAAATCATTGGCAGAAACTCGCAAGAAGAATTCTCAAGAAGAAATTTCAATTCATGGTCGTACTATGGTCAAGAATCTTGAAAATTATTTTTGGGAGGAGTTAGGTATCGCTTGCCAAATCGGTATCTGCAATTATAGTGGGCATAAACATTATTTCCCATTGGGAGATTTCAACAAACTAAGCTTAACTCAAGCAAACAAGTGGGCTCAAGAGAGGGGTTGTTCTAAAGTAACCTCAAAAGAAATTACAGAAATCTCAAAGGGCGTCATTTTCTAATTATTCACTAACCAAATTAAATTTTTACAACTATGGCAGAAATTAAATTAACTGGCAACATGAAGGTTAAATCCCTCAAGGCTGATTTCAAAGAGGCATTTGGTGCAACTCTTCGCGTGTACAAAAGCGCATCTTGCAAAGGTGGCTTCGCTGATGACAATGCTACTCTCTCATCTATCCGCGCTGAAGGCGCTAAGGGTGGCGAGTTGAAGATTGTTGGTCACATGCAAGTAGGTAACTTCGAGAAGAAGATTGCTGAGATGTATGGTATCGGCGTACAAGTAGCTACCGCTGACGACAGCGCTTTGGCTGACAACGGTGGCACTATCGCTGCTGCTGGTCGCGCTTAATCCAAGTGACCATAACCAAGGCAGGTGGGCTTGACCACCCACCTGCTTACTAAGGAGCAATGCTCCAAAAGTGTTCTTTGACGTATTGTAGAGAAAGTCAAAAATATTCGCTTACAGCAAATTCAAATTGTGATATGAATATTTGCTTGAAGGCATGCAGATTATTTTGTTCGTAGAAAATCAACATCGCTTTCTTGTAATCTATTGAATCTACAGTGCGGAATGACAACGGACAATAGCCATTAGCAATCAGCAATGCGTTGCTCGTGATACGAGCTGTACGCTTGTTGCCATCCGTAAAAGGTTGAATATAACTCAGCAATAGCAAAGTCAATAGTGCTTTTTCAAATATATTGCTCTTGCTGTTTATCAAATCACATGTCGCTTGCATGGCTTCGCGAATTTGAAACTCGTTATCCAACGGACGATAGTTGGTTCCCGTAATGCCCATACGACGATAACGCAATCCCTTTTCCACAGACAACTCTTTGGTTAGCAATGAGTGTATATCTTCTATATGACCAATAGTCAGTGTCTGGAGATAATCAGGATTATCCAACACAAAGCGCAAAGCATCTTTGTGCTTTAGCAACATTATAGCCTCCTCTTTGGTTTTGCCATCCGCTGTTTTGCTCTCACGCAAAAGGCGTTCGGTTTCTAAAAGAGAATAGGTATTGCCTTCTATTTGTGAAGACTTCCAACTGAGATCTATGCCTAACCGTTCCATCTCTTTGCGATACTCACCATCCGTCATCTCTGTCACATGACGACGGAAAGTATCCTGCAATGATTGCAGATGTTCCTGTTCAGCAGGCGTAAATAAATCTACTTCAGGCAAAAGACGAGTAATAAGATCAAAATTAAAACTTGTTTGTACTTGACGCTCGTCAATATCATTCGCAAAATAAGTGTCCAAATTTATTGGCATCAACAGATGTGCTTGCGATGAAAGACTATAGCGAGTAGCTTTGCTCTGACCACTCATAGTGATAGTTCCATTACGGACTTCTGCAGCAAGATAGCGTTTCATAGTAGCATCACTACCAGTGAAAACCAATCCATCAATGATATCCTTACGCGAAGAATTAGGATGGAAATGCAGATATTGTAGTATCTCTTTATTCATATTCTTCAGTTGATTTTTGATTTGCGGCGCAAAGATACAACTTTTTTTGATTTTGCGGCTCATTTTGAGCAAAAAAAAAACAAAAAAACTTACTTTTTTGAGCCGCAAGGGCTAAAGCGCAAATATTCGAGCAAAAAACACTACTTTTTCTCTACAATACGCACATAAATAAAACAACAACCAGGTCGCGCTTAATCCGATAATCGGTAATTAAGTTAATTGACCAAAACAAGGCAAAGGAGTTTGATCGCTCCTCTGCTTACAAGACCCCAATTAGGGAAAAGTGATCTTTGACGTATTGTAGAGAAAAATTAGGATAATAGCCAGTGCCAAATAGGCATAGACTTTATCTCCTGATCGTCACTCTTGTATGTTTCTGTAGTATCAAAAGTAATAATCAGACATTGCCAATCAGGATGCGAATTTTGGAACTTTCGCAAAGGAGATAACTCGCGAGTGAGTGTATCTTCGTTCTTCAAATCGTATGACACCTGAATAGCCAGTTTTGCCTCTGGCACGACAAAGTCTATTTCACCACCTCCTGCATTGTAGTACGACACATTATCCTTTCCATAGCGACGCACCAATTCTACTGCTACCATATTCTCCAACAAAGATGTTTCATCGCGGAACAAGAATAAATTAAGTAGTCCGTTATCAATAAAATAAAACTTCTTTATACTCTCTTTATCAGCTAGGCGGGCAATATCGTTTTGGATAGAAAAAGTGAGCCAACTATCTTCTGTATGTCCTACATAATCAATCACCTTTGGCAAGGAAATCTTGCTGCCTGTTGATTCAACGATATGATGCAGACGACGATATGAGATAGGTTGCTTGACTGACTCAGCCATCTTTTTCACCAAAATACCCAAAGCACGTGCATCAGAAATCTTATATCGAGCGCAAATATCGCCCAAATAGATCTTTTGATACAAGCTGCTCAGCATAGCACGCTTTTCGTTGTAATCGAATATCTCAGGTAGTCCTCCAAAGAAGAAATAGGAGTCAAACACACGCTTCACTTCACTTCTTTTGCGTGTGGACTTCACCCAATCCGCAGAAAGCACAATATTTTGTGCAGCGATGTATTCTGCAAAAGAATAGGGATATACATATTGAATAAAGAAACGCCCACCCAAAGTAGTGGCAATCTCCTCACTCAGCATTTTAGCATTACTACCTGTGATATACACCGTATATTTCTCATTTACCAAACGGCGTGCAAAGAGTTCCCAGTGTGGAATGCGTTGCACTTCATCAAGGAATATATATGGTTTCTTGGGCGATTGACTATAGTGCGTTTCCAATAGTGCATTGAAATCGTCTGTGTTAAATTCCGCCAAACGCTCATCGTCGAAATTCACGAAGAGTATTTCATCCCACTGATGTCCTTCACGCAGCATTTGATGTATGCGCTGATATAGCAGATACGACTTACCCGAGTGGCGAATGCCAACAAAGACATAATTGCCTTTTGGCTCAAAACTCACCTGACGCTCAACGATTTGTGCACTCTCAATCATCTCTCGCTGGTCACGAATGCACTCTTGAAGTATTAACTTATCTATAGCCATAATGTAAAGATTATTTGACAGTTTATACGCTATTGTGTAAAATTATATTTACATTTTCACCGCAAAGGTACAACAAAAAATGCACATACGCAAACATTTTGGCAAAAAAACGACATTTTTCTCTACAATACTGCAATAGAACTTGTTAAATTGAATAACTAAAACGCATAAATATATAATAGAAATATGGCTACTTACAAAGACTTAATCCGGCAACATTGTGCGGAGATTGTGAGTCAAGTGTTGAAGGATATGGAAAACTATCGGGTAGGGTCAGGCAAGATACCTGTACCTAAAGAACCTATACTCTATCGCTGGTGGTTTCCCACTAACTCTGAAGTGGTAACAATGTTGAGCGAGTGGAGAAGTAAGGACAGTAAGGAGCCAACCAACTTGCTTGAAGGGGTATTGACACGCGAGATAGAGGGAAAGACATACTATGCGCTGTATTTTGGCAAAAGTAATAAGGGATATCGTCGTTATATACAGCATAGTACGGGCAATATTCACACCTCTACCCTGCGCAGAACTATCCATAGTCTGCTGACGGATGAGGAGTACAATAAACCCATTCACGAAAAGCAGATTGATGAAATACTGAAAGACTGCTACTTTGAGTGGGCGGTTATTGACAAGGAAGAAGAGAGCTTGGTAGAGTGTATCGAAGCGATATGTATTGTGCACGGCACCTATCCGCTCAATATCGATGGCTATCCCGCTATCAATAGCAAGTGGCGCGAGCATATGATGAATGAACGTGGCAAAGTGAAAGATAAAATAATATTAACCCTTAAAAACTAATCATTATGAGTTTGGAGTATTACAAAAAGCAAATGGTAGATTTGCGTGCCAAATTGCAAAGAGAGAAAGACGCAAAGAAAAGGGACAATGAGCACTATGCAAGTTTAGTAAAAAGTGCTTCATCACCAAGCAACAAAGCTAGTTATCGCAAGTCAAAAATCGACCACGCTGCTTCGCATGATCGCCAAATTGAGTCAATCAAGCGTCAGATTGAGACTTGCAAAGACAATATTGCCCGTTGTCGCAAGAAATAACCGAACATAGGCTCTCTCTGTCTTACAGAATTCTATTAGATTGGTAACGAATAGTGCGGTTATTGTCTGGTAATAGTGCGGTAATAGTGCGGTGCGAGCAAGAGACCTTGAAGGATAATTTAGGTCAGCGGGATTGGGTTTCCGCTGGCTGCAAAGAAAAAATAGAAACAATAAAATATGAAATCCAGTATTATTGATGTACCTCGTAAATATACTGAGGAAGATTTGTTTGGTATCAACAAATACCAAAAAGCACTTACCAAGTTTATAAAACTCACTAATACCCCTATCACTATCGCCCTACAAGGCGAGTGGGGAAGTGGCAAGACATCGCTAATGAACCAACTTCGATGGGAGTTGTGCGATAGCGAGGGCGCAATTTATTTCCCTGTATGGGTCAATACATGGCAATACTCATTGATGAAAACTCCTAACCAAGCTATCATGAGTATCTTAGAGGGGTGCATCAACCAAATAGGTGCTCTCAATCCTAATGCCCACAAATGGGATGAAAGCAAAAAGAAAATTAGCGGTATCTTCAAGAAAATGGCGACAGTCGGAACAAAGATTGCAGCCAATACAGTAGGCATTGATGGCGGATTGGTGGACGAACTATTTAGCACCGATGCAAGTACTGAATCGGATATCTTGCAACTAAAAAACGAAATCGGCAAACTCATTGATGAAGCATTGACCGCTGATCCTTCTAAACAGGGTTTTACATTCTATATTGATGACCTGGATCGTATAGATCCACCAGTGGCGGTAGAGATATTGGAATTATTAAAGAATATCTTTGACTTGGACAAATGTGTCTTTATTCTCGCTATTGACTATGATGTGGTTATCAAAGGTCTTAAATCTAAATTTGGCGAACTGACCGAGAAGAACGAACGCGAGTTCCGTGCTTTCTTTGATAAGATTATCCAATTGCCATTCTCCATGCCTGTAGCATCCTACAATGTCAATACCTTCTTGGTAGATGCGCTGAAGAAAATAGAATTCCTCAACGAGGAGGAACTTAGTAATCCGCAATTGGCAGAGGACTTGTCTGAGATTGCTCAACTATCGGTAGGATGTAACCCACGATCTTTGAAGCGTTTGACCAATACCCTCTCACTCATCTCAATCATCAATAGCGAGGTGTCAGAAGCAGAGGATACAGATTCCTACAACAAGTTGCTGAACTTTGCATTTGTATGTATGCAAATCGCATATCCTTATATATATAATCAGTTGAGTGAGGAGCCTGACTTCAAACAATGGAACGAAAGCATTGCTGCAAAACTCAAATTGCGCAAACTGACCGCAGAAGAGCAAGAGAGCCTGAATGCAGCGGAGGAGTTTGATGAGGAGTGGGAGAAGATACTCTATCGTATGTGTCAGAAAGAGACCCACTTGAGCAACCGCGTCTTCCAAGTGTCAGGTTTGCTGAATAAGATTGTTGCCATCGTGAATAATGATGAGCAATTGGGAGAAATAGTAGAGTCCACAATGGCACTCTCTGCCGTGACCAACTTGAAAGCATTTGATTCTGCACCCAAGAAGGGAAAAAGTAAGAGCGTATCGTATGGTATTTGGCGTGTGGTTTACACAGAAGATAAGAAAGCGGAAGTTTACAAAAATGGCGAGCGTTGTCGTAAGGCCAGTCCTGCTCTTCGTGAGATAGCAGCGGAATTAGGCATTGAAGTTAAACCTGAATGGCGTACCTCTCAACTAAGAAGTACAGTGCAAAAAGCTATGCTCAACGCTGGCGGAAAATAATACTCTAGGTCAGCGGGATTGGGTTTCCGCTGACTTGCAAAGAAAAACAAGAAAATATGAAGAAAATATCACTTTTACTCTTATTTACATTCGCTGCGGTGTGCTTACATGCGCAGGATGTAGAAAACGCAGAGCCACTGGCTGCGGATCGTCCTGGTATGGCGACGGGCGTGGGTGTACTGCCGTTCAAAACCATTCAATGGGAGACGGGTTTCCAATGGGATTATGCTGATCGTCAACACTCGTTCACATTACCCACTACCATGCTGCGCTTTGGTGTAGCGCCCTTTGCGGAGCTGCGCTTGGAGTATGATGGAACATTGTATTCCGATGCAAAATGGCAATATCAGGTTGAACCATTTATATTGGGTACCAAGATTCGTGTGTTTGACGGTTGGAAAGCCGTACCTAGAATCAGTTTCTTGGCGAATATCGCCATACCTATCACCAAAGAAACATTCCAAACTTCGCATGTAGCACCAAGTCTATATCTGCTCTTTGAGAATGATGTGACCGATTGGCTGAACCTGTGCTATAATTTGGGTGCAGAATGGAATGGCGTAGATGCTACCCCCAGCACCTTCCTCGCACTATGCCTTGGCTTTACTATTAATGACCAATGGGGCGCATTTGTGGAGAGTTACAACTATTTTACTCGTCTCAACACCCACACCGAAGCAGATTGGAACTTAGACGCAGGTTTTACCTATATGCCTTACCATCGTGTACAACTGGATGTCTATGCCTCTATCAACTGCCAAGATCCTGCCATGTACTCCAATGTAGGACTTGGTGTAGCATGGCTGATAAATCCGTAAGAAACAAATCACTATAAAATATGAACCCAAAAATTCTCAAATTCAAGCAAGAACTAAATCGCGTCTTTGACGATAACTTGCACACCAAGCAATGGCATAACTATGTTGACTATGCCATCATCGGTTTTATTGTTCTATCCACCATTGAAGTTTTCCTTTCTACCTACGACGGTATTGTAGCGCGTTATGGTACATGGCTCCATGTTATTGACTATCTTACAACCGCTTTCTTTACTATAGAGGTGAGTTTGCGTATCTGGAATGCCGACCAGTTGGATCCTAAATACAAAGGGTTCTGGGGACGCGTGCGTTATTGCTTCTCCTTCTACGGATTGATTGATATCCTCTCTACCTATCCGTTCTATCTGCACTTCTTTATGCCTATCCCATATGTGGCACTCAAGGCACTGCGTATCGCTCGACTGCTGCGTATATTCCGCTATATGAAGGCTTTCAGTATCCTTTCACGTGCAATCAGTTCAAAGAAGGATGAGATGAAGGTATCGCTTCAGTTCTTGGCCATTGTGACGCTCATCTTGTCTTTTGTACTCTTCTTCGTGGAGCACGAAGCGCAACCAGAAGTGTATAATAATGGTTGGACATCAGTCGTTTGGGCATTTGCGCAGTATATCGGCGACCCTGGTGGTTTTGCTGATACGCCACCTATAACTTTCACCGGACGTATCATTGCCTGCATCATTGGTATATTAGGTATTGCTATCTTCGCCGTACCTGCCGGATTGATTGGTTCCGCCTTCACCGAAGTGATGGAGAAAGATGAGAAGAAGGAGAAGATAGAGGGATATATTAATAGCATTGTACATTCGTTTAAATTTGATAAGGATCAACAACATACTGGACTTTTCTATGTACCTCGATATATCCCTTTAGACCGTATATTGACTCGTAAATTTCTAACACAAGAGAATATCTTAGAAGCTGTGAAAACATCTGATTGTTTGCATCTATATAATCTTATGGATGCAAAAAACTCACAAGATGAACCTGAAAATAAAGTAGTAGTAATAAACTACTACAAGAATAGACCATATGGCTGTTGCATTGATAGAGGATCAAAAGTGACAATTGTTAGTACCTCTGGACATACAGAACCGGCAACTGGTTGGTTGGCTTATCATATCGCTAAATTAGGTGGTTTCAATTATGTTGCCAAGGACATAGAGTCAGATCCAGATAATCCAACTACTTATTACAATGTATCGGATGTAAATGCTTGCCCTAACTTACCATTATTTATTGAGGATATCAATAGATTATCTGCAAAAGAAGGTAGTTGGGTAATACCAATATTAGGTGCAATTGGTTTGCTCAGTCGTCCAACACAAATTCATTTCTGCTACAATAGTACCAAACATGATGATTCATATGATGACCCAAACAGTCGTATTTCTGATTATTCATTGTTTGATAAAATGTACAATGCTGTTTCCGAAGAATTAGAAAAAGAATACGGCTATAAGTCGGATAAGAACGAATGGTATGCTATTGGCAAAAACAATATAGCACACCATATTGTTGCAGACAATGTCTTTACCATTCGTGTAGAATGTCGTGTTTGGTTATATGATGCACATTTCTTGTCTATAATCAAGAGTATGAGTGAAAAATTACATGATACTCTAGAACCAGAAAAAGCATTAGTACTTCCTCCCGAAATGGTTACTCGCCCTAAAGGTAAAGACTTTGGTATGGAAGATTATGTAAACTAACATCTATATGCGCGTTCTTGTTACCGCCTTTGAGCCTTTTGGTGGGGCGGAGACAAATATCACACAATCCGTTCTTTCTCTATTGCCTGATTCCATCGCGGATTGGGCAATAGAGAAAGTGTGTTTGCCTGTGAGTTTTAAGCGCGCACCATTAGTATTGCAAGAAGCGATATCTACATATACACCCGACATTGTCATCATGCTCGGGCAATATCCAGAGGGCGAAAATATCCGTCTGGAGCGCTTTGCTATCAATATGATGGACAGCACAAAAGGCGATAATGATGGCTATATCTCGAACGAGGAAACCATTTACCCTCATCAACCACTCGCCTTACAAACATCGCTACCAATCAAGGAGTTATTGAGATTTTGTACAGATAATGTACTGCCCATACAAGTATCTAATTCTGCAGGATTATATGTCTGTAACCGTGTGTATTATGAGGCATTGTATCTACACCAACAAGCCATTTTTGTGCATATACCTAAAAACATGGACTTGCCACTTGCTCAACGAACAATTGGACAGGTACTAAAAAACCTCTCGCATTGCTTTTCGTAGGTAATAGTTCTAAAGACAAAAGCCACCGATTAGCTACAAATAGACAATAGATATCCTAACTGCTATTGCGAAACTTGCTAGGAAAATCCGCAAGATATGTGGAGATAATGGAGAAAGAATGAGGGTGTGTCAAAACGCAGACACACCCTCATCTTTTATGATACATTGGATTATCCTATCATCTCTTGGTAAGCCACAGAATCAAGTAGCGTATCTAATTCAGCAGGATCTTTCATTTGGATTTTAATCATCCAACCTGCGCCATATGGGTCGTTGTTTACTAATTCTGGCTGGTCATTAATAGTCTCGTTAACCTCTAAAACTTCACCTGCTACAGGCATATTCAAATCACTAACTGTTTTGACAGCTTCGACAGAACCAAACACTTCGTTTTGTTCAAGCGTTTCTCCTTGTGTATTAATATCAAGGAAAACAATCTCGCCTAATTCGGATTGTGCATAATCCGTAATACCGACATAAGCCAAATCACCTTCCACACGAATCCATTCGTGTTCACGGGTGTAGCGTAATTCTGCTGGGATATTCATAACTGATTGATTATAATAAATTAATTTTGTGTTTGCATATCGTCACCTAAAACACTCATAGCACAACGGAAGCCAATTGTATTTGATGATCTACTTTGATCTAAATATCGACGGGTGGTTGGATTCAGCCAATAGATACGATCATTCCAAGAACCTCCTTTGTACACTCGTGTTGTTTTAGTGATACGAGGAGCTAAAATATCAGTTGGATCATATTTCACCTCTGCCATTTGCTCTTCACTCATACCTGTTGTGTCCAACGGATAATCGGTATCTATACGAGAAGCGAGGTCTCCATCCTTAAAATCTCGTTTGTCATTCTTTGATCCGAAATCCACAGCAAGACATCCAGTAGCTGTGAGTATAGGTTTATCATCTTCATCTTTTTGTAAACGAGAATACACATTTCCACGATATGGATTATACTCCGTCATTATTCCAAAACTTGTTTCACGATATACATCCAATACCCATTCGTTTACATTACCTGCCATATTATACAATCCAAAATCATTTGCAGCAAAAGCATCTACTGGTGCCGTGATAACGTATCCATCGTTTGGTGCTCCTGCGATTCCCATTAAGTCTCCTCGTCCACGGACAAAGTTTGCTAACATTTTTCCTTTGCTCTTCTTGCTTAAATCACGAGGATGCAATCCTGACCATGGATAAATTTTTCCATTGGATGGGCTACCATAATTTTCATCTTCTGCCATTGGCGCAAAAGCAGCATACTCCCACTCTGCCTCAGTTGGCAGGCGATAACCAATTACCATCACACCATCAGCGCTCTTTACCTTACGATCAATACCTTTTCCCATCGTTGGGGTGTATTCCGAGGCATGTAAATACTTCTCCGTATTAAAAGCAAACTGATCTCTTACCCATTCATATGGCAATTGATACATGGTAACCATAGGTTCAATACCATCTTCACCTACAATTTCAGAACCCTCATATCCATGTTGTTTAGCCACCGACAACGGAAGTTCTACCGCCACTTTATTATATTTAGCATATTCAGGATGTTTAGCATTTTGCTTCAAGAAGATGTCTATCTGTTGTTCGGTCATATACCCATTAGGACCAATTTTATCATAAGGCAATCGCTCTATAAACTTACCATCCACCAATCTCTTCTCGTTAACCCGATCTGTGCGCCATTGGCAAAAAGCCATAGCCTGATCCCAAGATACACCCACAACAGGATAGAAGCTATATGCAGGGTGACGGAAATAGTTATCCACATATGGTTCATTATATGCCATTTCTTCGCGCCAAACCGAAGTATCTGGAAGAGTTGCATTTACCAAATCTTGGTTGTAATTTCCAAACACATATGCAGTCCACTCTACATACTCTCTCCAGCCTAAATTAGTAACCTCATACTTATCCATATAGAAAGAACTAACAGTAAGTGTTCGGCGTTCACTATTGCGAGACACTGTGATAAACTCATCCATTTGTCCAATAGTAAACGATCCACCTGGAATAGCAACCATACCCGTCGGTGTGGTTGTGTTAGATCCTGCATATGCCTCAAAATTTGTGGTTTTGTTGTCAAAGTTCTTCCATCCTGTTAAGTAGGATGTTTGTACTGTAAGTTCACGCGATTGGCAAGCTATCATAATAAAAACCAATCCTAAAAGTGTAATCTTTGTCTTTGTATTCATAATATCACAAAATATATTCATTTTTCATTTCAGCCTGCAAAGTTACAAAAAAAAATGCAACTATCCTAAAAAAAACACATAAAAAGTGTTTAAAATATACATTTTCTAAAAAAAACGCACTTTTTTCTTATACTTTTTGCTAAAACCTTGGTGTAATCCCAATATTTTTTGTAACTTTGCAGGTCAAAATGGAAATGTCAATTCGCATACATAACCAAGTAATGTCATTCTCACGCCCTCGCGTGATGGCCATCATCAATCTTTCGCCCGATAGTTTTTATACGTCGTGCGATATCACCGACGAACAGTTTCTTTTGAGTCAGGTAGAGAGTGCATTAGATTCTGGTGCCGACATATTGGATATTGGTGCATGTTCCACGCGACCTAATTCACAACCTGTTAAACCAGATATTGAGTGGCAATTGCTTAGTAGGGGATTGGATATTATCCGTCATCACTGGAGTGACACTCCTATCTCGGTAGATACGTTTCGCCCCGAAATTGCTCAACAAGCTATTGCCCATGGAGCTGATATGATTAACGATGTGTCTGGTGCAAACGCCAATAGGGACATGTGGAATATTGTTGCTAAATACCGTATCCCTTACGTGATGACTCATTCACAACCAATAACAACAAACCTGTGTAGTGATAGCGATTTTACAATAACACAGGTACTGGATTTTTTGCAACAACAAGTTGATTTACTACATCGTCACGGGGTTGCAGATACGATTATTGATCCAGGGTTTGGTTTTGGTAAAACTATTATGCAAAATTATACTATTCTCCGACATTTGGATATTTTACAAGTTATTCACGCACCAATATTAGTAGGAATATCCCGTAAATCAATGTTGTACCAGCCGTTGGGAAATACACCACAAGATGTGTTACCAGCTACTGTTGCAGCTAACGTATTAGCTTTAGAACGAGGGGCGAATATTTTGCGAGTACATGATATAGAAGCTGCACGACAAGCTATAGAAGTATTTAACCTTACGTCATCTGCCCTTAAACTTTAATTTTCAAACTATAAAAAGAACATGTATATCGGCATAAAAGACATCATTGATATATTGTTAGTATCCACCATTCTCTTTGGTGCCTATCAATTATTGCGTCGTTCGGGAGCCAGCAACCTGTTTTGGGGTATTTTAGCATTCGTATTAGCATGGATGTTCGTTAGTTATGTCTTCGATTTAGAATTGACGAGTGCATTGTTTGAACGATTTGTGAGTGTTGGTGCAATCGCATTAGTGATTATCTTTCAAACCGAGATTCGATCATTTTTCTATGGTATCGGTGCACGATTCAATATGGAACGTATTCGTCATCATTGGTCAAGGACACGCACAAACGAAACAACACAAAAACTGATTGACAGCATTGTACTCGCTTGCTCACATATGGCATCATCTAAAACGGGAGCATTGATTGTGATTACCAACCAACAAGGATTAAGTGAATATGCCGATACGGGCGAGATTATTGATGCTGCTATCTCGGTACGAATAATTGAAAATATTTTTTTCAAAAACACGCCTTTGCATGACGGAGCTATGATTATTTCAGCGGGACGCATCCACTCAACTGCATGTATTTTGCCCGTTTCAAAGCGTCAAGATTTGCCAAAATCATATGGACTTCGTCACCGTGCAGCATTAGGATTAACCGAAAAGACCGATGCATTAGCCATCGTAATTTCTGAAGAAACAGGCAAAATATCTGTGGCTCAAGGTAATAAGATAAAGACTGTAACTATAAACGAGCTTGAACACAATTACCTTGCACCAGTATTCGGTATTACCAAACCTAATGATAGTAAGCAACTTAATGTAAATAGATAAATAGTAAATAATATGAATTCTTTTCAACGAACACTTGTAACCACAGCCCTACCTTATGCCAATGGTCCTGTGCATATTGGTCACTTGGCGGGCGTGTACGTACCAGCCGACATCTATGTCCGCTACCTTCGCCTCAAGGGTGAGAATGTCCTCTTTGTAGGCGGTAGCGACGAGCATGGTGTACCTGTTACCATCCGCGCACGCAAAGAGGGTATCACTACTCAAGAGGTGGTAGATCGCTACCACAACATCATCAAAGACTCATTCGAGGGATTCGGCATATCGTTTGATGTCTATTCTCGAACTACCAGCAAGACCCATCATAAGTTGGCTTCGGATTTCTTCCGAAAACTATATGACGATGGCAAGTTCGTAGAGCAGACATCCGAGCAGTTCTACGACCCTGAGACCCAGGAGTTCCTTACCGATCGCAATATCCGTGGCGAGTGCCCTCGTTGTCACGCAGCGGGCGCCTATGGCGATCAATGCGAGAAGTGTGGAGCAACACTGTCGCCAGACGAACTCATCAACCCATACAACGCCATCAACGGCAACCCACTCACCAAAAAGGAGACCAAGCACTGGTACCTCCCGCTTGATCAATACCAACAATGGCTCGAAGAGTGGATCCTCCAAGACCACAAGGAGTGGCGACCAAATGTCTATGGCCAATGCAAGTCTTGGCTCGATGGTGGCCTCCGTCCTCGTGCCGTGACCCGCGACCTCGATTGGGGTATCCCTGTGCCTGTAGAAGGTGCTGAGGGCAAAGTGCTCTATGTGTGGTTCGACGCACCTATTGGTTATATCTCTAATACCAAGGAGCTTTGCGACGCTCAACCTGAGCAGTTTGGTAATTGGGAGACTTGGTGGAAAGATCCTTCTACCCGCCTCATTCACTTTATCGGAAAGGATAATATCGTCTTCCACTGCATTGTCTTCCCTACAATGCTCAAGGCAGAAGGCAGCTATATCGTACCTGATAACGTACCTTCTAACGAGTTCCTCAACCTCGAGGGCGACAAGATATCTACCTCACGCAACTGGGCTGTTTGGCTCAACGAGTATCTCGTGGACTTCCCTGACAAGCAAGACGTTCTCCGCTATGTCCTCACCGCCAACGCGCCTGAGACCAAGGACAACGACTTCACTTGGGCGGATTTCCAAGCACGCAACAACAACGAGCTCGTGGCCATCTATGGCAACTTCGTTAACCGTGCTTTGGTGCTCACCAAAAAGTACTTCGATGGCAAAGTTCCTGCGGCTGGCACGTTCAATGAATACGACCACAACACCATCGCTGAGTTCCAAAATGTGAAAGCAGAATTGGAGAAACTCTTGGGCGACTTCCGTTTCCGTGATGCACAAAAAGAGGCTATGAACCTCGCGCGCATAGGTAACAAATACCTCGCTGATACCGAGCCTTGGAAGGTAGCTAAGACCGACATGGAGCGTACCGCTACTATCCTTCACCTAGCTCTTCAAATCGCTGCTAATCTGAGCATTGCATTCGAGCCATTCTTGCCATTCTCATCGGCTAAGCTCCGCGAAATGTTGTCAATGCCAGCGGTAGAGTGGGAGGCACTCGGCAATATCAACCTCCTCCAAGAGGGTCAAGCTTTGGGCGAAGTATCCCTCCTCTTTGAGAAGATCGAGGATGCTACCATCCAAGCTCAACTCGACCGCCTGGCTAACATCAAAACGGCCAACGAAAAGGCGGAGAAGCAAGAGGCTCTCAAGAACTGGCGTCCTGCTGACATCAAGGAGAATACCAATATCGACGAGTTTGGCAAGATGGACATCCGTGTAGCTACTGTCCTCGATTGCCAGCCAGTTAAGAAGTCCGACCGCCTCTTGCAATTCCGTTTGGATGACGGTATGGGTGGTCGCACTATCCTGTCGGGTATCGCACAAAGCTACCCAGATCCTTCTGTACTCGTGGGTAAACAAGTTTTGTTTATTGCCAATTTCCCTCCTCGTAAGATGATGGGCATTGAGTCACAAGGTATGATCCTATCGGCTGTAGATGCCGATGGCAAGTTGGTTGTGACCATAGTCACAGCCCCTGTCCGTAACGGTAGCCAAGTGGGGTAATATACCGTGTTGGGTTGCTTTAAGAAATACCTTCCATACTACCGTCGTAATCTGCGCGTAGCTCTGCCAGTGATGCTAACCCAGTTGGGTGCATCACTGGTTGGTTTGTTTGACTCTATCATGGTGGGGCGTTATGCCACCGTGGATTTGGCAGCGGTGAGTTTCTCCAACGCGCTCTTCTTTACTGTGATGGTGTTTGCCATGGGCGCCTTGATGGGGCTTACTCCGTTGGTAGGACAGCAGGTGGGCAAACTGACAGCAGGTGAAACAGATCAGTCGGCTGGCAAAGGTGTTATAGCTTCGCTGTTTCAGAACGGTATGCTCTTTACCGTTCTACTGAGTATGATAATATTGGTGCTACTGGGAGGGTGTATTCCATTCTTGCATTGTTTCGGACAAGATCCCGAGGTCGTGGAGGTAGCACGACCCTATTATATCATGATTGTCATTTCTATAGTGCCTTTCCTATTCTTTACTTTCTTCAAGCAGTTTCTTGAAGGGCTTGGTAATACTTCGGTGGCAATGGTTATAACATTAGTGATGAATGGATTAAATATATTGCTTAACTGGGTATTTATCTACGGTCATTGGGGCGCAGAAGCCATGGGTGCCACAGGTGCAGGCATTGGTTCGCTGGTGGCTCGTATAGGTATGCCTATATGTTTTGTGGCAGCAATGTATTTCCATCGCGAATGGAAAGATTATTTGCTTGCTCTTAGTTGGCGCAATATAAAGGCGAGTGTCATCAAGGAGTTGACCAAAATCGGTTTCCCCATTGGAGTTCAAACCTTGATGGAAACCATTGCTTTCACCGCTGCATTTGTCTTTATCGGATGGATTAGCAAGGAGGCGCTAGCTGCTCACCAAATTGCTAATCAGATTTGCGACATGACCTTTATGGTTATTCTGGGAATAGGTTCTGCCACCACTATTCGCGTGTCACATCAGTTAGGAGCTAATAACCTGGATGGCGTACGTATGGCAAGTAATGCGAGTATCCATCTGGTGTTGCTTATCAATGCTGTTGGTGCGATAGTGATGATTGGATTACGTAATCAAATACCATTGCTATTTACGCATGACCAAGAGGTGATAGCAATCGCATCTCACTTGGTTATTTTGGCGGGTGTATTGCAATTGGCAGATGGATTGCAAGTGGTGGCTGCATCGATGTTACGAGGCATTACAGATGTTAAGATCCCAATGATCATAGCGATGTTCTCCTATACGATAGTATGTATTTCCATTGGTCTATGCCTAGCATTTCCAATGGGTATGGGAGCTGTGGGAATATGGATTGGTTTTGTAGTGGGATTATCTGTCGCTGCAGTATGTTTACATGTCCGTTTTAGAATAAAATTCAAAGAAATAGCATCAAATTTTGTGTAATTGAAAAAAAAGTTGTACTTTTGCAGTCGCAATCTGTTGAGCAGTGCATTCAATACAAAAACTAACGAGGGCTTCGTAAGCCCGAGTTAACCAATGAGGGGATATTTGGTTTTGACAGCAGGTAGAACAGGTATGTAAGCACGCCGAGCATGAACACCGCTCGTTAATCGGGTTCGCCATTATAACTGGCAACAATACTGTAGCTCTCGCTGCGTAATCGAAGTATAGTAGATTCGCCTAGTTTCGGCACAAGGTGCTGAACCGAGACATCGCTCCAAGCCAACGCCCAGAGGCTGATAGGATCAAGCGGTGCGGAAATATCAGGGCTGGTTCTTGTAGGCTGCGATGCAAGAATGAGATTTAGCAGATAAGGCAATGGTTGGTGGCTTGGGTCTTGCCGTTGCTCGAAAACGAAGGCCAAGATAAGCGTGTAGAAAGCATATTGGTTCCTTGTTTGGACGCGGGTTCGAATCCCGCTATCTCCACAAAAGCGCGTTTAACTCGCTGAAAATGAGAAAGTAAGTTGCAATGCAGGAGTGCAGTAAAAGTTACAACTTTGCCGTTCCGATGGCATTTTTAGAGATATAATAGCCACCGAAAGCCCACAGAAGTCCTATAGATCTCCTATGGTACCCCAAAAACTTGCAAGGAATTGAGGATACAAAAAAGACTGCTTCGTAACGAGAACAGTACTCTCTTCCTGAAAAGGTAGACTGGGGTCCTAAAAATGTTTACTAGTAATTGATGTCTTTCGTTATTATCTTAATTAGTGGCATTAACTCGCCTAGCAAAAAATCATTCTTAAAAAGCGATTTTATTGCATATTTCATATAAAAGTTGTACCTTTGCATCGAATATTATAAACATATTACCAATAAACAGCAATGCTTATGAAACACACTTGTTATTTATTCGTTCTTTTCGCTGCGCTCATCATGACAGGTTGTGAGCCCAATAATCCTAAAACCCCAGAGATAAAAGGGGTTGGAGCGTTTTCTATCTCGTTTGATAATCAAGTCACTTTTGCTCCAAGCAACCTTGTGTATAATCGCGTAGATAATAAATGGCATTTGGCAGATAATCCATGGGATATTTTAGGCGCTAAGATCTTAGCTAGTCCGTCATACGATTATCAAAATCCATCAGAGAGTATCTATAATTATATGTATATCAGCGATGTAAATATGTTTGCACGCGAGATAGATATCTTTGGTTGGGGAACTGGTAACAATCCTACATTAGTTGGCAACGATTATACTGACTTTCCCATTTTTGCTGAATGGGGTAAAAATATAATAGGAAATGATCGCACTAAACAATGGCGTACATTAACAAAAGATGAATGGGAGTATATACTTTTCAAGAGATATGATGCCGATAAATTATTAGCATATATCATAGTGGATGGCATAGGAGGATTGCTACTCTTCCCCGATAATTGGGTTCATCCTGATGGAATAAAACTAACAACGGGATTTAATCCAGATTTTTTCGCGGGTTACAACTATTTAGACTCAGAAGAAGTGCTTCAAGTCCAAGAAAAGGGAGCGATATTCTTGCCTTTTACTGCTAAGCGATACCCAGGAGAATACCGATTAGAAGTTTTATATATGGACGGCTATTACTGGACTTCATCCGATAAAGATGAACAATATAGTTATGCAATTAAATTTACGGAAAAAAACATCCTACTGGTGCAACTGGATCGTGCGACAGGAATAGCGGTGCGATTAGCGAAAGATTTAACCAAATAATAGTCTAATCTTATTAATCAGAACGAAAATGAAAAAGATAGTTTACTTATTCAATATTTGTGTTGCGATTTTGCTAATGAGTTGTGAACCAATAAGTAATCCTTCTGCTAACAAACATGTCTTTTCGGTGGCTGCGGACAAACAGGTACGCTTTTCTCCTGGAAATCTGCAATATGTCATTAGTCAAGATAAATGGCAATTTGCTAATAATCAATGGGAATATATCGGCACAGCAAATCTAAATAATCCTACATATGATAAGTACAATGAGGGCTGGGTTAGTAATCCATTAAGTATGGGAGATGTGATTGATATGTTTCCTTGGGGAAAAGCAGATAATCCAACCATCACAAGTGCCAATAGAGGCGAATGTGGCTATATAGAATATATCAACTATATAGATTATGGTACCAATGTTATAGATAAATATCCTGCTAATACATGGCGTACATTGACCTATGAAGAATGGCAATACCTCTTTTATGGACGCCAAAACGCCAACTATTTATATGCCATGGCTCAAGTTTGTGATGTCAATGGCGTGATTGTTCTGCCAGACGATTGGGAATGTCCTAATAACTTGTTTTTCCTTCCAGGAAATTCGTATAGAGATTATGCTGAATACCAAACTTTTGATAAGAAGCAATGGCATGCATTAGAGAGAACTGGAGCCATATTTCTTCCTGCTACGGGCTTCTGGCGAAATAGAATAACGAGTGGTGAAATTGTTGCTTGTATAATTGAAAACTTGCAATCACACGGATACTATTGGGCTAATAGCACAGCATTCCCTGAAGATTATGGAGCTTATGTTCTTCAGTTTGCAGCAGATGAAGTATATGAAGTAGGATATGAAAACCGCCCCAACAGATGTAGTGTCCGTTTGGTGAAAGATGTGAAATAAGCACCGCAGGTGCGAGTAAAACTATTAAAACTCTTTCAACCAACGCTATTATCGTTTATAATTCTCCCACTTGGTGTTACGCATGTCGCCTGACTTGAGGAACTCCTCGTGCATAGCGAGTGCGCAGCTCAAGGTGTGAGTCATGGGGCGAGAGGCGGTATATGATACGCTATAAAAATAGATAAAATCCGAAAATATTGCAATAAATTTGGAATACAATCCAAAAATATTGCCATAAATTTGGAAAATAAAGAAAAAATGATTACCTTTGCAGCGTTTTTCAAACTAACCATAATAAGATAATCTACAAAACTCAATCGCTATGATACAACGAACGCTGCAAAATGTATTGACACAATACATTGGAAAAGGTAAAGCCATTCTGCTGATTGGCGCACGACAGGTGGGTAAGTCCACCCTGTTTCGTATGATGACACAGTCTATGGCTGAGGATAATATCCTGTGGCTCAACTGTGACCTACAGAGTGTGCGCGATATGCTATATAATCCTTCGCTTGCAGGCTTACAACTATTGATAAATAACAAGTCCGTGGTTGTGATAGATGAGGCACAACGAGTGGAAAACATCGGATTGACACTCAAAGTGATAGTGGATAATTTCCCTAACATTCAGTTGTTGGTTACAGGTTCTTCGGCACTGGATTTGCGCAGCAAAATCAACGAACCACTCACGGGACGCAAAATAGAATATCATCTTTTCCCTATTTCTACGGGCGAGCTGTATGCAGCCAAAGGCTTGATAACCACCAGTGAAATGCTGGAGACGCGTTTGATATATGGCAGTTATCCCGATGTGTTGTTTGGTAGTCTTCCGCCCGAAAAGGCTTTGACGGAGTTAACGGAGAGTTATCTCTATAAAGACATCTTGGATTTGGAGGGTATGCGTAAACCTGCTGTGCTGCAAAAATTATTAGTGGCATTGGCTTTGCAGATAGGTAGCGAAGTGTCGTACCATGAATTGAGTAAGACGGTTGAAGTGGATAGCAAGACCGTGGAGAAATATATTGATATTCTGGAGAAATGCTATATCGTATTCCGTTTGAATAGCTTCAGCAGGAATATCCGCACAGAGCTAACTAAAGGGAAAAAGATCTATTTCTATGACTTAGGCGTTCGTAATGCAGTACTACAAGCCTTTGCGCCATTAGAATTGCGACAGGATAAGGGAGCGCTATGGGAGAACTTCTTCATTGCAGAGCGTATGAAATATAATCATTATTCCGACCGTTTGGTAAAGTCCTATTTTTGGCGTACCACAGAGAAGCAAGAGATTGATTATATCGAAGAGTCAAATGGTGAGTTGCATCTGTTTGAGATGAAATGGAACGAAAAGAAACAATCAGCCAAAATACCTAATCAGTTTATCGAACAATATCACCCACAAAAAACAGATGTGATAACGACTGCAAACTATCTAACTTATTTGATATAAGTTATCGATATGAATTTGTCATACAAAAAAGACTGCTCTGAAAAGCAGTCTTTCTTGTTTAGTAGAAAAGGTTTTAAGGGTTTTAAAAGTTTTAAGGGTGAAATCAGTCAACACTTGCTTACCTTTAGAACAGCACCGCAGGTGCGCCTAAAACTATTAAAACTCTTTCAACCAACGCTAAATCCGTTTTGCGGATTTAGCGCTTATAATTCTCCCACTTGGTGTTACGCATATCGCCAGACTTGAGGAACTCCTCGTGCATAGCCAATGCGCAGCTCAAAGTGTGAGGGGTGTGAGCAGTCTTAGACATCTCCAAGTACTCGTTCAACAATGGGCGGTATTGTGGATCCACACAGTTGTTGATGATCTCATGCGCACGTTGGATAGGGCTCTTACCACGCAAGTCAGCAATACCGTGCTCGGTGATGATGATCTTCACAGAGTGCTCGCTGTGGTCGTGGTGGCTAACCATTGGCGCAAATGCCGAGATAGCACCACCCTTAGCGGTAGAAGGAGTTGTATAGATGCTGATGTATGCGTTGCGAGTAAAGTCGCCGGAACCACCGATACCGTTCATCATCTTGGTACCGCAAACGTGGGTAGAGTTGATGTTACCGAAGATATCTGCCTCGAGAGCTGTATTGATGGTGATAAGACCCAAACGACGAGCTACCTCAGGGTTGTTAGAGATCTCTTGTGGACGGAGAACGAGTTTATCACGGAAGAAATCGAGGTTGTCGAGGATCTCCTGGAGCTTATCAGAACCAATAGTCAATGAGCAACCAGAAGCGAACTTCACGCGACCTGCGTTCATCAATTCCACTACAGAGTCTTGGATCACCTCGGTGTACATCTCAAAAGCAGGGATGTTCTTGTTGTCACCCAACGCGTAGAGCACCGCGTTAGCGATATTACCTACACCTGATTGGATTGGCAAGAAAGATGCAGGAATACGGCCCTCTTTCATCTCGTTCTCGAGGAAAGAAGCTACGTTCGCACCAATCTTAGCTGTAGTCTCATCCAGCGGAGTGAAACCACCCACCTCGTTAGGACGGTTGGTCTTCACCACAGCTACGAGTTTCTCTGCAGGGATAGTCACGCAGTCTGCGCCAATACGGTCAGAAACGGTATATACAGGGATCTCGCGGCGTACTGGTGGGTCAGCTGGCTCGTAGATATCGTGCATGCCACGCATAGCAGCAGGCATAGCTTCGTTAAGCTCTACGATCACCTTGTCAGCCAAGCGGCAGAAAGTAGGTACGTTACCTACACCTGCGGTGAGAACGATCTCTACTTGGTCACCTTTCTCTACTACCTCGCAAGCCTCTACGATAGCGAAGTCTGGCTTTGGCATAAAGCCGTAGCGGAGATCTTGCGCCAATTCAGAGAGGTGCATATCGTAGTAGTGTGCACCTTGCGCATTGAGCTCGGTGCGGAGGTCTTTGTTACCTTGGTATGGGGTACGGAACTCGATAGCGTGAGCGCGAGCGAGTGCACCGTCGCAGCTGTCGCCAGTAGAAGCGCCAGTGTACATACCGATCTTATATGGTTTGCCCTCAGCGTGGAGTGCCTCAGCCATCGCTGCGATAGCAGAAGGAACATCCTTTGGAGCGCCGGCAGGGGTGAAACCACCCATGCCGCATATTGCTCCGTGAGGTACAAGTTGTGCTGCTTCAGCAGCGGTCATGTATTTTAACATGTGAAAAAGTTTTAAAAGTTTTAAAAGTTTTCAGAGTTTTAAAGGTGTTATCTCCTAGCTCGCAAGCTCGCAGAAATCTAATAAATCTCATCTCCCACGCCTAATCCCTCTTTTCTATGTACTCCGTAATCTATTGCCACCGCTAGCATTCGCTTCGCTCATCCGCTTAATCTTATGGAATGTAGCGGTACACATTTCAGAGACCAATCAGAGTCTAATTAGAGTCGTTGCAGTTAAGATTCAGCGCACGAGTATCGCTCAAGGCGATATGAGGAGCGGTGGCAATTTATTTCGGAGAACCCTTATAACCTTGCTTGCAAGTGAACCTTGTAAATAAGATTTATAAGATTTCTCGCCGTAGGCGTAGGAACTTCTTTCTCCTTGCCTTTCCCTTATCGCAGGTGCGCCTAAAACTCTTTCAACTATCTAATCGCTTGCGATTATTCCGCTTTACCGTTTGAACCAAGAACGTTAACGATTTTGTGCTTGTAGAGCTCTGTCATCAAGTCACGAGCTGGACCGCAGTATTTACGTGGGTCGAACTCACCTGGGTTCTCAGCGAACACTTTGCGAACAGCAGCGGTGAAAGCCAAACGGCTGTCAGAGTCGATGTTGATCTTGCAAACTGCGCTCTCAGATGCCTTGCGGAGTTGCTCCTCTGGAATACCTACTGCGTCTGGCAATTTACCACCATATTGGTTG
>JAFZGC010000047.1 GCA_017555595.1 Paludibacteraceae bacterium | reverse complement strand
GGTAACTCACTGGATACCAACCGATTGAAACACAGCAATCATATCATCCTAATACAAGAGCAGGCAAGGAAATCCCTCACCTGCTCTTTCTATATTCTTTTTTCTACCAGACGTCGGTTCGATCTACCACCGAAGGGCAATCTACAATTTTCCTCCCGTCAAGCTATATCGCTCGTTACCGCGTTCGATATACAGCACACCATCGCTGCCCATCACCAAGCGCGCTTTGACAGCAGGAGCAGTCACGTCGTCGCAACCAGTAGTGGGGTTAGAGGTTGGTTCTTTCACGGTTAGCAACACACGACCTGCGGTATTCTCAGCGTGAGCGAGTTGCAGATACAAGTCCTCATTGCCGTCCAGCAGTTCACGAGTAATTTCGTATTGGCTTGTCAGATCCACTTCTGCCAACATCTCTCCATGGCAACTACCACGCTTGATGGTCATTTGGCAGGCGGCACCATTGTGCTTAAACCAACTGACCAACATAGTGCCTTCTGCTGGGATATCTTGTCGGCGCAGCACATACACATCATCCGCATGCGAACTCACGAAAGTCATACCTGGTATAGCAGGTAGCAGATCCTCACATGTGGAATGAGGTCCCTTGTTGTATGGATTGCAGAACAAGCGCGCCTCTTTGCCTGGCTCCAGCGGATATACACACATGCGTACATTGCCAGACACACCCGCCTCTTGCAGTTTGGTAATCAAAGACTCTTGGCTGATATCCCAAATCTGATTAGGCTCCACATCTATCGATCCTTCAAAAATACCTTCTTTAGAAAGCACTTTTTTCGACTTGCAATTGAGGTATAGACTAATGTGCACACCTGCATCGCCATAGATATAGGCAGTAATACCTTCGCTAAATCCGTTGATATCACCCATATACCAAATAGAGTCGGATACGACTGTATCCAATGGCAGGGTGGTAAACTCGGTATGTCCGACTTCGCAATGGCAATAATGAGCGGGCCAAGTACTCTTACGTGTTGCTTCGCACTCCTCTATCGTTTGAGCCAACAACGCAGGCGCGAACCCCATTGCCAAAATAAATAATACGTACAATTTCTTCATATGCTATTCTGTTTTTATATTTCCATCCTCATTGCTTTAACGCCTTATAGCCTCACAACTTCCCTCCAGTCAGGCTGTATCGCTCGTTGCCGCGTTCAATATACAGCACGCCATCGCTGCCAACACGTATATGAGCATCTGGGTGAGTGTTTACCACTGGTGTGCTGACATCCGAAGTCACTTCTTCCTCCACCGATGCGGTAATGGATATGCGTTGATCGGTGGTAAGGGTAATAAAGATAAAATCAGGCATCACCTGAAAGAGTTCATCCGAGCTTATTGTCCAGTTTCTGCTTTCTCCCGCCGCCATAGCATAGTGTTTAGCAGGAATACCCTCCAAGTCGGGTATAGTAGCTTCCAAAGTCATGAACACACTATCTTCTGACAGGTTGGTCAGCGTAAGGGTAGTTTGAGGAAGTTCGTAGTTATACACCGTATCCATCAACACGTGATACCATTTATATCCTGCCTCTTGCGTGTGCCCGTTGATCCAATCAAAACTTATGGAATTAACTTTTGACGAGCCGTCGTTGCGCCCTAATGCGAATATTGCGCCCGCGAATACAACCATCATGATTGCCAAAACAAATCTTTTCATATCTACCTATTTTTATAACATAATACCAATTTCGCCTGCAAAGGTACAGAAAAATATGCACAAATGCAACAAAATCTGGACAAAAGTTCACTTTTGAGTAAAATTTTGTCCAGATTTCTAATAGTTAACAGTTGACAATTGTCTTCTCTTATCTCACGATGGCTTTAGCCTGTTCTTTCTCGCCGCGCACGAGGTAAATACCAGTTGGCAAAGTGAAGCGTGTATCATCGGTGAGGTATTGTGAAACCACTAGCTGACCTGCAGTGTTGTAAATGTACACGTATTGTGGTGTCACTGGCACTACGCCCAAGCCACCGTCAGTGACATAAACCAACATGTTATGACCACCATCAATGGTAGGTGTACCTGTTACCGTATTCTCACTACCATCCACTGGCTCGTAAGTCACATCACCCGTCATCAAGTCAATGGATGCAATGCGACGTGGAGCGGGAGAACTTGTTGGGGGAGTAGCCAACACAAAGCCCTCACCTGGCCAATGTTCTTCGGCTTGAGCATCATTCTGTTTACGTGTAAATTTCTGAGCACCATCAAAGAGATAGTACGCTCCCATATTGCTCACATTCATAGCTGCCAAAGTGCTATTTCCTCGTATCTCAGCAGTTCCAGCACCTGCCTCCTTCGCACGAAGAACAGTTGAATTATGATAATCTTTACCCTCAATAATTTGTGGACCTTTACCTTCAAAGATGAGATATTTACCCGTCCAATAATCCCACTCCTCATATCCTGAATACATATACGGGAATTTCATCGAATAGATCTCACCCTTCTTCATCACAACCTCATACTCATCCTCACCGTGCATAACTTTGTAATACTCATCGGCACCTTCAGCATCAATCGCTGGCAAATATTTCCAGTCGGTAGTAAACTTACTACCATCCCATTCCCAAATACCCGATGAACGTTGCAGGTAGTAGTTTGCACTATAGTTACTTCCTGTAAAATGAGTAAGTTTAATTCTACCGGCACCAGTTGTAAGTTCTTTATTGTTTTTCCATTTATTGTATATGGTCCAGAAATCGGAGTTGGTTTGGTTAAAACCAATATCATAACCCAAATAGAAGAACAAGTCCACTGCAGCTGTTGCTTGCAAGCGGTATGCCTCATCCATATTGGTTTCCGCTATAGTTTTGAGTTCTTCTTCAGGATAAGCCTCCACCACATATACATTCGTAATATCGAACGGAGGACAGAATAGCATCCATTCGTCTGCATTATAAATTGGTTTTACCATAAATTGAGCTTCATCTACTTGATATGCAGCAGTATTGGTAATATCGTTGCGATATTCATTTTCATTGATTGTCACTTCTACAGTTCCTAGGTTATCAATTTCTGGTGTCATATATCCAGAGCCATCTCCCGCAGCAGCAATTGTATAACTATCAATCTCACCATATAAGAGGAAACGAGTGTGCTCTGTTTCACCACTTACCACTTCTGCTGGACCTCCAAATTGTTGATTCTGTGAAATACCATTTACTGTGGCTTTAGCCTCCAAAGTAGACATAGACATTACCCAGTTCACCACTGTTTCTTCCACCTCGAAACCTTTACCTGTAAATTGATAGGGGAGCATGAAAGTCACTTTATTCTCCGCACTTGCCTTTAAACTGCTATGTCCGTATTGTGTTTTACCCACATAATACTGTGCTAAGGATTTACCATAATCACTATGTGTAGCATCATCGCAGATCAAATGAGCAGCAAGATTATCAAAGTCCACTGTAGCCAAATAATAAGGTTCAACAGGTGTATTATTAATTGGGAATTGGAGCGAAGCCAATGGGTTTCCATATCTATCTGTAGGTGAAGCACCTAAGTTAGCAGCCTCAGAACAAGCCCACACATCGCAGTAGAATGTACCACCATTAATCTTGGTGTTAGCAGGGCATTTCAATGCAGCCTTGCCACGATAATATCCACCATAGGTTTCCATTTGTTTATCGGTTAGTTCGTAGCAATAGATACTACCATCATTAAAGTTAACCGAACCACCACCTTGGTCGGTACCCAAACCTTTGAGTGTTGCACTCACAATAGATACAGACTTGGTATAAGAACGTTGTCCAATGGCAAAAGTACATAAGTAGCTAGAAGATGTAGGTACAGAGTTCTTTAGATAGAGTTGTCCGCCATTGATATTCAGCACCGAATTGTCGTTACCTAACTCTATACAAGGGCGTCCCGTATAAGTAGGTGATAAGTCTAACTTACCATTGGTGCGTTCTGTAGTACCTATATTATCCACAGGCCACTTATCATCAATAGACAAAGTAGCAGCCACATCATCGCTTGAAGCTAACAAGTGAATTGGCGCAGAGTGCATACCTGCAGCAGCTGTTTTTCCCGCCAAGCTTGCCTCTAGAGCACCTGTACCGCCTTCCATCTTATTGGAACCACGCAAGTGTATATTTGGATTGAACGAAGTGCTAGAGGTTGGCTCAAACACAAATACTGCTGCCGATGCCTCCACATACGCAGCACCTGTTAACGAAAGACTCAGATATAATGTATCGGTAGCAAGGATTTTTGTAGCGCCACTTTCTGTGTGATAACGGGCATACATATAGAGATTCTCCAAATAGACATCCACAGATGCACCTGCACCACCCGAGAAATAGAACACACCTTTGTCGCCTGCAAATCCATTGGAAGCGTATGGACAATAACCTGTATAGTAGTATTTTTGTCCATTAGCTGTAGTAGAACCGATTGGTTTAGTTCCAGAAGTTGGGTTCATATTGTCAATGGTTTGCACCAACGTATATCCGCTACCACTCTTATCATAGATATAACAAGGTGTAACAGCTGTAGAAGGAGCAGAAGCAGAAGGAGCAGTAATATTGTGATATTTCACTCCACTAGCGGTTAGCGTTGCAGACTCTTTATTGGTTGTTAGACCCAATATATAGAGTCGGTCGAAGAGTGGTTGTCCATTAGAAAAAGCTGATGACACATCCACTTGCCACTTGGTTTTATAAGGGAAAGTGCCATTCTTAGGGTGTGTTTCGCCCTCGTGTTCAGTACCAGTATAAATTCCTGTTGCGTCAGCAATTGCCTCTACGATAACATTAGGAACATTACCCGTCGAAGAAATTTCTTTAACCTCAATGCTGGCTGTAGCTAGGGCATTACCCGCCTCGTCTTGTGCGGTAACTGTACAAGTTTTTCCTACAGCAGTAGCAGGATCACCCACATACGCTACTTGAACTGGTACAGAAGTGTACCTATCAATACCTAATCCATCTTTATAATCAAGTATAAGTGTATTGATGTTAGCATCGAATACTTGCCCATCGCGTACCAATTCAAATTCATCTGATGAAAGCACCAAATGAAGATTTACCAAATTTGAGATATTAGCTGTAAATGTTGCATTGCGCACAATTCCTCCTATAGAATATAATTCAATAGGATTAGGCGTTAGCTCCGCACCCACCTTTTCAGTGATACATAAAGTTGTAATCCTACCCTTTGCTTTATCTCCAGATATGGACAATCTCAAGTATTTTGCCATCTCATCAAATGTGTCACCGTTTGTCAATGCATGAAACGAAGTACCATCTACAGACTGCTCGGCTGTCCATGTTCCTGAACCATCAGTTGTAGTATATGACCATTGTAGTTTATCTGGAGTACCTACAAATTTGAATATAGCCCAACCACCATTAGTATTACCTGCTGTAGAACCTAAAAGAATATCATCACCTTCGAAAGCCACCATAGAACCACCCACATAACAACGAGGATCTTGCAGCAATTCCGCTGGAGTTCTATCACACAATGTACCTACGTGAATAGGATTTTCACGAATGGAAATAACGTAACTCTGAGTTGCACTATTCCATAAATCTCCGTCTTCTTGCGTTACCGTAATAGAGATATTCTCCATTGGAACAGCGTACGTTGTTGCTGAAATACCATCAAATGAAATAAACTGAGCATTATTGCCATCAAGATGCGTTATACCAAGTGGATAGTTTGTATAATCAGTATTTGAACTTGTTACAAAAGAACTATAATCATGGTTTACATAGAAGACATGCACTCCGCCTACATACTCATCGCTATTCAATGTGAATGTAGGAGTCCTTTTGATTACATTTACCGTCAAAGTCAAAGTTTTCGCATTATGTGTTGTACTTCCTGGTTGGGTATAAGTAAGGCGTACTTTTCCTGTTTCATGTAATGTCATTGCTCCATTTGCATCAAATGACACCAATGTAGATGTAGCCGTAGGATTTTCTAACACCTCTACAACAGGAATGCCCAATGTTAATCCAGCAGTATTTGCTAAATAGCCGCCACTACCCGTACGAGGATATGTATCCCCTTTGAATAATGAAACCTCTCCACCATTTTCCCAACTATTTCCCCATGAAATAGCATACTCTTGCATCACATCACCAACAGTGATTTGAGCATTTTGATCATCATTATTGGTATTATACGCATTCTTTGATTCTAAATGAACCGTGGCTGTAAATGTTCCTTTTTGCTTCGTAGTTGCTGTATATTGAACGGGTACAAGCACGATATACGATCCTGTCGTTGTATTCTCCACATTATATAGTACTCTATTCGCCTCATTATTAGCGACACAAGACCATCCAGAACTCAATACAGTCCAAGTCTCTCCTGTGGGACTCTTTATAGTTGCTGTGAAATAGTTCTGAGGATTCGTTTGATCTATCGGATCTTTCACAACAAATGGAACGTTACCTACACGGCTTATCGTACCTACTTCCAAATCACTATTCTCTAACTTTGTCAAAGTTGTAGTTGTAGTTACAGAACGCTCTACCACTTCAGGTATAACAACTGTAAACTTGAAATTTTTGAAACGAGGATAGTATTTGCTATTAATAAAACTTGCTACTTTACCTGAAATTTTTAATGACGATTGATTATAATCATTATTTGATTTTACAGCATCACTTGATATACTCTGCTCTGAACCTTCATTGATTTTATACTTAGGTTTAGCTACTGAACTAAAGTGACTCTTTACATCAAAATAATAAGTTTTTAAAATCGTTCCTTCTAACGCAGTAAAAGTAATATACCCCCAACTAGTACTAGTAAACGGACTTATAAAACCATTAGCATCCCACCATTCATTCACTGCTTTCACATTGTCACCTGCTTGGATGATTAAGTCATGACTTTGGGGTACTGGTTGTATATTTGCATTATACAAGTCCACTTCAACTTGCTCTGCCCAAAGGGTAGATGCAGATAAGGTAAGGGTTAATAAAATGGTTAATAATTTTTTCATACGCGTTTTGCGGCAGAGCCGCTATTTTTAAGTTGTTAATAAT
>JAFZGC010000046.1 GCA_017555595.1 Paludibacteraceae bacterium | reverse complement strand
TACACCGGGTATGTTTAAGCAACGTGCTAATCAAGCAGGTGATACCGTATTCGTTGCACCAGAATTAGTTGAAGGTACCATACGATATGGATTTCGCTATTATCGCAATCTCTCATCACCTTTGGCGCGTGCCATTTTCATAATGTTTCTGTGTAGTGAGGTACACCCCTTTGTAGATGGTAATGGTCGTATCGCGCGTATCATGATGAATGCCGAACTTAGTGCTACGGATACTGCACGAATTATTGTTCCTACTATATATCGAGAAAATTATCTGTTGGCATTGCGCAAATTAAGTCGCAACGCTATCCCTGATACTTATGTTACGGTAATGAAGCGTTTGCAGCAATTTAGTGCAAGTATCCCATGTGCTGATTTTGAAACTGCAAAATCATTCTTACAAAAGGCTAATGCTTATAGTGATGCAGAAATAGCTCGACTGAATTTCTCCTTTGCTTAAAGAATAGATTAATCAGTGCATATTTGATTATTTATGTGATAGTCACCACTGCTGAGTTCGGCACAATCGTCTTATCTCGCCTAATAGGCTCGAACGATTAATCGCAAGCGATTGTTCGGCTCAAAACTAGGACAATGCCGAAGATACGGCATTACTATATTATATTATATACCAACGGTATACTAATGGTATACAAACGGTAGGTGCTATGGAATATGGTTATCCTTTCCTATCTATTTCTCATAAAATTGGCATATTTCTTGCATATTTCAAAAAAAAATACTACCTTTGCACCCGATATAGTATCCGATAATGTAAACAACTTTTTAAATAACTACGAATATGAAAGATCTTAAAGGCACAAAGACAGAAGCCAACCTATGGGAGGCATTCGCAGGTGAGTCTATGGCTCGCAACAAGTACACTTATTATGCAAGCAAAGCTAAGAAAGATGGCTATGAGCAAATAGCAGCTCTCTTCGAGGAGACTGCTGCGCAAGAGAAAGAGCACGCTAAACTTTGGTTCAAACTTATCCACGGTATTGGCTCTACCCTAGAGAACCTCAAAGATGGTGCTATGGGTGAGAACGAAGAGTGGACAGACATGTACCCACGTATGGCAGCTGAGGCTCGCGAAGAAGGTTTCGAGGAGATCGCAATCATGATGGAAGGTGTGGCTGCTGTAGAGAAAGCACACGAAGAGCGCTACCTCAAGCTCCTCAAGAATATCGAGGATAAGCTTGTGTTCAGCCGCGATGGTGATGCTATCTGGCAATGCCGCAACTGTGGTCACTTGTATGTTGGTCAAGAAGCTCCTGTGGTTTGCCCAGTATGTAAACACCCACAAGCATACTTCCAATTGCAACAAAACAACTTCTAATCAATTATTTAAAGGCTTGCGCATGTATGTGTGCAAGCCTTTTACATTTAGGACCGTTTAGAACAATACAACACTATACAACACTATACAACCCGATACTACTCTAAACGATCCTATACAACACAACACAATTCTAAACGGCGCGTTTGCGCCATTGAACACTATTTAAAGTATGGATATAACTATCCTCCTTCAAGCTATCTTGCAACTCATTGCAGGTATTGGTATTTTCTTGGTGGCATGCCAAATGATGTCTTCCAACTTGGAGACAGCCAGCAGTGCCCGCCTTAAAAGTCTGTTTTCCCGCATGTCCAACTCTCGCATGTTGGGCGTGGGTATTGGTACAGTAGCCACAGCTGCTATCCAGTCTTCGGGTGCCACGACCGTGATGGTCATCGGTTTCGTGAATGTGGGCATCATGTCACTGGCGCAAGCGGCTACAATCATTTATGGTGCGAACATCGGTACTACCGTTACCGCACAAATCGTAGCCCTCGGTCTTAGTAGCGGCGGCGGTATATCTACTACCGTTATTTTTGCTGCTTTCGCAGGTCTCGGAGCATTTATTGAACTCTTCTCTAAGAAAGATACATGGAAGACTTGGGGCGGTATCATCACTGGTTTTGGTATGCTGTTCGTCGGTCTTAGCTTGATGAGCAAGTCTATGGACGCATTGGCTAAGTTGCAAGAGATCAAGGACTTCCTTGCTTCTGTAGAACACCCATTGATGCTTGTGCTCTTTGGCGCAGTATTGACAGCTATTGTGCAATCTTCTTCTGTAGTGACCTCTATTGCTTTGACAATGGCGGTGACAGGACTTATCTCGCTCAACCAAGGTATCTACCTCACCATGGGTTCGAATATCGGTTCGTGCGTAGTAGCTATCATTGCAGGTTTGACATCGGGTCTTAATGCAAAGCGTACGGCTCTGATCCATTTGCTGTTCAACTGCTTTGGTGTCTGCATCTTCCTTATAGCGGCATGGATCATGCACCTCGTTACTTTGGGCGCACTCAACTATGGCGTCATTTTTGAGACCATGTTCCCAGGCGCTCCACAATTGCAATTGGCGATGTTCCATACTATCTTCAACTGTATCACGGTATGTATCATTCTGCCATTGACGGATTATCTGGTAAGTCTCGTGACGAAGATTCTCCCAGAGAAGAATCGTGTGGACGAGGCATTGCAAGAGGGACAACCTCACTTCCATTTCGTGGACGAGCAAATGCTCCGTACCCCTGTTATTGCGGTGAACCAAGTGAAGCTCGAGATAGAGAACATGGCAGCAATCGCTATCCACAACTTTAATCTCGCTATTGATATTATCAAGGAGGTGAACTTCGAAAAGATGGAAGAGTTCCAGGAGAATGAGAAGCAACTCAACTTCCTCAACCGCAACCTCATCCCATATATCGTGCAACTCACCAACTTGCCTATCAGCGAGGAGGACAACCGCTATTTGGCGACTGCCATCCGTACTATTGGTGATTTGGAGCGAGTAGGTGACTATTCAGTCAACTTGACCGAATATGCAGAATTGCTGAAGAATTTCAACGAGAAGTTCTCTAAGGATCTCCTTTACGAGGTGGATCAACTGCGTGAGACTATTGATGCGCTCTATCAAGCTACGATGAAGACCTATATGGATCATGATTTTGATGCCCTGATTGAGGTGAATCGTCATGAAGATCAAGTGGACAATATGGTAGCAACTATTGAGAAACTGCACTTGCAACGCTTGATGGATAGCGTTTATCCTGCCAGCGTAGGTCAAGTATATCAAGAGTTTGCGTCTGATACCGAGCGTATCGCTGACCACTTCTTGAACGTAGCCAAATCCATCCGCCAACTCCACGTGGGCGAGGATTGACTTATTGGTTATAATCGTTCGTTTTATCATAGCTGGATAAGAAGAGAAATGCCTTAAGTGGAACTTCTCTTTTTAGCAAACAGTATAAAATAAACCAATCGCACCTCGAAAGAGATGCGATTGGTTTATTTTGTGGATTGTCCAGGACGACCGGACTTTCTTGTTATTTTTACAAGGTCTTCGCAACCTCGATTTGCTCGAAGGTCTCGATGAGGTCGCCCTCTACAATATCATTGTAGCTCTTGATGCTCAAACCGCACTCCATGTTGAGACCTGCCTCCTTGATATCATCCTTACCATGCTTGAGCGAAGAGAGCTCACCCGTATGGATAACAATACCATCACGGATCACGCGGCATTTGTTAGCACGTTTAGCTTTACCCTCACGCACGATACAACCTGCGATAGTACCCACCTTGGAGATACGGAAGGTTTGCAATACCTCGAGGGTAGCAGTGATCTCCTCCTTGATCTCTGGCGAAAGCATACCTGCCATAGCAGACTTGATCTCGTTGATAGTATCGTAGATGATAGAATAAATACGGATATCCACCTCCTCGTTCTCTGCCATCTTGCGGGCTGTGCTAGTAGGACGGACATTGAAGCCGACGATGATAGCATCAGAAGCAGCAGCCAAGAGGACATCGGAGTCAGAGATAGCACCCACAGCACCGTGGATAACATTGACTTGGATATTCTCGGTAGAGAGCTTGATGAGCGAGTCTTTGAGTGCCTCCACAGAGCCGTCCACGTCACCTTTAACGATGATGTTAAGCTCTTTGAAGTCGCCAATAGCCAAACGACGACCGATCTCGTCCAAACCAAGGTGTTTCTTGGTACGGAGCGACATCTCACGTTGCAATTGCTCACGTTTGTTAGCAATCTCACGTGCCTCTTGCTCGGTAGCCATCACATTGAACTCATCACCCGCTTGAGGTGCACCGTTGAGACCGAGGATAAGACATGGCTCGCCAGGGAGAGCTTGTTGGATGCGTTGTCCACGCTCGTTGAACATAGCCTTGATCTTACCATGGTTAACACCCGCCAACACGATATCTCCGTGATGGAGTGTACCATCTTGCACCAAGATTGTAGCCACATAGCCACGACCTTTATCAAGCGAAGACTCGATAATAGAACCTTTGGCACGTCGCTTAGGATTAGCCTTGAGTTCAAGCATCTCGGCCTCAAGAAGTACCTTTTCGAGCAACTCAAAGACACCTTCGCCCTTCTTTGCAGAGATATGTTGACATTGATAGCTACCACCCCAGTCCTCTACAAGGATGTTCATACCGGATAATTGCTCCTTGATCTTCTCTGGGTTAGCAGTAGGCTTATCGCACTTGTTGATAGCAAAGATCATAGGTACACCCGCTGCTTGTGCGTGGTTAATAGCCTCGATGGTCTGTGGCATGACTGCATCGTCGGCAGCCACGATGATGATCGCGATATCTGTCACCTTAGCACCACGTGCACGCATGGCGGTAAATGCCTCGTGACCAGGGGTATCGAGGAAGGTGATGTGCTGACCATTCTTGAGTTGCACGTTGTATGCTCCGATGTGTTGGGTAATACCACCTGCCTCACCAGCAATCACGTTAGCGTTACGGATATGGTCGAGGAGCGAAGTCTTACCATGGTCTACGTGACCCATGACAGTCACGATTGGACAGCGTGGCACGATATCCTCGTCGTTAACTACCTCATCTGCATTGATTTCCTCTACCACCTCTGCCGATACAAACTCAGTAGAGAAGCCAAACTCCTCTGCCACAAGGTTGATGGTTTCTGCATCAAGACGCTGGTTGATACTTACCATCACACCGAGCATCATACAGGTACCGATGACCTTGGTCACAGGCACATTCATCATCACGGCGAGGTCATTGGCGGTCACAAACTCGGTGAGCTTGAGCACTTTGCTTTGCTCTTGCTCGGCAGCACGCTCTTGCGCCATTTTCTCGCGTTCTAACTCGCGACGCTCACGTTTGTGCTTGCTGGTAGTACTCTTGCCCTTGTTGCCTTGGAGACGTTGGATAGTCTCCTTGATTTGGCGTTGTACTGCCTCATCATCCACCTCCACCTTGAAGCCCTTCTGTTTATTATTCTTCTTTTGAGGTTTTTGGTTACGCGCATCATTTACGTCCACCTTATTTTGTTTGATGCGCTCACGCTTGCGTTTCTCGCCATCTTTAGGAGCATCAGCAGCCTTGCCGCCAGCGTTATTATTGTTTGCAGCTGGTTTGTTGGCTTTGCGTTGTTGCTCACGTGCTTCACGCTCTTTGCGCTTCTCCTCTTTGGTTTTCTTGGTTGGGTGAGTAGCTTGGTTGATACTGCTCAAATCAATCTTACCCAATACCTTAGGCGCATTTTTGAGCACAGGTTTACCGAGACGGAATATTTCCTCCTCCTTCTCCTCTTCTTGTACAGGCTCCTCTACTTTTTCTGCGACCTTAGCAGCTTCTGCAGCTTTCTTTGCCTCGGCTTCTGCTTTTGCTTTCGCTTCAGCCTCTGCTTTAGCTTTTGCAGCCGCTTTTTCAGCAGCGATGCGCGCTTCTTCTGCCTTGCGTGCCTCCTCGGCAGCTTTGCGAGCTGCTTCTTCCTCTGCTTTGCGCTTTTTATCTGCATCAAGGTCGATAGTGCCTAGCACCTTCGGTTTAGGCACCTCAGTAGGGATATGCTCTACCTGAGGCTTTTCTACTGCCACAGATTTAGGAATCTCGCGCTCTTGACGCTCTTGTGCTTGACGCTCTGCTTCTAACTTCAACGCCATATCCTTGTTGAATTCTTTAGCAAGCAGTAGGTACAAGTCGTCCTCGATACGGGTATTCGGGTCCGTAGCGATTTCCTTACCCTGCTTTTTACAGAATTCCACGGCGGTGGACATGCCGATGTTTAATTCTTTACAAGCTTTGATAAGTTTAATTGGCATAATTTATCTATTGTTAAAAAAGTTCTAAAAGTTTTAAAAGTTCTAAGGGTAATGTGGGTTCAATTACTCTTCAAATTCAGCTGCTAGGATGCTGATTACCTCGTCGATAGTCTCCTCCTCGAGGTCAACGCGCTTAATCAACTCGGCACGCTCTACACCCAAAACTGCTTTTGCGGTATCCAAACCAATAGCCTTGAATGCATCGAGAACCCATTGCTCGATCTCGTCGTTAAACTCATCCAAATAGATATCCTCGCTATCTGCCTCGTCCATCTCACGATATACGTCGATTTGGTAGCCAGTAAGCATGCTTGCCAACTTGATGTTGTAGCCACCCTTACCGATAGCCAATGACACCTCGTCTGGTTGCAAATACACATCCACTTTCTTCTCCTCTTCGTTGACAGTCATAGAAGAAATCTTAGCTGGAGCCAAGGCACGTTGGATATAGAGATTGATGTTAGAGGTATAGTGGATTACGTCGATGTTTTCGTTGCGAAGTTCACGTACGATACCATGAATACGCGCACCCTTGATACCCACGCACGCGCCTACAGGATCGATGCGGTCGTCGAAGGACTCTACAGCTACTTTAGCGCGCTCGCCTGGGATACGAGCGATATTCTTGATAGCGATCAGACCATCATGCACCTCTGGTACCTCTTGCTCGAAAAGACGTTGCAAGAACAATGGAGAAGTACGAGAAAGGATGATTTTAGGGTTTTGGTTCTTGTTATCTACTTGCACAACCACCGCGCGAACGGTATCACCTTTGCGGTAGAAGTCGGTTGGGATTTGGTTTTGCTTTGGCAAATAAAGTTCGTTACCCTCCTCGTCAAGAAGCAACATCTCTTTCTTCCATACTTGGTACAATTCGCCGCTCACCACTTGACCCAGCATCTCGCTATAGCGCAAGTAGAGGTTCTCCTTTTGAAGATCCAAGATACGGCTTGCAAGGGTTTGGCGGAGGTTCAAGATCATACGGCGACCGAATGAAGCGAACTCCACTTTGTCGGTTACTTCCTCGCCCACTTCAGCCTCATCATCAAGCAATAGTGCCTCAGAAAGCGCAATTTGTGTGTCTGGATTAGCCACATCATCATCTTCCATTACGAGGCGGTTGCGGTAGATCTCGAGGTCACCCTTGTCAGGGTTAATAATCACATCGTAGTTCGCATCGGTACCATACATTTTGGTAATCACATTGCGGAAAGAGTCCTCCAACACGTTGATAAACGTTTGGCGGTCAATGTTTTTGAGTTCTTTGAACTCTGAGAAAATGTCAATCAAGTTGATTGAATCTTGTTTTTTAATAGCCATTTTTATTTTGTTTTAATATTTATTCAAGTAAGGACATTAATGTCATTAAAATTTCAAATCGTACTTGGTGTATTTCACACCATCATAAGCGTAGGTAAGGGTTTGAATCTCTTTTTGCTTACGTTTCTTGCCCTCTACCGCCACCATCACTTCGGTTTCAATCGCAAAACTCTCTTCATCCACGCTCACCAAAGTGCCACGATACTTCTTGCCGTCAGCAGCGAGTACCTCTACATCATGGTTGAGGTGCTTCTGGTATTGCATCTTGGTCCTAAAAGGATCTGTAAGACTCACACTACCCACCTCAAGTGAATAATCCTCAATGCCTTGCGCATCCAATTGCTCTACAAGATAGTGGTTGAGCTCCGCACAAAACTCCACATCCACGCCTTCAAGTTTATCCACCTCTATAAGGATGTCATTTTGCGCACTTATCTTCAAGGTTATTAATTCATAACCAGCACCTTGTAGTTTCTCTTCTACGAGATTTTGTATTAGTTGTTTATCCATCATCATCTTATTTTCATAAAATTGAGGGAACCTTTTCGGGTCCCCTCATTCATTTTCGCTGCAAAGGTAGTACTTTTTTATGACATATGCAAATATTTCATACAAAAAAATTATTTTCTTTTTCCTAATAGATAGTAGTCAACGATGATACTTCGTCTGCAAATTGTGGCTGGATATGCAGTTTTTGCTTTGCGAAGATTACTTTCTCTTACGTTTACATATCTCGTTCGCAACCTCCAAAAGGCGCATCTTGCTTGCCATACTGCTTTGAAATTCATCCACTTACCATTCAATAGCATTTGCAGAGCTGCCACATAGTCCAGTGGCAGGCGAATCAGCATCACTAATAGCCATTTTCCTATAGGAAGATTCTTATAAAGCATCAACAAATTGTTACGGAAATTGAGAAAAGTCTTTCTTGGATTCTCATACCCCAACGTACCGCCTCCCACATGATAGACCACCGACTGCGGTACTACCATCACTTTGTAGCCACGACTATTTAATCGCCAACATAGGTCTATCTCCTCTTGATGAGCAAAAAACTCAGCATCCAATCCTCCCACCTGCATATACACCTCACGGCTAATCAACAAGCATGCACCCGATGCCCAAAAAATAGGAACAGTCTGATCGTATTGACCATTATCCTCCTCCAAATGTGTTAAAAAACGCCCACGACAATAAGGATAACCCAAGCAATCAATCATACCACCCGCCGCGCCAGCATGTTCAAAACGCACTTTTTGAAATTTCCCAGCCAACACATCCTCTTTCGAATGCCAACTCAGCACCTTAGGCTGTACAGCTGCCACATTCGCGTGCGTGCGCATGTATGATAATAAGGTGTCTAACCAGCCATGCGTAACCTCAATATCGGAATTAAGCAGTACGACATACTCAGCATCTACCTGAGCAATAGCACGATTATAGCCTTCTGCAAAACCCAAGTTCTTCCCCAACTCAATGACACGTACCGCTTGTGTACGCAGATATAGCAACGAACCATCGGTAGAACCATTATCTGCCACTACAATCTCGACCCCATCCGACTGTGTATGAGCAATAACCGTAGGTAAGAAACGACGTAACATCGCTTCACCATTCCAATTTAATATGATTACACTGCATGTCATTTTTGTTTAGTGGACGCTTCGCTACTATTTAATGTTTAGAGTTAAAAGCCAAAACTGAATGCTGCTGAAACAGTAAAGTTCTTGCCTTGATAGTACAGTGGGCAGAACTTATCTAAATAATGTTGTGCATTACCAATATCTTCACTTGGTAATGGATTTTCCTTCAAATTATCAAATCCTCGTGCGTTGTTATACCCCACAGATAGCGTGAGATACATATTCGGATGAGCCTCATACACCCCATCAAATCGCACTTCGTCATTGCGATATATGCAATGGTCAAATGGTTTTTGCGAAATCGTTTGACCTATATTATCTCGCAAATATGAATAGGAATTATATTTCATATCATTGGTATAACTCATCTTCAACAACAATCCTCTCACTGGACGATAAGCTAATTCTGCATAGATAGATTGCGCGTTATCACCCATATAATGCCCCATATTCCAACTATTAGATGTATAATCCAACACCTTTATAGAGTGGATGTAATTAGCTATGTACGAACGCACAAACTCACCCTTTAAGCTCAGTCCTTTGATTGGCCACCCACTCCAATTGAAACCTACCAAATAGGAAATAGGATTATTTTCAGGATTACTTGGTTTGAAACGCGTAAACTTTACCTCATCAATAAACGCAGATCCATAGACATGCAGGTGATTCACAGGTCGAACCGACACAGATAAGAAAGCCTGCGAATTTTGGTTTTGTGTGCGCACCCCTTTTGTAAGCAAGTGGTCTAGCGACTTATAAAATGCAATGGGTATCAGATAAGCAGCTTGAATCGTTTGTTCTGCATAGATAATGGAGTTACCAAAGGAGAACGACAACTGTTTGATTGGTATGAACGTGAACATATTTGCCGCCATGAACTTGTTATATGGTCGATAATTCAGCGTTGGCTGAGCAGTATTGGTACTATTTTCCAGATAGAAATAGGTAGTGTCCAATACATTCGACACAAGCCATGCATGGAAATAATCGAATTGAAACCATTTGCATGGAGTTAGTTGCAGCGTAATCATAGGCGCTGCAGGCGAATTGCCAGACAATATATTCGAACAATAATACGCATCACCCCAACGAATATTCTCACGTTGAATACCTATACTACCCCACCATGTGTATAGACTGATTCCGCCTTTCGAGTCAGAGAAGTCTCCTCCGTAATTCGCTTCCTTATATTGAACTCCACAAATATTGCTCAACGCAGGCTGTTGCCCAGAGGCACCATAATGAATACGAGCACCGTAAATCTTATCGCTTGAAGTTGGGAAATAGGTATCACTCAACCAATTACCACTCCATGAATTATCTCGCAAACTACCCCATATACTCAAGTGATTAGCAATATCCATCTGCAATTCAGCCCCCCACCAACGTTGCAAGATTACACCTTTCTGGCTAATATCCATATTAGCACCCAATATAGGACGCAAACGCATCTTGAACTGGTCATTTGCCGACTTGTAACTAAACTGTGGTTCTGCTAACGAGAGAGAGAAAGTACTATGGTCGGTGTATTGCACATAGTTATTGACCATTGTATCGCGTTCCAAAGCAAACTCATTGAGGTAGAAATACAAATCTGCTTTCTGACGTTTATTCAACAACGTATCAGCCCATTGTGCCTGCTCCAGCATAGTTGCCACTTGACTACGTGTATAGGGTTTAACAGCCGTTTGGTGGGTGATAACACCATCTGTGATGAGTTCATCCAAAAAATCATACACGCGCGTATGAGTCAATGGCACAGGGATATGTTGTGCCATAGACCATGAGGTAATACACAGAAATAATATTAGAAAATAGCGTTTCAACACCCTCGCCTTTAAACTATAAACTGTCACTTGCTTCGCGCGCGCTTAAATACAATAGTATAGAATATCCTCCAGAAATACACAAAATCCGTAACGAGTGTTCCTCTCTGCTCGCACATGGTCAAATAGCGCATCTCTGATGCCTCTATCTCATCAAGCGTTTTAGGCATATCGGCATAGAATGGCGGCATCAGTCCTGGTTTATGATGTATGCGTTTCTCCTGCAACTCTTTGCTATAGAGCGAAAAATAGTGTTGAGAGATAGGTCTAACTCCCACTAATTTCATATCGCCTTTCAAGAAGTTGATAATCATAGGCAACTCATCCAACCAATACTTACGCGCCATGCGTCCCAAGGTAGTTATACGAATATCGTGATTGAACTTGCCACCCTCCTGCAAGGAATAGCGATTATAGATATACTCTTGCAAAAACTCTGAATAGGGGTGCATCGTACGCAGTTTATAGAATTTGAATTGTTTACCATTCTTACCCACCCTATTAAGTTTCACAAACATACCATACACGCGACGTTCAATCACTTTGGGTCGAAACTTACGGCGCGCAACAACATAATTGAGGTCACCGATCTTGCGTTCATCCACAATAGCAAATCCACAATAGCACAAGCGTCCTAATACTTCTGCTTTGCTTAATACACGGTCTTTTCCCTCCGTAATATCAAAATAGAAGCGCGAAGTCATAAACAATTTGGGCAATACGCGCTTATAGAGGAAGAAAGCAATATAGTACATCCAACTGATGACCTTAGGATAACGATTCAATATATTGCGTTTTGTGACCGATTGTGGTTCGTAGCAGCATACCCAAATACCATGATCTGGCAATTTATCATTTACCGTACCAAATAGTTTATTCACACCGCGTATCTGATTTAGCGGCATAAAGTTCACCAGCGTATCATAGCGATAACTGCGTAGTTTTTGGATGTTATACAATTCCGTTGAACGAAGTGTAAAGGTGTTGGAAGAATACAGCGTAATATGCTTTTCTAGGAACTCCAATACTGCAGGTGTTACAAACTCCAGCATACTCTCACGAAGTTCCCTTTTCTCTCCCTCGCCATATAATTTCGGTTGTTTGAGAACTGGTTGCTCGCTGCGAGCGGGCGCTTCCAGCGGTTGATCTTCCTCATTCAGAGCATAGCGATATGCGTGCTTTATTACCAAGTAAACCAACGATATAACCAATACAACCAGCCATATCGTCAATAACACCCAAATAGAGAAATTCTCTTTAGCCAGCAACCACATATAGCCATACATTGCACCAAACGTAACTAATGCAGATAGAGCTAATTGTCGAACATCTCGCCCCATCTTCATGTATTTGACAGGAAGATAACGACGACACAAATAACTGGCTAACAACCAAACTGCAGAGAAAACAAGAGCGAAATCACTATATTTCTGAAAAGGTATTTCCGTGGACAAAGGGAATAACCAAAGTACCACAACCACACTCAAAACCAAAGCTACTACATCCGCAATAATGTAGTTCCAATATGGTTTATATATCAAGCGAAATCGCCTCATTGAGCCAATGTCCTAAATATGATTATTACTTTTTGCAACGTGCATTCAATCCAGAAACCACTTCATCGGTAATATCATATTGCTCAGCTGCCATCAAGACATTATCCTTTGCAGTATTGCTCAAAATCACATGATAGCGTCCATCAGCATTAAACTCTTTCAAGAAATTGGTCAACGAATCCGCCAATTGCAGATTGAGTTTTTGATTCTCCAACATGATATCTTGAGTGAGTTTTGCTTCCAACTCTTGCAACTCTTGCTCTTTTTTAGCCAATTTCTGTTGTGCTTGCTCGGCACGCTCACGGCTCAAGAAACCATGATTCTCTAGTTTGTATTGGAAATCAGCTACTTCATTTTGGAAAGAACGCAATTTGGTATTCATTTTCAAACGCGCATCTTCTTGTTTTTTCATCAATTTCTCACTTGCCTCTTGTGCAAACGTATAATTGGTCAGCAAGCTATCAACATTGAGATAAGCTACAGGTATCACGTCTGATTGCGCTACTGGTGATACGACTTCCTCTGTTGCAGATTTGTCATTGTTGTAAATAATTGCAAATAATGCAGCCACTGCGGCTACCAAAATAACGTTGATTACAATTTGAAGTTTATTCATATTACTTTTTTTTAAAATTTATTACTTTTGATGTCTGGGTGCTGAATCCCAGATGCCTATTTTTAGTGTCTTGATAACAGATTATATCAACTCGTGGATAATCAGTCCTGAACGCAGTTTAGGTTCGAACCAAGTTGTCTTAGGCGGCATGATATTGCCAGTATCGGCAATTCGAATTAATTGGTCCATTGTCACGGGATATAGTGCCAATGCCATTTTCATTTCGCCCGAATTCACACGACGGCTTAGTTCTTCTAAACCACGAATGCCACCTACAAAGTCAATACGCTTATCAGAACGCAAGTCTTTTATTCCGAGCAATTTATCTAAAATCAAGTTCGAAGAAATTGTCACATCCAACACACCGATTGGATCTTGGTCATCATATCGACCTGCCTTAGCTGTTAGTTTATACCAATGCCCTGCGAGGTATAGAGCGAAGACGTGCAATGCCTCTGGTCGATACACGTCTGTACCCATATCTGCTACCTCAAAATCATCTTTCAAAGCCTCCAAGAACTGCTCTTCGGTCATACCGTTCAGGTCTTTTACCACACGGTTGTAGTCCATTATATGCAATTGATTATCAGGGAAGCAGACTGCTAAGAAGTAGTTGTATTCCTCATCACCTTGATGATTGGGGTTTTGCAGTTTCTTTTCATTACCAACCAAGGCGGCTGCGGCACTTCGGTGATGACCATCAGCAATGTACATGGCAGGTATCTCGCTAATAATGTTAGTAATGCGCTCTATTGTCTCTGCATCGCGAATTACCCAGAAAGTATGTCCAAAGCCGTCCAAGTCCGACACGAAGTCATATTCAGGAGTTGTAGCCACAACCGATGCGATGATAGCATCCAAATCTTGGCGGTGTGGATAAGCAAAGAATACAGGCTCTACATTAGCATTATTTACGCGCACGTGTTTCATGCGATCTTCTTCTTTATCACGACGCGTAAGTTCGTGCTTCATGATGCGCCCTTCCATATAATCCTCTACCCAAGCAGCTAACACCAATCCATATTGGGTACGACCTTCCATAGTTTGTGCATAGACATAATAGCATTCCTGCTCATCTTGTAGCAACCAACCTTTTTCACGGAAGAGATCGAATTGCTGACGTGCCATGTCGTACACGCGTGCATCGTGCTCATCTGTACCTACCTCGAAATTGATTTCTGGTTTAATAATATGATACAATGACATCGGATTGCCCTCTGCCTCATGACGTGCCTCATCCGAATTCAATACATCATAGGGACGACTACTCACCTGTTTGGCTAAAGTTTGGGGTGGACGAATACCACGAAAAGGTTTTACTTTCATATTATTTACTTTTTATTAGGTTGCACCGTTGTTTTCCCCATCTCACAGGTACCATTGAAGATAGCATTAGGTTCAACAGTCAATGTTAGGGTGTAAATTTCACCTTTAATGCGGCTTGTAGCACGTAATGCCAAAGATTGCTTAGCAACAATTTTACCCTCAATAGTGCCCATAATCTCAGCATTCTCGCACTCTATAGTCCCTAAAATAACACCCTTTTCACCGACCACCAGTTTTCCTGCGCATTTTACATCGCCCTCAATTGTACCATCCACACGAATATTGCTATCTGTAACAATTGTTCCAACAATCTTGCTACCTGCCGTCAATGAATTGTACATCGAACCCGAATTTTGTTGTGTTCCTGCCATATTTTTTCCAAATTTTATAAATTTATCATACGATTAATATCAATTCCTGAAAACAACTTGCAAAAGTACTAAAAATATCTCATTCTCGCAAGTAAAAACGTGTTATTTCTGCCAATAATCAATTTTATTGCTTTTTTTTCGATAAAATTCACGTCACACCAAGCTGTTAATATCAATCAGCTTATTCACGATCGCATATATAGTCAAACCTGCGGTAGAATGGATATTGAGTTTACGTGTAATATTTTTGCGGTGCGTGATAACGGTATGAACAGAGATACATAGTACCTCCGCTATTTCTTTATTACTCAACCCCTTCACGATTTGTACAATCACATCACGCTCACGGCTACTAAGCTCCTCTGTATCTTGTTGCAATTGATGAGGTTTAATTGATTGATGAACGTGACTCAAAGCTGGACGAAGTATCTCATCCTCTATAGCGCAATGGTCGGCAAAATCCTGTTCTGTATGCCACAAATCGCTCATTACACCAATCAAGGTATAATGTACCATTTCACGTCGCGAAGCTTTATTAGTTGGATAGTATTTGATAATTAAGTTCTTAATCTCTGTCAACTTATCCGTTATCCGCTGATCGTCATGCATATGTTCCTCAAAAAGCCCTGCATTTTCATGCTCTATATGCGTCCTTATCTCTTCCACGAACTCATCATAACAACGCAAAATCAACATAGGTATCTTACTCGTAGGATCAGCAGGGATAATGGCTTCAATCAATGCTCGGCGCAAATAAGGCAAACGAAAATCTAGGAAATACACATGCGCATTCCGCAAATATTGTTGCAGCGTTGGGATATCAATATCTTCCACCGCAACACGTTGTTTAAAGACCTTGTAATTGACAATCGCCAAAAAAGTAGGAGTGTGAACTCCGTAATTATCACACACTTGTTCAATGGTTTGATCTCCAACCCCCATTCCCAAACCAAAGCGACTAATCACATGAATCGCATCTTCTTCACGTGCCATCAAATCGCATATTTTATCCGTTGCCTTATACATCTATTTGTGTTAATTACTTAAATTCGCCGCAAAGATACTAAAAATTATTCATATAAACAACAATCACTCAATAAAATACCAATTTTTTATTGCTCCAAATTTATTTTCTGTAATACATTCTATATCAATCTATCCCTAATTGTTGGTAAATTGCCCCCAAAGTTTGTGTATTCATTACAAAACCACTACCTTTGCCGTTGATTTTTAAGGAACAATTAGCTTTACACCCTATACATATCCGCTATCGTCTCGCTATCAATATCGCACTAAACACGGTTGATATACGGTAGATATACGGTTGATACACGGTAGATACACAGTACATTAGTATAGGAGACTGCAAGATGTAGCGCAACTACCACTCCAACAAATAAACGATAAATAAGATACAAACAGATATATGAACAAAACAAAACTACTTTTTTATTCCATTTTCACAGGTCTTCTGACCTGCCTATCTATTCCTGCCTTTGCGGCAACTGACGCCCACATCGCAGGCCATGTCTTAGATGCTCACAGCCACGAGCATCTTTCTTTTGTAAATGTGCAAGTCGAAGGTACTTCCCTCGGTTGTTTAACCGACGAATCGGGTCACTTCTACCTCAAGAACCTACCAGAGGGTGAGCTGACAATTGTCTTCTCTATGATTGGTTATGAGACGGAGAAACGTACCGTTACCCTCCATCGCGATACCCTCATTGAGATGAATGTGGCAATCGCCGAGACCTCCTTTATGATTGATAATGTAGTGGTTACTGCCAACAAATACGAGACCAAACAACGCGAAGTGGCAACCATTGTCAATGTCATCTCGCCGCTCATCATCGAGTCCACCACTTCCAATTCCATGGCAGATGTACTCAATTTCCAAACAGGTTTGCGTGTTGAAGAGACTTGCTCCAACTGTGGTGTGCCACAAATCCGAATCAACGGTCTTGAAGGTCAATACACCCAAATCCTCATGGACTCCCGCCCAATCTTCTCCTCCCTCGCTTCTGTCTATGGATTGGAGCAACTGCCTGCGGGCATGGTCGATCGCATTGAGGTAATCCGTGGTGGTGGTAGTGCCCTTTACGGAGCCAACGCCATTGCAGGTGTGGTAAATATCATCACCAAAGAACCAAACCGCAACTCCCTAAATATCAGCAATTCCAGTGCTTTTACCGAGCAGGGCACATACGACATCAACACCAATATGAACGCCAGCGTCGTCTCTGAGAACCAAAAAGCAGGACTCTTCCTCTTTGGCGTGCAACGTAACCGTCAGCAGTACGACCGCGACAACGATGGATACTCCGATATCCCTCACCTCAACTCCACAACCGTCGGCTTCCGCTCTTATTTCAAGACATCCGACTATTCCAAGATCACAGCCGAATACCACCACACTACCGAGTTCCGCCGTGGCGGGTACGGCATCGACAGCCTCCAACCACACGAGTCGCCACTCACCGAGCAACTCCGTCACAACATCGATGCAGCTACTGCCAAATGGGACATGTACACCGCTGATAACAAGCACTTTGTAAGCGCCTACACCAGCTTCCAGCACATCGCTCGCGATAGCTATTTCGGCACCAACTACAATCCAAATGCCTATGGCAAATCCACTGATATCGTGTCGGTTACAGGGGCACAATACCGTTTCTCCTATCCTTGCGGAATCATGAATGCCGACCTCAGCGCAGGTGCAGAATATTCCTACAACCAACTCCGCGACCAGATTCTCGGGTACAACCGCAATACTCTCCAAAAGGTACATCTCGGAGGTGGATACATTCAAAACGAGTGGAAGAACAGCCAATGGTCTATTCTCGTAGGTGGTCGTTTGGAGCAACACTCTCTGCTCGATAAACCCGTCTTCTCGCCTCGCGCGAATGTGCGCTACACACCTATTGATCCTATTATCCTGCGCGTAAGTTATGCCAGCGGCTACCGCGCACCACAAATCTACGAAGAAGACCTCCATGTCGGTGCTGTAGGCGGAGAAGTATCTCTCATCTCCCTTGACAAGGATCTCAAACCCGAATACAGCCACTCCGTCAGCGGAAGCATTGACATGTATAAGCGCTTTGGCAAGTGGGATCTCAACCTCACCCTCGAGGGTTTCTATACCCAGCTCAACGATGTATTTGCTCTCGTAGAGAATGGTCACGATGCACAAGGCAACCTCCTCCTCACCCGCACCAATGCCAGCGGCGCGCGCGTAACTGGTATGAATATTGAGGCTAAGGTGGGCTTCGGCCACTTGCTCACCTTCCAAGCCGGATATACCTACAACCATAGCCGATATATCGAACCTTTGCAATGGAGTGACAATCCAAACATTGCCCCACAACGCCGCATGTTCCGCACACCAGAACATTATGGCTATTTCCTCTGCAATATCGAACCCGTAAAACATTTCCACATTGTCACCAACGGAAAGGTGACAGGCAATATGCTCGTGCAACACTTCGCAGGATATGTGCTAGAGGATGAAGAGGTTACTACTCCTACTTTCTTCGAGTGGGATCTCAAACTTTGCTACGACATTCCGCTCTACAAGCACTACACTCTGGAGATCAACGCAGGCGTAAAGAACCTTCTTGACCAGTTCCAAACCGACCTCGACAAAGGCATGGACCGCGATGCAGGTTTCATCTACGGTCCCGCTACTCCAAGAACATATTTCGTAGGTATAAATCTAAAAATATAACATCTTAATCGTTATACCCACACCAAAATCCATTTAACATAGCAATATATGCAATTAAAATCGCGTTGAAAGTGAACTTTCCGCGATTTTTCTTGCATATATGCATTTTTTATTGTACCTTTGCAGGCTGAATGTATGAAGAAATCGTCATAGTACTTGCAATGGTAGCCATAGGGTTTGTGCTATTATGTGTACGCATCGTTCTTAAAAAGGACGGCAAATTCGGCAGTGAGCATATTTCCGAGAACGAACGAATGCGTCAAGATGGTATTCATTGCGCTACTTCGCAAGACCGAGAAGCAAGAAAAAAAGCAAAACAGAAATTAGATGTAAACCAATTATAGCATTATGCATAACCGATTTATATTCAACATACTAATATTCTCAACATTATTTACAATCACAGGATGCAGCTTGAATGCGCGCATCAAAAAAGCCGATTGCAAATATGCTATTGGTGAATATTACGAGGCAGGTGAAATGTATCGTCAGATATATCGTCGCATTCCAAGCAAAGATAAAGCATTGAGAGCTACTATTGCATTCAAACAAGCAGAAACGCAGCGCATATTGAACAATGCACGCGCGGCCGCTGCTTACAAAAATGCCATTAAGTACCACTATCCTGACTCTATCGTCTATCTACGTTATGCCCAAGTCTTGCAGTATCAAGGCAAATACAAGGAAGCTATAAAGCAATATGACATATACTTAGAGGAGCATCCTAACGATTATGTTGCAACGGCAGGTAAATACGGTTGCATGCAAGTGGAACAATGGAAAAAACAACCATCACGCTATAAGATTGCCCTAGCGAAAGAGTTTAATGAAAAGCGCACTTCTAATTTTGCTCCTGCGTTTATGACAGAAGATGGAGATGCTCTTGTCTTTACTTCCAACAGGCAGGAAAAGACCACATCCAAGCAAAAGAAAATTCGCACTTCACCCGTAACTGGTGCAAGTACTTTTAATTTGTATTCCACTCGTAAGAACGCAGCTGGAGAATGGGAAGATATCATGTTATGCGAAGGGCTATATGCTGAATCAGAGGGCGGTGATGAAGAAGGAGGTACACAAGCTAAGACAAGCTCTGCTGAATTAGGAGTTTGCTGCTTTTCGGCAGATGGTAAGACTATGTATTTTACCTATTCCTGCCCTATCAACGGACAAGATTTAGGTGCCAAGATTTACACCTCCACCCGCGCTAGTGGCGAATGGGGCGAGGGGCAAGAACTGAAGTTATTTGCAGACAGCAGTATCACTGTAGGCCATCCAGCTCTCAGTGTACACGGCGACACACTATATTTTGTAAGTGATGCACCAGGCGGATATGGAGGAAAGGATATCTATATGGCTATATTGGACGGCAGCGAATGGACAGACATACACAACTTAGGTCCGCAGATCAACACCACAGACGATGAATTATTCCCTTGTGTACGCCCAGACGGAAGATTATATTTCTCTTCTAAAGGTCATCCAGGGTATGGTGGATTAGATTTATTTTATGCAGTAAGACGAGACTCTGTATGGGATTTGTTCAATATGGGAGCACCATTCAATTCAACCAACGATGATTTTGGTATTACCTTTGTGGGACAAACAGAAAATGGTTTTTTCTCATCTAACCGAGGACAAAAACATGGATATGATCAAATTTATTCATTCACACTGCCTGAAATGGAATTTATTGTAGAAGGTACCATCATAGATAGCGACGGCGAACATATTACTGATGCCACTATCCGTTTGGTTGGCGATGACGGAACCAATGTGAAAGCACAAGTCCGCAGAGATGGCACCTATCGTCTCAAACTCAACAAAGACACACGCTACGTTATGTTAGCTACAGCGAGAGGATATTTAAATCAAAAACAACAAGTATCCACTATCGGACTTACAGATAGCCACTCGTACCAACAAGACTTTACACTTGCACTAATATCAAAGCCTATAAAAATGAGCAATATCTTCTATGAATTTGGCAAGTGGACCTTAACCCAAGAATCAGAAAAAGGGCTGAACGACTTAGTCAAAATGCTCAATGATAATCCTAACATTACCATTGAATTGTCTGCTCATACCGATATGATTGGTAATAGCGATGCGAACCAACAACTTGCTCTACATCGAGCACAATCCGTAGTAGAATATCTGATTCAACATGGAATAAAAGCAGATCGACTAACCGCTGTAGGCTACGGTGAAGACAAACCTATAATTGTAGATGATAACTTGCACAAACAATACACATTCTTGCCTAAAGACCAAGTATTGAACGAAGCATTTATCACGACCCTATCCCCTGACAAACAAGAGATTTGCAATTCGCTGAACCGTCGTACCGAGTTCCGCGTACTCAAAACCACATATAACCTGTATTAACTCATTTACAACTTATAGTTCATAACTCCAAATGAAGCAATATCTCGACTTATGCCAACGTGTACTTAACGAGGGCACCGAAAAACATGACCGCACAGGTACGGGTACCATCTCGGTCTTTGGTCATCAAATGCGTTTTAATCTCGAGGAGGGTTTTCCATTATTGACAACCAAGAAACTCCACCTCAAGTCTATTATCTACGAACTCTTGTGGTTCCTTAAGGGTGACACCAATGTGAAGTACTTGCAGGATCATGGTGTGCGTATTTGGAACGAATGGGCAGACGAGAATGGTGAGTTGGGCCCAGTCTATGGTCACCAATGGCGTTCATGGCCAGACTACCAAGGTGGACATATCGACCAGATCGCACAACTCGTGGAGCAGATAAAGAAAAATCCCGACTCACGCCGCCATATCGTCAGCGCATGGAACGTAGCCGAGGTCAATAATATGGCTTTGCCTCCTTGCCACACATTGTTCCAATTTTATGTGGCAGATGGACGCCTTTCATTGCAACTCTACCAACGTTCTGCGGATATCTTCCTGGGCGTGCCATTCAACATTGCATCCTATGCCCTTCTGCTCATGATGATGGCGCAAGTTACGGGGTTGAAGGTGGGCGATTTTGTACACACTTTTGGTGATGCACATATTTATAGCAATCACATCGAGCAAGTAAAAATGCAACTCACTCGCGATACTCGCGCGTTGCCTAAGATGATGATTAACCCAGAGGTTAAGGATTTGTTCGACTTTAAGTTCGAGGACTTCCAGTTGGTTGACTACGATCCACACCCACACATTCCTGGTGTAGTAGCGGTATAAACAATAAAGAATTTATAGTATGTTCAACATCATCGTGGCTATCGCAGAAAACAATGCCATTGGCAAAGCTGGAGACCTGCTCTGCCACCTGCCAAACGACCTCAAGCATTTCAAAGAGATCACCACAGGAGTTACTGTAGTGATGGGAAAGAACACCTTCTTCTCCCTACCCCGCCGTCCGTTGCCCAATCGTCGCAATATCGTCCTAACTCGTGACATTGAGTTCTCCCATGAGAATACTGAGGTGGCTCATTCGATTGATGAACTACAGACCATGCTTCAAGACGGCGAGAATGTGTTTATCATTGGCGGAGGCAATGTATATGAGCAGTTTATGAACAAGGTAGACAAGCTATATATCACTCATATTCACCATTCTTGGGAGGATGCCGACACCTTCTTCCCTAAGATTGATCCTGCTATCTGGCAATGCGTAAGCGAAGAGCACCACGAGACGGACGAGAAACATCTCTATCCATACACTTTTGCAACATATACGAAGAAATAATATGCGTAAATTGATAATCATGGCTACTATTGCCCTATTGGCTGCCTCGTGCACCAACAAAGAGAATGCGATCAAGGCGCCTATCACCAAACCCGAAATTACCATCCAAGGCGGACGCCTTACCCCAGAAGCTCTTTGGGCGATGGGACGTATCAACTCGGTATTGCCTAACGAGCAGGCCAACCAACTCGCTTATACCGTCAGCTACTACAACGTAGAGGAGAATCGCTCTACCTCGTGGATTCGCTTAGCTCACGAACAAGATAATCAGTTGGTTACAGACAATGAATGGGTAGGTTATGAGCCTGCATGGTGGGGAAACGATATCGCTTACCTCAATGCTGGAAAACTATTTATAAAAAGCAATAGGGCAAAAGGTAAAGGCATCGCTTTAAAAGGATTCGACAAAGATATTGATGGATTTCTGCTCTCTCCTACAGGCGATAAGATCATTCTCATTGCGCAAGTTAAGACCGTAGCGAGCACAGCCGACAAGCACCCTGACCTACCATTGGCTTCAGGTCGCGTGGTAGATGACCTGATGTATAAGCATTGGGACGAATGGACAGAGACCGCTCCACATCCATTTTTGTGTGAGTTGAAACGCGAAGGCAAATCCCTCGTTGTTAGCAACATCGTGGATCTTTTAGAGGGCACTCCTTACGAGTCACCTATGAAGCCCTTTGGTGGCGTAGAGCAATTGGCATGGAGTCCAGACGGTAAACAGATTGCATATACCTGCCGCAAGAAAAGCGGATTGGATTATGCCATTTCTACCAATTCTGATATCTATCTGTATGACTTGGCTACAGGCATACATACCAACCTTACTGAGGGTAATATGGGGTATGATACCAACCCAAGTTATTCCCCAAATGGCGAGTATATCGCATGGCAATCCATGGAGCGTGATGGCTATGAGAGCGATGAGAACCGATTGATGATCTGTAACCTCGCTACAGGCGAACAAACATTCCTAAGTCGTGGACTAGACACAAATGTTGATTCTTACTATTGGAAAGACAATAATACACTCGTTTTCAGCGCAGTATGGCATGCAACATCCAGGCTCTATGAGATTAACCTGCAAGGCGAACGTACCTGTCTAACCACAGGTCAATATGACTATGTGCCTGCTGCGAATACGGGCAATGTATATTATTGCTTACGCCATTCGATGCGCGAAGCGAACGAAATTTTCCGTTTTGAGCAAGGTAAAGAGCCTGTACAGATTAGTCACGAGAATGACAATATCTACTCACAAATCACCATGGGCGAAGTAGTACCTCGTTGGCAAAAAACTACCGATGGTAAACAGATGCTCACATGGATTATCTATCCTCCACATTTCGACCCATCGAAGAAATACCCTACTCTGCTCTACTGTGAAGGCGGCCCACAATCTCCTGTGAGCCAGTTCTGGAGTTTCCGTTGGAACTTCATGATGATGGCTGCCAACGACTATATCATCGTCGCTCCTAACCGTCGTGGTCTTCCTGGCTTTGGCAATGAGTGGAACGAACAAATCAGCGGCGACTATGGAGGTCAATGTATGAAGGATTATCTCTCTGCTATTGATGAGTTTGTAGCCAACGAACCATATGTGGACAAAGACCATTTAGGTTGTGTTGGAGCATCGTTTGGCGGATTCAGCGTCTATTGGTTAGCTGGTCATCATGACAAGCGATTCAAAGCCTTTATCGCACACGACGGTATATTCAATATGGAAATGCAATACCTCGAAACAGAGGAGAAATGGTTTGCCAACTGGGATATGGGTGGCGCCTATTGGGATAAAAAGAATAAGATTGCACAACGCACCTTTGCAAACTCGCCTCATCTCTTTGTAGGCGAATGGGATACCCCAATCCTTTGCATCCATGGCGAGAAAGACTATCGTATCCTCGCCAACCAAGGTATGGCAGCTTTCGATGCAGCCAAGATGCGCGGTGTGGAAGCACAACTGCTCATCTTCCCAGACGAGAACCATTGGGTGTTGAAGCCACAAAATGGTATTCTTTGGCAAAGAACCTTCTTTGCATGGCTTGATAAATGGCTGAAGTAATTTAATGATTAGAGTTGAGTGATTAGAGAAATGATAGATTTGAAAGGAAAAACGGCATTGATTACAGGTGCATCGCGCGGAATTGGACGTGCCATAGCCCAGTTATATGCCGATCACGGATGTAATATAGCATTTACCTATATATACGAAGAACAAGAAGCTGCCACTCTGGTAGAGCAACTGCAAAACAAAGGAATACAAGCACTATCCATCAATAGCGATGCTGCTAATTTTGAGGCGGCACATGCAGTAGTCAAGCGAGTGGTGGATACCTTTGGCAGTTTAGATATATTGGTTTGTAACGCAGGTATTGCGCAAGATACATTGCTGATGCGTATGAGTGAAGAACAATGGGATAATGTGCTGAATATCAACCTAAAGTCGGTATTCAACTATTGCCATGCTGTTACCCCACAAATGATGCGCCAACGCAGCGGCAGCATCATTGCCATGTCGTCGGTTGTGGGTATTGGCGGCAATGCTGGTCAAGCCAACTATGCTGCCTCCAAAGCAGGTATCATTGGTTTTATCAAATCGCTCAGCAAGGAGCTGGGTAGCCGCAATATCCGCGCCAATGCGATAGCTCCTGGATTTATCCTAACAGATATGACATTGTCATTATCCGAAGCCACTCGAGCAGAGATGGTTAAGATGATTCCTATGCGCCGTTGTGGCGAAGCGGAGGAAGTGGCTAAGGTGGCTCTATTCTTGGCATCCGACCTCTCATCGTATGTATCAGGACAGGCCATCTGTGTCAACGGTGCCATGGGCTAAACAACGCTAAACAATACTAAACAATACAATTATGACACGAGATTTAGAAATTTTTGACATCATCTGCCGCGAGCGTGAGCGTCAAACCAAAGGCATCGAATTGATTGCCAGCGAAAACTTTGTCAGCGACCAAGTCATGGAAGCCATGGGTAGCGTACTGACCAATAAATACGCTGAAGGCTATCCAGGCAAACGCTATTACGGCGGTTGCGAAGTGGTGGACGAAAGTGAAAATATAGCACGCCAACGCTTATGTCAACTCTTTGAAGCCGAGTACGCTAATGTACAACCTCACTCTGGCGCACAGGCAAACATGGCAGTCTTCATGGCATGCCTACAAGCTGGCGACACCTTCCTAGGACTTAACCTCAGCCATGGTGGTCACCTCAGCCATGGTTCACCAGTAAACTTCTCTGGACTCATGTTCAACGCCCTAGAATACAACGTAAAAGAGGACACAGGTCGAGTGGATTACGAGCAATTGGAGCAAGTGGCACGTGAGAAGAAACCTAAACTCATCATCGCTGGCGCAAGCGCGTATAGTCGTGAGTGGGATTATGCACGTATCCGCCGCGTAGCAGACGAGATTGGGGCAATCTTCATGGTGGACATGGCACACCCTGCAGGTCTGATTGCAGCTGGTCTATTGGAGAACCCCGTGAAGCACGCACATATCGTTACCTCTACCACACACAAGACCCTCCGCGGTCCTCGTGGAGGTATCATTCTGATGGGCAAGGATTTCCCTAACCCATGGGGAAAAACTACTCCAAAAGGCGAGGTAAAAATGATGTCTGCACTGCTTGACTCTGCGGTCTTCCCAGGCACACAAGGTGGACCTCTCGAACACGTGATTGCTGCGAAAGCAGTTGCCTTCGGCGAAGCATTGACACCAGAGTTCCGCGAATACCAAAAGCAAGTACAACTCAATGCTGCAGCTATGGCTAAAGCACTGATGGACAAGGGATATAAGATTATCTCCGATGGTACAGAAAACCACTCCATGCTCGTTGATCTACGAACCAAATATCCAGAATTGACTGGCAAAGTAGCAGAGAAAGCTCTCGTAGCAGCCGACATTACCACTAACAAAAACATGGTGCCATTCGACTCACGCTCTGCATTCCAAACCAGCGGCTTACGATTTGGTACTCCTGCTATCACCACACGCGGTCTTAAAGAGGACAAGATGGCTTGGATTGTAGAACTTATTGATCGCGTATTGAGTAACCCAGAGTCCGAGGAGAACATCGCAGCCGTACGAGCAGAAGTTAATGCCGAAATGGTAAAATATCCACTCTTCGCATGGTAAACCTACTCGGAAAGACATTAGAAGAATTGCAAGCGGTAGCCCAAGAAGTTGGGTTACCGCGTTTTGCAGGAAAGCAGTTGGCAGAGTGGATCTATGTACGTCGCGCCACATCATTTGACGAGATGACCAATATCTCGCTCAAAGGACGAGAAGCACTCAAAGCCCGCTACACTATTGGTCGCCATGCGCCTGTAGCAGAGGCAATTTCCAAAGACGGCACCAAGAAATACCTCTTCGCCATATCCAACAGCGAAGCGGTCAAACAGCAAAGCGGTCTAACTTCTAACAGCGAAGCGGTCTTCGTTGAATCCGTTTATATCCCCGACGAAGACCGTGCTACGCTCTGCGTCAGCACACAAGCAGGTTGCAAAATGGGGTGTAAGTTCTGCATGACGGGTACACTCGGCTTTCATGGACACCTATCCGCAGCCGATATACTTAACCAAATATTCTCCATTCCAGACGCTGATAAGCTCACCAATATCGTCTATATGGGCGAAGGCGAACCGATGGACAATTTGGATAATGTTTTGCGCTCGCTCAATGCCATGACTAGCGCATGGGGTTGCGCTTGGTCACCAAAGCGAATTACAGTATCCTCGGTAGGGCTACTCCATTACCCCAATCAAAATTCAAAATTACTTCAGCGCTTTATCGAAGAAAGCGACTGCCATCTGGCCATCTCCTTGCACAATCCGTTTGCCATTGATCGTCAGGAGATTATGCCTATTGAGAGAGTCAACCGTCTGGCTGACGTTATTGCGTTACTCAAGCAATACGATTGGTCGCACCAACGACGCGTGAGCTTTGAATATATCTGTTGGAGCGGGGGAAACGACACCCCTAAGCATGCCAACGAGTTATTACGGCTGCTGAAAGGTTTGGACTGTCGTATCAATCTGATTCGTTTTCATGCTGGTGTGGATAAATCCTTCACCAGTAGCGACGAGCAACAAATGGAGTGGCTACGCGATTACCTCACAGATCATGGTATTACCACTACCATCCGCCGAAGTAGAGGCGAAGACATCTTGGCTGCATGTGGCATGCTTGTCAATGCGCTAAAAGAACAATAGCGAACGGCTTATATATTAAAATACACTAAAAGTGTATTATTTTTCCATACTTTCGCACAAAGGATTTGGATATTCAAAAAAATATTCGTACCTTTGTGCGATTTTGTATATATCTGCAATATTGTTCATACATTTAACGTAACTATTTATCTACAAACCCATATGAAGAAGATTCTATTTATCGCATTGATTATGCTCGCAGGCACTCTGACTTTGTCTGCACAATTGCCTAACGTTCGTCTGCAAGACATCAATGGCAAAACCATTCAAACAGGTGAAATCAGCAATGATGGCAATCCTATCATCATCTCGTTTTGGGCCACATGGTGCAAGCCATGCTTGCGTGAGCTTAAAGCCATTCACGAAGTCTATCCTGACTGGCAAGATGAGACTGGCGTAAAGATGATTATTGTCAGCATTGATCAAGCGCAAGATGCCAACCGTGTTAAGCCATTGGTAGATGGTTTTGGTTGGGAATACGAAGTACTACTCGACCCTAACGGTGACTTCAAACGTGCCATGAATGTGCAAAACGTACCTCACGTATTCGTTCTTGATGGCAAAGGCAAGATTGTTTATAACCACGCTGGTTATACCGATGGCGGTGAACAAGATATCTATGAAGCATTGTTATAAAATAGCATTATTTCTATGCTGTTTGCCAACGCTATTGTGGGCAAATAACGATACCGTCTATGTAGTGGGTGGTATTCAGCACGATGGACTGATACCTACTATCGAAGAGAAGCACCCATATCTGAGCAACAGTTATCTGGACTTAGGCGTTCGTTGGGACAGAAGAACTGAAAATGGGGAACAGAAATCCAAAATCGGATTCCAAGGAATGGAACTCATCGGTCGAGCAGAGCTGAACGCTTGGTCGTTGTTGGGATATGATGCAGATTTTGCAGGCAATGGACTCAGCCACTTGCACGTGGGTGCTAACTTCAATTGGGGAAAGATCACCGTGGGTGATGTCTATGGTCAATTTGGTAGCGGTATGGTGCTTCGTCTATACGAAGATCGCGCCTTGGGTGTGGACAATGCGCTGCGCGGAGGAAAGATAGAAATAACACCATACAAGGGTATTTACCTAACAGCCTTAGGTGGTAAGCAACGCCGTTACTGGAACAGCTACACCGATGGTGCTTGGGGTTGGAACTACAAGCAAGATGCTGTCCTCGGTGCCAACCTTGAGTTGGGCTTGCAAGAGTGGATTCCTCAGTTGCAAGAAGCCGGAGCCAACCTCAGCATTGGCGGAAGCTATGTCAGCAAGTACCAACCTACTGACCCCGTCTATTCACATACTATTAAGCAACCAGATGGATTATATGACTATTATCATGTCATGCCACGATGGGTAGGAGCAGGTAGCGCGCGCGCGCAATTACAAATGAAAGGCTGGAATGCATTTGTAGAGTATGCCTACAAAGCAAATGATCCAAGCCGATTAAACGAGTATAGCTACGCTCCAGGACAGGCATTGCTGATGTCCCTAAGCTACTCACAAAAAGGTTTGGCAGTCATGGCACAAGTTAAACGTTCGGAGAACATGTCTTTTCGTTCGGATCCATGTGCAAAAGCAGACAACAATTCTGGAACTATCAACCATATGCCACCTTTTGCGATGCAACACACCTATATGTTAACATCGCTTTATCCATATAGCACAGACCAATTAGCTAACGAATGGGCGTTCCAAGGCGAAGTACGCTATACATGGAAACGCGGTACTGCTATGGGGGGCAAGTATGGCACTACCCTAAAGCTCAATGCTTCGCATATCCGCGGCACAAGCGACACATGGTTTGGTATGAGCGAGGATCCATACTATACCGACGTAAACTTGGAACTCAACAAGAAACTCACCAAAGAGTGGTATATCGGTGCAATGGCTATGTACCAAACCTATAACAAACGCATTATCGGAAAGGTAGGACTTGTTCATGCGGGCATTGGAGTGTTAGAGGCTAAATATGCCATGAATAAGAAAATACAAATGCGTGCAGAGTTACAATACCTCTACTCCAAACAATATGAAGGTCAATGGGTAGCTGCATTGTACGAGATCAGCCTATGGCGTCAATTGGTACTCTCTGGGCAATGGATGTATAATATAGGTCACGCCCCTGACGCTACCAACGGACACTACTATACCATTGGTGCCACTTATACCCATGGCGCACACCGAGTAATGGCGGGTTATACCAAGACACGCGAAGGATATAACTGCTCAGGAGGTATATGCCGATTAGTTCCAGAACAGCAGGGTGTTACAGTAACCTATAATTTCACATGGTAAGATAATTATTCAGTTAAAAATTATGAAATCGAATATACAAATAAGTCTTTATTCCTTGCTCTTGGTTCTTGGCTCATTTCTCACAGCTTGCGAAGTCATACCAGAAGGCGAACAAAATAAAGTAATATTTACCCCTGTTGATTCAAGTGCGGTTAAACGTACATCGTTGCTCATCGAGTATTCTGGCTGGCAATGTGTCAACTGCCCTACCGCAGCTGAAGAAGCACACCGCCTCAAAGAACAATATGGCGAGAACCTCGTAGTAGTAGTAATGCACCCAGAGAGCAATTCTAATACTCGTTACGGCAATAATCAAGCAGTCAACTATACTTGCCCAGAAGCAGATAGTATCTATATCATGATGGAAGGAACTAAGACTACCTCATTCCCAACGGGTAATGTGAATATGACCAAAAATGATGAAGAAATCTACTTTACCGATGATGATGAATGGGGTAAATACGTGAGCAAAGCCTATGCTACACCAAAGTCTATTTTTCTATCCAATGAAGCATCCCTCATTGACACAGATGTCATCTTCGTAGCAGTTGACATTACCAATATGGATACAAAGAATCTTGATGCGACCCTGCAAGTATGGCTAACTGAAGACTCTGTAATTGGCAGTCAGAAGAAACCAGAAGGTACAGACAAGAACTACGCACACAACCACTTGATGCGTGCTTCTATCTCACCAATTTGGGGCGATAAACTGATTTTGGACGCACAAGCTACAACTCAAATGACATACGAATACCCCCTCCCTGAAAAAGTAAAGAAGGAGAACTGCAATATCGTTAGCCTCATCAGTGTGGATGGCGAAGTGATACAAGCCTACGAAAGCAAAATAACATTAGAATAATAACTAAAAAAATTATAAAAACAATGAAAAAAATTTTTACAACAATTTTCGCATTCTGCGCTGCATTCAGCATGCAAGCGGGATTACACATAACCGTTAATCAAGTGATTGATGGTGAAGATGTGGCTACTGAGATTACCAAAGACACTACTCTTCTCGTTTCTGAATATGAATGGGATGAGGATTTGGAAGAAGCTACCATGGGTATTACTGGTAATCTTTACTCCGATGAGACTGAAAACATTACTGTAACTATTACACGCGAAAACACAGGCATTATTGACCAATTTTGTGCTGCAGGCAACTGTGTACCAGGTAATGGTGAATTGAATCAAACATGTGAATTTACAATCGGTACCATGGAGTTCCAACGCAGTTGGTTTACCCACTACACACCTAATAGTTTGGGCATAGAAACCATCACATATACTTTCAGCGATGGTGTAAATCCAGAAATCAACCTCACCGTTGCATATAACTATAGTGGTACTGCAGTGGAAGATGTAGTGGTGCGTCCTACTGACAACACCATCTACAATCTGCTTGGACAACGCATGCCAACAACCGAACTCTGTGAGTTGCCAGCAGGTATTTACATCATCAATGGTAAAAAGATTATCAAGCAATAAGTCTGCTATATTTTTAAAGGTATGAAAAAGAATTTATTATTCTTTCCTATTATCCTATTGGGTATAATGGTAAGTTGCGATCCTCCTGTAGTAGAACCTACAGTCAAGATTGAACCTGATACTTTAAACCTATTCATTGGTCAGAAAGATACATTAGTAGCAGTCGTTACTCCAGAAGAAATCGCAATAAATATACAAGTATGGGAAACTAGCGATAAAAAGATTGCCTCTGTAACTAATGATGGTGTGGTATCAGCTAAATCAGAAGGCCAGACTATCATCACCTTGACTACCGAGATTGGTAGTGCACACTGCGTTGTGAATGTACAAAGTGGTATTCTAACCATCGACCAAGAGTCTATTGAGTGCAATATTTTTGAATCCACCCAACTGATTGTTACCAAACCAGAGCATAAAGCAACTGCTCGAGTATCATGGAAATCCAGCAACTCAGCGGTAGCAAGTGTAGATAGTCAGGGTAATGTGACAGGCGTTGGAGCCGGCGAAGCAGTAATCACCGCATCGGTATCTGGATGTAAATCCGTAGAATGTGCCGTAAAAGTCAAAGATGCACCATTGACCTTCGACCGTAAACACCTCATTGAGCACTTTACAGGCGATCAATGCGGCTACTGCCCATATGGTATGTATAGTATTGTAGATTATTTAGAAACGGCTACTACACCAACGATTTGGGTTAGTCACCATGCTGGTTTCAACCAAGATGAATATACCATCAGCGAAAGCCTCCAAGTAGTTAGCGCACTAGGTGTGAGCGGAGCACCTGGTATGGCTATGAACCGCACCAAACAAGAGCAAGGTTTGATATTCCACCCTGGTTACTTGTATGAGATGCCTATCAAAGACAAAGATAAAGCCGCTATATCAGTTAATATCAAACACACATACGATGCTGATAGCCGCAAGATGGATATCACAGTGAGCGGTGAGTCAAGTTTTGCAACCGATGGTAAGTTCCTATTGAGCGTATTGGTTAAGGAAAACCGATTGGTAGGCAAACAAGCCGACTACTACTATGCATGGGGCCAAAGTATGTGGAAGGAATACATGCATGCACGCGTGATTCGTGGTATGCTGACACCAGCTATGGGTGATACAATCATGATGACTAACCAAACATATAGCAAGACCTACAGCTATACTATTCCAGAAAAATGGGTACCAGAGAACTGCTGCGTGGTGGCTTATGTGACACCAGCGAGCAATCAACCTGTAATTAATGCAGAGCAAGTAGTGTTGGTAGAAGGTACCACAGGTGGTGAGCAATACAACCCATACGGTATCACCGAGAGCAAAGGTCCTAACAAAAATATCACTTTCCATACCGTAGCAGCAAACAAAGTAGAAGGAGAAAATCTCTTAGAAGTCATGTTGATATCAACCGATAAGGTTTCAACTGCATATGGCGACGCTCAGCCAGTAGGCATGGTGTACATACATACCGATGCTGATGCGCTAGTAGCAGGCACTTATCCAATTCAATCAGATGGCGCGATGAGTAGCATCCAAGCAGGCTATCGTATCGATGAGAAGACATCCTTTGGCGGCTCATTGCTCTTGTATGCAGTAACCGAATACTTGGCCTTTGGTCAACTAACTCCTGCGCATATCTGGCGTATGCTTGGTGGCGAAATGGTAGTGGATAAGGATGGTAACATCACCCTCAACTTCAACACCTGCAGCGGTACATCGATAAGTTCTACATACACTGCGTCAAGTACCACCGCTTTGGCACTTAAGAAGAATATTTCAAGCAAGATGTTGCCTATCATGCACAACATGAATCAAAGCAAAGAAATAGCAACTAAATAAGTAAAAACAATATGAGTAAGAAACATCTATTTTCAATTTTCATTGCTTTTGCAATGCTCGTTTTAGTAGGTTGTGAACCTACCATTGAATCACGCATTACCTTGGAGCCCGAGTCTGCAACATTGTATGTGAATGATACTATGGCATTACAAGCGACTATGACTCCAGAGGACGCTACTAACTCTATCTCATGGGAATCAAGCGATCCTACGGTAGCTAGTATCGATCAAAATGGAATTGTGACTGCTCTTACTGAAGGAACAGCCATTATCACAGCTTCTGCAGAAGGGTTTGAATCTGATCAATGTGTTATCACAGTACAAAATATCCCTAGTTCCTTCCCTCGTAAGTACCTCATTGAGCACTTTACGGGCGATCAATGCGGATACTGCCCATCCGGTATGCATAGCATTGTAGAATATACCCAAAAGACTTCTACCCCATGCATTTGGGTGAGCCACCACTATGGTTATAACACCGATGAGTACACCATTTCGGAGAGTGCTAAGATTGCATCTACCAACGGTGTACAAGGCGCACCTAACATGGCCATCAACCGTACCAAAGTGATGGGTACAACCATCGCCTTCCATCCTGGTTACTTGGTAGAAGATGGTATGGATGAAACTATCGCAAATAAATGCGAGACTACAGCAGAAGCATCTGTGAATATCGATCATACCTACAACGCTGCCACCAAACAACTCAATGTAACAGTTAGCGGTCTTGTTGCTAATACAGAGGTAACTAAGTACCTCCTCACTGTTGTCATCAAAGAGAATGGTCTGATTGGTAAGCAAGCCGATTACTACTGGTCGTGGAAAACCGCTGGCTTTAAAGAGTTCATGCACCCTTGCGTAGCACGCGACTTGCTTAGCGAAAGCCAACTAGGCGATACGGTCAAGGTGGAAAAACAAAGATATAGCAAAACATATACTTATACCGTGTCTGACCAATGGGTAGCAGAGAACTGCTGCGTAGTAGCCTACATCACTCCATTGTCCAAAAAACCAATCATCAACGCAGAGGAGACTCCTCTCGTAACTGGCACAACTGGCGGTGCTGAGTATAAGCCATTTGCTATCACCGAGATCCAAGCGCCTACCAATGCTACCAAACTCAATTTCAATGCTGTTGAGATATATAAACCATCCAAAGATAAGTTGGAACTGCAACTGATAGCATCCAACAACACTCGTTCGGACTATTACGGTCCGCTGCGCATGGTGGCGACATTGGAATTCAACACCCCACACGAGGTATTGCCTACCGACACATTGGAGTTTGTAGCGGGCAACGAGATTAACACCTTTAGCGCAGGTACTGTGGATCTTGTGAAGCAGACTTTCGGTGGTTCGCGTTTGCAATACTACCTTGCTGCTGACATGGAGACGCTGTGCCATACATGGCGTATCAAGTCGGGTACATTAACAATGAATGCGGATGGAGGTTTCACTGTCACAGGTAACCTGTACAACGGCAAAACCTTCAGTCTGACATGCACTGAGCCACTGCCTACTAACATGTGAGAATAATGAGAAAAGCTCTTATCATACTACTGCTTTTAGCAGTTATGCAAATGTCGGCACAACCAGTGCCGACATTTTTTCCTCGTAAGTTTTTGTTGGAGCATTTCACGAGCGCAAATTGCAATCAATGTCCTATGGGCATGAAATATATCGTGGAGTATTTAGATAAGCAGACAAATCCATATATATGGGTGAGCCATCATGCAGTTTATGGTAC
>JAFZGC010000007.1 GCA_017555595.1 Paludibacteraceae bacterium | reverse complement strand
TGATAATAATTTTTCCTGGTTACACATAACACTAAATCTTAATATTTGACACATTTTTATTGTTTTATGTGTAAACCTTTTTCAGGATGGGACACCTATACATTTCCAATCTGTGCAAACTCCGTTAAGGAGATTTTAGGTTTATTTTTGTGGATTTATATACCCGTTGACAATTGCTTATCCTTGAATTGACGAGAATTGACATCCAAATTAACTTTAATTCGTCGTAAAATAAAATCAATATCAACTCGTATATAGTTTTCCCTATTTTTTTGTAAACTCCTAAGGTAATAGGTCTTTATTCTTGGTTCCTTGCTCTTTGCTCCAAATTCTTTGCAAAGATACAACACAATTTTCGAATTTCCAAATTTTTAGGGAATAATTTTCAAAAAAATGCACTCTGAAACGGCACTTGCAACAAAATCGCTCCAATTGGCAATTTTGTTTGCAATTATGCAAAAATTATTGTACTTTTGCAGTCGTTAAACTAAATTAATACCATTATGCCACAAATGATTATGTTAGGCAGTGAGATGATTCGTATCAACCCTGCCAAGAAAACCATTGAGTATTCCACCTCACAAGGTCGCAGTTGGTCCACGAGATACAGTAGTAGTTCCTGCGGCGAGTTTATCGACCTCCTACCCTATGGCAATGAACTGCTGGCAGTTACGAGCAAAGGCATATACTACTCCACCTCGCAGGGACGTAGTTGGTCGTCGAGATACACGAGCAGCTCCTGCGGTGAATTTCAATGCCTGATGGACGGCGGCAGAGAACTACTTGCCCAAACATCCAAAGGACTGTACTATAGCACCTCGCAGGGCCGCTCATGGTCAAAAAGGAGATGAAACAATCATGGAGATTACGAATCTACTCGAGTTTAGCCATCGTGCACAGTTGCGTGAGTGGTTTGAGCAGCATGCCGCTTCGGACAAGGAATGTTGGATAGCCATGTACCGCGTGAAACGCCCTGCGGAGTGTGGCGATTGTTTGCCATATATTGATGTGGTGGAGGAGGCATTGTGTTTCGGTTGGATTGACTCCACGCTGAAGCGCCTACCCGATGGCAGACTAGCACAACGCCTCTCGCCACGCCGCAAACGCAGCCACTGGACGGAGCTCAACAAACAACGCTGTGCCGACCTCGAAGCGCGAGGACTGATGACGGAAGCAGGAGGCCAAGCCCTCGCATTGGCGAAATAACAGCACCATTGGTTTTGTGCTTGGCGCTAACTCGCCAAGTGGTTTAAACCAAAGGTATTTACTGAAGATTCAGCGGACGAACGAAGTGAGTGCTAGCGGTGGCAATAAAATCAGAATCAATGAAATAAGATTTAATAAGATTTCTGCCTACAAGGGCAAGGAGCTAAAAAATAAAATACAATCACCTATGATATATTTCGACAGCGATTATATGGAAGGTGCGCATCCAGAGGTGATGCGCCGTTTGGTGGAGACGAATCTGGAGCGGTTGAAGTAGTATCCAGTATCCAGCATATCCAGCTGTTTTGATATATACGTCCCCGTACGCGCGCGGACGAGTTTTATAGTTTAGCTGTCACTGCTGGATACCCACAGAGTATTAGATTAACAAATATATCTATCTTTCAATCACTTACAGATCTTTTGTTAATTGCCAACAAATATCAGCTGGATACGATACATATAATGTTAAGTACTCTTAAAAACACCAAATTCCTTGCAAATGTCAGAAAAAAGTTGTACCTTTGCAGGGTGAAAAAAAACTTAATACTATGATAGTAACAACTACCCAATCTATTCAGGGACATGAAATCCGCGAATACAAAGGCCTTGTTTCAGGCGAAGTTATTTTTGGTTTGAACTTTGTGAAGGACATCTTTGCATCGCTTCGTGATTTTATAGGTGGTCGCAGCAATACATACGAGAAAGCGATGATTGATGGCCGCGAGCAAGCGCAACGCGAGATGGAACAACGCGCCCGTGCGATGGGTGCCAACGCCATCGTCGGCGTATCCTATGGCTACGAAACTGTCGGTCCCAATGGCTCCATGCTGCTGGTGTCTATCTCCGGCACAGCGGTGGTGGTGGAGTGAGGGGAGAAAGAATAACTAAAATCAACCAACTATTAGGAAATTCCGAATAGTTCAAAATTCATACTTCCAAATTAGATAATGAACAAGACTCAACAAGATAGCGCAGCGCTGCAATTTCAAGCCAACTGGACCAACCGCGGTTACGAGAAAGGCGAAAGTCAACAATTCTGGCTCGACCTGCTCTCCAATGTCTTCGGCATCCAAGACATCGGCAACTTCATCACCTTCGAAGGCCAAGTCAAACTCAGCCACACCAGCTTTATCGACGGCTATATCCCTTCCACCAAGGTGCTCATCGAGCAGAAAGGCAGCCATATCGACCTCAGCAAGCCTATCCCTCAATCCGACGGCTCGCTGCTCACGCCTTTCCAACAAGCCAAACGCTATGCTGCCGAACTCCCATACTCCCAACGCCCTCGTTGGATTGTAGTCTGCAATTTCCGTTCGTGGTATGTCTATGACATGGAGCAACCCAATGGCGAGCCACAGGTCATCCTCCTCGAGAACTTCCACAAGGAGTACCACCGCCTCACTTTTCTCGTGCAAGCGGGCAATACCCACCTCAATCGCGAGTTGGAGGTCTCCAAAGAAGCAGGCGAAATCATCGGCGTGATCTACGACCGCCTTCTCGCCCAATACCTCGACCCTACATCGCCCGAAACGCTCCATAGCCTCAATATGCTATGCGTGCGCCTCGTGTTCTGCCTCTATGCCGAAGACGCAGGTATCTTTGGCAGAAAACAGCAGTTTGGCGACTATATCAAGGATATCCCTGCGCCTCAACTCCGCCGTGCACTCCTCAACCTCTTTGAGGTGCTCGATACGCCGCTTGATGAGCGCGACCCATACCTCGAACCCGAACTCGCCGCTTTCCCTTATGTCAATGGCGGCTTGTTCACGCTGCAAGACAAGTCTATCCCTCAGTTCACCGACGAACTGCGCGACTTGCTCCTTGGCAAAGCCAGCGACGACTTCGACTGGAGCGAGATTTCGCCTACTATTTTCGGCGCAATCTTCGAGAGTACACTCAACCCCGAAACACGCCGCTCAGGCGGTATGCACTATACCTCTATCGAGAATATCCACAAGGTCATTGACCCGCTATTCTTGAATGACCTCCGCACTGAGTTAGACACTATCCTTGCTATCAGCCAAGAGAAAAAACGCAACCAAGCTTTGCGCGATTACCAACAGCGCCTTGCTTCTTTGCGCTTCCTTGACCCTGCCTGCGGTAGTGGTAACTTCCTTACGGAGACTTTCCTCTCGCTCCGCCGTCTGGAGAACGAATGTCTCAAAGCTCTGCTCAATGACCAAGCAGCACTCGACTTCTTCGACGACCGTATTTTTGTCAACATCCACCAGTTCTATGGAATTGAGATCAATGACTTCGCTGCCACAGTTGCCAAGACCGCCCTTTGGATTGCAGAAAGCCAAATGGTCAATGAGACCGCCAAAATCCTCGCTCGTGACATAGACTTCCTTCCACTCAAATCCTACAGCAATATCATCGAAGGCAATGCCCTCACGCTTGATTGGAACACCGTCTGCCCCGCCTCCGAACTCTCCTACATAATCGGCAACCCACCATTTGTGGGATATTCACTCCAAAGCAAAGAGCAGAAGGAGGAGTTGCTATCCGTTTTCGTTGACGAGAAAGGCAAACCATACAAGACAGCGGGCAAGATTGATTATGTAGCGGGCTGGTATTACAAAGCAGCGCAAATGATGCAAGGTACTACCATACAAGCAGCACTCGTTTCTACCAATTCCATCACTCAAGGCGAGCAAGTAGCATCTATTTGGAAGCCGCTAAAAGACTTGTTCAATCTACAAATCAATTTTGCATACCAAACATTCCGCTGGGATAGCGAGGCTTCCCTCAAGGCTCATGTACATTGTGTGATAGTTGGCTTCAGTTGTTACAATACTAACAAACCCAAAACGATTTTCACTATTGGAGAACAAACCATAGCCGCAGAAAATATCAACGGATATTTGGTAAATGCAGATGATATTTTTGTGGAAAGCCGAAATAAGTCGCTTTGCGATATTCCAGAAATGATAACAGGTAATCGTCCTGCTGATGGTGGACACCTCATTATTGAAGCCGCTGATTACGAGGATTTTGTTTCCAAAGAACCACAAGCAAAGCAATACATAAAGAAACTTTTGGGATCAATTGAATTTATAAATAATAAAGAGCGTTATTGCCTTTGGTTGAAGAATGTTTCACCAGCAGAATTGCGCCGTTTACCATTAGTGTTAGAGCGTATCAATAAGTGCCGAAATGATCGGTTATCATCTCCAGATAAAGGACGCCAAAGATTAGCAGATACTCCACACTTATTTAGAGAAACAAACAATCCTGATAATTTTATAGTAGTCCCAAAAGTTTCTTCAGAAAATAGGCGCTATATTCCGCTTGGCTTTTTAGATGAGTCAACAATTGCAAGTGATTTGTTGTTTATCATCCCCGACGCTACCCTCTACCACTTTGGTATTCTTACTTCCAATGTGCACATGGCATGGATGCGTGTAGTATGCGGACGATTAAAAAGCGACTATCGCTACTCGAAGGATATCGTCTACAACAACTTCCCATGGCCTGCTATCACTCCTGAGCAAGAGGCAGATATCTCACGCACGGCGCAAGCCATCCTTGATGCCCGTAATCTCTATCCCGACTGCTCTTTGGCTGACCTTTATGACGAGGTGACTATGCCTGTCGAACTCCGCCGTGCCCACCAAGCCAACGACAAGGCTGTGATGAAAGCCTACGGCTTACCTCTCACCACCTCCGAGTCCGACACCGTCGCCCACCTCTTCAAACTCTACGAAGAACTGACGAAATAGCAGGGGAAGTAAGGATGATTTAACTACTAATCGTTGCCAGACCACTGGCAAAATCTGAACAGCCATCGGCGAGATGGAAGAGGAGTTAAACACAGACTGAAAAGTAAATACAATGAACAATAATCCACATCTCCGACGAGCACCATGGATGGACTACAAAGATCCATCCATCCTAATGATAACGCTTGTGACGACTAACCGACAACCCATATTAGGGATACTAAAAGGCGAAACAATAGAGCGTACGAAGTTAGGGCAAGCTATCGCAGAAGAGATTAATAGAATCCCTACTTACAACGGTGCAGAGTCCATAGAAATATACTCCTACGTAATTATGCCAGATCATGTGCATATACTGCTCCGAGTACATGATCGACTGCCTAAACATATCGGACAATACATAGCATGGTTCAAAATTAAGTGTACCGATGCTTGTTCTGCTCTCACAGGTGGTCCTGTGAGTGAAACTATGCGACCTTTTGCTCCTGATTACCACGACCGTCTTCTCAAGGGCAAAAACCAACTGTCGCACATGGTGCGCTATATCCAAGACAACCCGCGCCGATTGGCTCTTAAACGCGCAAACAAAGACCTGTTTCGCATACGACAAAACCAACAAATCAATACTATCCCCTGTACTGTATTAGGCAATATCTTCCTCATAGAGCATCCGCTACGCCAAGTGCTACAATGCTCTCGCCGTCTCACGCAGGAGCAGATAGACCATCTCAAAGCAGACTGCCTACGCGAAGCCGCTAATGGCACCATCTTTGCCACAGCAGCTATTTCTGAGGGAGAAAAACAAATAGCAAGAGCACTCCGCGAAGCAAGTTTTCCGCTGATTATTCTACTCCACGAGGGCTTCCCTACTCCAGAGAACCCACATTACAGCTATTACAAACCACAAGGAGTCTATTTTGAAGCCTGCGCAGCAGGCAAACTGCTACTGATTGAACCCCATGCAGAAATCATGGAACACCCTGATATTGTACAAAAAGTAGTAGCAAAGATAGGAAATATCCCACATACCTCCCAACGCTATCGCTTTGTGGCAATGAATATGATAGCCGAAGAAATGTTCAAAGAGTCATAACATTCATAGTGGCACGCAAGTGTCGCTCTTTTTTCTCCCAAGTCTCTACACCTTGCACCAATCTACAGCGAAACTATCCAACAAGCTACCGCTCCTCTTAAGCATTTGGCAAATAGTAAAATCCACACCACTAAAATTATTACTTTTTCGTGTTTTTATTTGCAAGATTCAAAAAAAAGTACTACTTTTGTGCCGTGAATCACTTGCGGTATCAGACATGGGCACGAGTCCAAACCAGAGAGGCACTGTGGTTCACATTTTTATCAGGAAGTATGGATGTTCTGTAATGTGTGTGTCTTTTCCTCTTGCTATCGCCTCACACTTTAGCATATACTGATTCCCATCGTGTTGTTTTATCAGGATTTCAATGAACAATTTGAAAGATATACACAATAAGGATTATTCCGTTGTGTAAACATTCAGAGTGGCACGCATGTGTCGCTCTTTTTTTTTGTCAAATCATTTACTAAAGATTCAGCGACGAGCGTGCGAAGGAGCGGTGGCAATTTATTACGGAGTACCGTGTAATGGGTAATAGTGCAATAGGATTTATAAGATTTCTCGCGCTCAAGCGCGTAGGAGCTTAATTGTTCAAAGTGGCACGCTTTGTGTCGCTCTTTTTATTTTTTTAGGGATTTATATACTTGTTGACATCTGTTATTGCTTACCGCCATATTCATAAGATTCAGCGGACTCGCGAAACGTTCGGGGACCCCGAAAATCTGACTGATTTTTGGGGAGAGGAAGAACGACGGCAACCACAACGAACAGAGTGAGTTCCTTGTTGCAAGTCCGTTCTGACGAGGTGGCAATTTATTGCGGAGCACTTAGAGCGAGCTGGCGAGCAAAAGAGATTTATAAGATTTCTTGCCCAAAGGGCATAGGAGATAATTAGCTGTCAACTCGTATATAGTTCCCTTTTTTTATCCCAAAGTATTTCATTATTTCCTCAAACATGTCTTGGGCAGTTAGGATAGTATCACGCAGGAAACCATTGACTTGCCACCAGTTTTGAAGGCCACGATAATAATATAGATGCAAGTCTTCGGTCACAATAAATGGCGTTAGACCGTGTTGTAAGCATTGCCAAAACATCAACAAACGACCCACACGACCATTGCCATCCTGAAATGGATGAATACGCTCGAAGCGTACGTGGAAGTCCAAAATCGTGTCTAAATCTATCTTCGTATGGGTATTATATTCTGTTAGCAACGCCCTCATTTCTTGCTGTACATCCGCAGGTAGTGTGGTAGCTTCACCACCTACCTCGTTCGGTAGTTTTTTATACGCTCCTACTGCAAACCAATCTTTTTGGCTATCAGAAGTGTTCGTCTTGAGTATCGCATGAAGTTGCTTGATATGTGACTCGGTGATTTTATCTGTTGCATGATCTATCACATAGTCAATACAACGAAAGTGGTTCACCGTTTCAATAATATCATCAATACGCGTGCTTTCTGTTGTCACTCCTAATGTGTTTGTTTCAAATATGTAGCGCGTCTGCTCCTTAGTCAAACGACTACCTTCTATGTGGTTGGAGTTGTAGGTCAAATCAATCTGTATGCGGTGATAAATGCCACCTTTAAGCTTACTCGCTTGTTCCTCTTTTAAGCGCGCTAACAGAGGGGAAAGTTTTGTTTTTCCTCTCTTGGGTAATGTGGCATCAGCAGGTATATTCCAGGACTTACCCACCAAAAATGCGCCCTCTATCTTACCTGTCGCACAATAATTACGAGCTGTACGCTCACTCACACCATATTTCTCGGCAAACTGATTAACTGATATGTATTCCATAAAACGGCAAGTTTTTTGATAAAATCGCTGCAAAGGTAATACTTTTTGCCGACATCGGCAAGTTTTCGGGTGAAAATATACTAAAACAACCTGTTTTTTGCCGATATATAGTTCCTTTTTTATTTGGATTTCAATTCCTAATCGCCTTATCACCTCATCATTTTACGGCACCACAAACGGCTCTCACGCAATGGGCAACATAGCGATTGGTAGCTGCCATATAACCCTGCTCGTAATTCGCGATATATGAATGCGCGCCATTAGTGCGCCAGCCCGTAGCACTCCAATATGCTAAATTATAGGTGGTGTATTTGAGTTTGTAGGTGTCATCATCTGTGTAACCCGTGCTTGGCAAGAAAATGGTATTATAGGTCTTTTTACTAGTAAAAAGTACACCATTGATGCCATTGATCATTACATAGTTCCAGTCACAATACTCAATGAGTTCCTCCCACTGTTGTAAGGTGGGTGTGTACCATTCCCTACCCCATTGTGCTGTAGCCAAATCATATTGTGCATTGCCATCATAGGCAACTAACAACGTGTCATTATATTTGTATGTGTTAGGAGCGAAGCGTTTTTTAGTAGTAGTCTCGCCCCATGCGATGCGCGTACCTACCCCATGTATTTTGGTTGTGCCGACATTGCATGTAGCCCATTTGGTACCAGAAGGCAAACCAAGATCCACCCACTGATGCCCATTAATCTCTCCCTTGAGAGGAACGGAACTTAGAGCTTGCGCTTCAGCTTGTTTTTGAGCAAGGTATGTATCACGCTCTACTTGTTCGAGGCGGGCTTTCTCTATCTTAATCTCTTCTTCAATTTTGCGCACTTTATTGCCTATTTGTTGTGCCTGTTTATTGAGTTTCTCTATTGCGGCAATTTGCACCAATCTTTCCTCATCTGTCTTGCATTGAGCAAAAATACGATAAATACTATCGTACTGAGGTTGGAGAAGTTCTGATTGTTGTAGCAGGCTATTATTGACGTGTTGCAGGCTGTCTAAACGATCTGATTGTGCCATAGAGGACAGAGTCATAACAAAGAGCATACTTATGCTCAGAAGATTGAGAAGGATGGTTTTCATAATTATTATTTGTATCAATTTGCCGCAAAGGTACAAAAAAAATAGAACAGCAGCAAAAAAATGACGTGAATAATAAACTTTTTATTTCAAAACTTGCATAATCCAATAAAAAGCACTATCTTTGTAACGAAAATCGTATCAAGAATAGAGAGTCACAAAATAACCGTTACGTATTATGAATACAATCTTGGTTGATAATATTTACTACACATTTGGTATAAACAAACAATCTGTATGGGTTGTCAGAGGCGAGACTGAATATAGTGGTTCAATAGTCATTCCTTCTCAAATTAATTATGAAGGTGCTGTTTATCCTGTAGATAAAATAGCAGGGCGAGCTTTCTACAATTGCACTAACCTATCGTCTGTAACGCTACCAGAAAGTATCGTAAGCATCGAAGAAGATGCATTTTATAACACAGGCATATACAACAATGCATCTAATTGGGAAAAAGGTGTACTGTACGTCAGTAATTGTCTCATCATGGCAGATAAATCGCTGTCAGGACACTATACTATCAAAACGGACACTCGCATGATTGCATGGGGGGCTTTTGCTAATTGCACAGCCCTCACATCAATTACAATCCCCAATGGTATAACAAGTATTGAATTCTACGCATTTCACAACTGCTCTGCACTCACATGTGTTACAATCCCTAACACTGTTCGTAATATAGGTTATTTCGTATTTAATAATTGTCCAGCGCTAACATCAATAGTAGTAGAAATAGGCAATCCGTACTATGATAGTCGCAATAACTGCAATGCCATCATAGCCACAGGGTCCAATACGCTATTATATGGATGCCAAAATACTATCATCCCAGATACTATTACATGTATTGAAGACTGGGCTTTCAGAGGTTGTTCTACGCTGCAAGCGATTACAATACCCGATAGTGTCACCCATATAGGTCAATATGCATTTGTTGACTGTAGTGCGCTCAAGTACGCGGATCTCCCCAGTAGCATAACCGTTATTAGTGACTCGTTGTTTTCTAATTGCTCATCCCTTGTTTCGATTACGATTCCGCATAGCGTAACCACCATTGAGCCATATGCTTTCTGTGGTTGCACATCGCTAACCGCCATTGATATACCTAACACTGTGATGAAGATTGGGGAAGCGGCTTTCGCAAGGACTACAGCGCTGCAGTCTATTGTGGTCGCAGCTGGTAATTCGCGCTATGATAGTCGCAATAACTGCAACGCCATTATCATTAAATCGAGCAACACGCTCTTGATGGGATGTCAAAATACGGTTATCCCAGAAAATGTGAATTATATTGCCAGTTATGCATTTTGGGGATGCTCCAAACTGACAGACATAACGATTCCTGCTAGTGTTACGGGCATATACTCAGATGCATTTATAGGTTGTACTGCACTCACGACAATCACTCTGCCCAACAACTTAAGCGAGATAGGGTCAGCCATTTTTGATAGCTGTCCCTCGTTACAAGTGATTCGCGTTCCAAAGGGCAAGAAAGAAAGGTATTGTCAGCCCTATTTAGGTAGCAATGGATTGGGAAACTATGATGCGTTGGTTGTAGAATACTAACAACTATCCGACCTCTACTTCTGCATTGATTTTGCGAATAAGACCTTTGAGCACATCGCCAGGACCAAACTCATAGAACGTAGTTGCTCCGTCAGCAATCATCTGCTGTACGCTTTGCGTCCAACGCACAGGCGAGGTTAGTTGCTCCAATACTTGGCGTTGGATGATATCCTTGTCGGTCTCTGCTGTTGCACTTACATTCTGATATACAGGACATTTAGGCGTATGGAAAGTGGTGTTCATAATAGCCGCTTGCAATCGTTCAGCAGCAGGTTGCATCAATGGCGAGTGGAACGCACCACCCACTGGCAATTTCAATGCACGCTTGGCACCAGCCTCTTTCAATGCT
>JAFZGC010000045.1 GCA_017555595.1 Paludibacteraceae bacterium | reverse complement strand
TCGTAGAAGAATGGGAATAGTATTCTATCCAGTGTCTGATTCATGATGCCGCATACGCCCAAGACCAGTAAGGGCAACGAATACTTGAGCATCTGCTTGAGCAAGCTCCAAGAGAAGATATGTTTGGTATCAGGAAGCCGGAAGCCAGAATTAGAACAGAAGCCTTCTACCACCGCTGGCAACAAACAAAGTGTCTGTATGCCTGTAGCCATAATGTTCGCCACGAATACATAGCCCACGCCGTAGTTCGGGTTGTACCATGCCGATATGATTGCCCAGTCTTGAATCTTCGGACATAGCACAAGGAAGAAAAGATTGAGGATAATATTGAGGAATACGAATAGCAGTTTCAGTGTGGCAAACTGTAAAGGACGCTTCTTGTATCTGAGGTACGCAAACGGAATACTGGCAAACGCATCCATCGCCACCACAATACCGAGCAAGGCGATAAACTCGCTATGTTCGGGATAGTCTAGAGCATGGGCGATAGGTGTCTGCCATATCACGCATGCCACCGCAAACAACAACGAAGTGGTAAATAAGGCTATGAGTGAAGTAGAATAGACTGTCTGCGCGTTCTCTCCTTCCTTGTTGGCAAAGCGGAAGAATCCTGTCTCCATGCCGTAGGTCAGTATCACCAACAAAAGCGCAGTCCACGCGTAGAGGTTGGTCACGATACCGTAGTCTGATTGTTGCTGTAGCACATAGGTGTACAGCGGCACAAGCATCCAGTTGAGGAACTTACCCACGATGGATGACACGCCATAAATAGCGGTTTCCTTCGCCAATATTTTCATTTGCAGATTGCTGATCATGTTGTTTTTGTAGCCATAGGGGCATATTTCGCTGCAAAGGTACAGAAAAATATGCACAAATACAAGAAAAATGAATAAAAGTTCACTTTTAAGTGAATTTTTCTTATATTTCGGCTGCAATTCATTTTCCCCACTCGCACCGCACTATTACCGCACAATAACCAGACAATAACCGCACAATTCGTGGCAGTCATAGTACCTCCATGTAACGGATGATTAAAATTTCGATAAGAAAGAATATCACACCACCACTGTGCACCAACCGTGCGTATCTTCAACGCGACCGTATTGGATATCTTGCAATGCGTGGTAGAGTTTGGTTAGTATAGGTCCTGGTTTATCGCCGAATGAATAAGTGACATTATTATCAGGGTCAAACACCTTGGTCAGCGGCGAAATCACGCATGCCGTACCACAAGCTGCTGCTTCTTGTATGTTCGCCAGTTCCTCCACACGAATCCTACGGCGAGTGACCTTCATACCCATCTCACGCGCCAATGTCATAAGCGAATCATTGGTAATACTTGGCAAAATCGCACTTGATCGTGGTGTAATATATTCCCAGCATTTCGCCTCTAACCTTTCGCCTTTAACCTCTCGCCTCTCTCCCTTGGCTCCCTTCCCTTTAGGGAGGGGATGGAGGGAGACTTTTATTCCAATGAAATTCGACGCCGTGCACTCGTCGATATATTTATGCGTCTTGGCGTCGGTAAACATACATTCATAGCCCATAGCATGCGCCGCTTCGCTTGCGCGGAAAGATGCGGCGTAATTACCTCCCACCTTCCAGCAACCTGTTCCTTGTGTGGCAGCGCGATCTACGCTGCGATTAACCATTGCAGGCATGCCTTTGAAACCATTGGGAAAGTACGGACCAATAGGTGTAGGGATGACCACAAACTCGCAATCCTTGCCCGGACCGACACTAATGTCGGGAGTCGTTGCCACCAATAAGGGGCGGAAGTATAGCGTAGCGCCAGTCTCATAAGGAGGCAGAAAATCGATGTTCTTCTCTAGTGCCAACAGTACCGCTTTGCAGAAGAGCTCCACAGGAACAGGTGTCATCAGTAGCCCCTCTGCAGATTGATACATACGCTTAGCGTTCTCTTCCATGCGGAAGATACGCACCTTGCCGTCCACTCCACGAAAAGCTTTCAGTCCCTCAAAACACTCTTGACCATAGTGCAGACCTGTGGCTGCGGCATGAATAGGAATCATCTTATCACGCGTAGCGTATGGTTCTTCCCATACACCATTCTTACATGCTGCACGAACGATATAATCCGTCTCTGTATAATGAAATGTCAGTTTACTCCAATTTATGTTTTGCATTGTTTTATTCCTGCCTTTCAACTTTAAACTTTCAACTTTAAACAACTCTCTGGGCCATACTCAAATAACAAATCTAATATGCTCTGCCCATTGCCGAAACATGGTTCCAGGTCCAGCCCCTGCCAATCCGTTGTACGCTTCCTGTCTATCGCCCATTGCCCATTGCCAATAGCCACATCATTCGCCATCAGACGAATGATAACCTCGTGCAATCCTTCGTTCAAATCGACCAAAAAGCGTGTCTCTTTCTCATAAAACGGACTAAAGAAATCGGCGTAGTAATCAAAGTAGGGCGTACGTTTGTAGGCACTCGTAAGGGCAATCCAATGTTGGTGTTGCCAGCGTTGCTGATAACTGATTTCCACATCACGGGTTAGTTGTTTGCTATCGGCTCGCTTCACGGGGACGCTCAATGTCAATGCCCCGTCGGGTGTGGTAATGGTACAGCGATTGCGGTAGGTTTGCTTGGGAAAACTCTCCATGACCTCAATCTGCACCTCCGATGGATTCGCTAAAAACTGACGATACCATTCTACACTACCCATATATGTTGTTGGCAGAATCATAGTCTAATTTCTAACAGAGTAGCGGTCCATTTACTCAAAATCACTCAATCCTATTCGATTCCAACGGATATGTCCTTTGCCCCAAGGGTTATCTTTCTCGATGCTGAGCCAAACGAACATAGGGCGACCGACAATGTGATCTTCTGGTACAAAACCCCAGTAGCGGCTATCAGCAGATTTGTGGCGGTTGTCACCCATCATCCAATAGTAATCCATCTCAAACACATATGGCTCGCCTATATTCATTGGCTTGAACTCGTATGCATCTGCAATGCGCTTGTACACCCAATAGTTTTCCTCCGTAATCATTACCGTGTCGCCCTCCGCTGGGATATAAATTGGACCGTAGTTATCGCGTGTCCACGAGTTGTGTCCCAATGGATATACCTCGCCGCCTTGATCTTCAGGCTCTACTTCAATGCTTAACACATGGCTATTCTTCTCTAACTCCGCTTTCATGGCTGCGGTCAAAGGTAGTCGATACAGTCCGTTGCCGTTGCTCTCACGGTCTTCTTTAGAGATGCCAAGCTTCGCCAGATAACTATTGCCCAATACATGTCCATCGGTTTGGACGATGTAGTTGTATTGCAGATAGGGGTGTATAGGCTCTTTTGTTCCGTTGATATAAATCACATTATCAATGATTTGCAGCGAGTCGCCTGGCGTACCTACACAACGCTTCACATAATTCTCGCGTCTGTCCACAGGGCGAACTACAATATCACCAAACACATCCTTGCGGTTCTCCACCGCGCGTTTGCCATAGTAGTGGCAGAGGGTGTAATAGTCAGGATTCTGCATCTTGGTGCATACGGTATCCCCCGTAGGGAAGTTGAATACCACTATATCGCCTTTCTCCACCTTGTCCCAGCCTTTCAAACGCTTGTACTCCCATTGTGGTTTCTCGATATAACTCTTGCCGCCCCAAGGGAAGGTGTGTTGCACGAGTGGCATAGAGAGTGGGGTATTAGGCACGCGAGCGCCATACGCCATTTTGTTCACGCACAAAAAATCGCCTACACGCAAAGTCTTCTCCAATGATGATGTCGGTATCTGATAGTTTTGGAAGATATACACATTGATGAAATACACCGCCACCAACGCAAAAACAATGGCATCTACCCACGAGCAGATGGTGTACAAAGTAGGATTGGTGGTTTTATACTTCTTCCACCAGTTCCAATTGATATATTTGGTGGTAAACATGTCGGCAATGATAGGCAAAAGTACGAGCCAACCGAGACTTGCCCAGTCGCCCCATGCTACCCAAACGACAAAGGCGATGTAAATGGCGCACCATGCGCCGCAAGTTATCCAACCCTTAGCGGTTACTTCTTTGATTCTATCTTGAAAACTTTTCATATCTATTTTAGTTAGTGCATAAAAATCGTGCAAAGGTACAAAAAAATGCGCACATACGCAAGTACGCGTGCGTTTTTTATGACATTGTTCTTGTGAACGATTTATCCTAATATCACCTCTTCGAATGTGTGATAACCTGTTTTGCCTTTCATCCACTCGGCAGCAATCACCGCGCCAAGAGCGAATCCTTGTCGTGATTTAGCACTATGACTGATGGTGATTGTATCTACCTCGCTATCCCATATAACGGTGTGAATACCAGTAACTTCACCTTCTCTAATTGATTCTATTAATGTGAGAGGTAATCGCTCGTTACCAATTGCTTCTTGCAGGGTCTTGGCAGTACCACTCGGAGTATCTAATTTATGAATATGGTGCACCTCCGTCATGTGAGGTGTGTAGACTGGATATGCCTCCATAAATTTTGCCAATTGCTTGTTAATCGCAAATAGGATATTCACACCAATACTATAGTTCGATGACCACATCAGTCCAGCCTCTCGCCTCATTGCCTCTTGCCTCAGCGTCCCTATATCCCATCCTGTGGTTCCGCAGACTACAGGTATACCTGCTTTCCAAGCACATAGGATATTCTGTTCTGCTGTTTGTGGGGTGGTAAACTCAATGGCTACATCCGCTGAAGCAAAGGTCGTGGAGTGGAAGTCTTCTGTATTATCTTTCTCAATGATACATACAATGTCATGTCCGCGCGCGAGTGCGATGGATTCGATGATATGTCCCATTTTTCCGTATCCAATTAATGCTATTTTCATATGTTTAGAATTATTTTTTTGCAAAGGTACAGATAATTTATTATATTTACAAATGATTTTTAATAAAAATGTACATATGTTTTGTCTATTTCACAAAAAAATATTACCTTTGCACCCGTTAATCTATAAAACTTATATGCGGTATGAAACAAATTATTTCTACAACAGAAGCACCTGCTGCTATTGGTGCTTATAGCCAAGCCGTTGTGGCGAATGGCTTGCTCTTTGCGAGCGGACAACTAGGTATTGATCCTGCGACAGGTGAGTTTGCTGGTGCCGATTTTCGTTCGCAAGCAGAACAAGCCGTTAAGAATGTGGCTGCCATATTAAAGGCGGCTGGTACTGATGCCAGTCATGTGGTTAAAACTACTGTGTTCCTTACCGATATGGCTAATTTTGCCGTACTCAACGAGGTTTATTCTACATTATTTACCTCCCCATTTCCAGCTCGTTCAGCAATAGCAGTAGCTGCGTTGCCAAAAGGTGGACTCGTTGAAATCGAAATTCTTGCTGTGTTGGATTGATGGACATCGTTCTGATTGTTATTGGCGCAATATGCCTCTTGTTGGGGCTTATTGGTTGTGTGGCACCTGTACTGC
>JAFZGC010000044.1 GCA_017555595.1 Paludibacteraceae bacterium | reverse complement strand
CTTACCCATTACCTCACCCACGATACGTGCGGATTTCTTGGTAGGTTTGTCGCTGGTATTACCCAACTCGTTCATTCCGAAGAGCACACGGCGGTGTACTGGTTTGAAACCGTCGCGCACATCGGGCAACGCACGTGCCACGATCACGCTCATCGAATAGTCGATGTACGAGGTTCTCATTTCCTCGTCAATCTTCACAGGAATAATTCTGTCGTTGTCAATCATCTATATAAAGTTTTAAAAATTTCAAAGGTTTTAAGAGTTCTAAAGGTAAAATACCCTACTCTTCCACGCTGCAAAATTACTACAAATTTTTGACATGCGCAAATTTTTACGCTTTTTTTTGCATTTTTCTTGTTTTTGGACAGAATACCGATTTTTTACCTCTATGCCCTTAAATCGCAAATTTCATGCCTTTATACATTTTTTCTCCACACCTTACACATAACCGCGCACACGCGCGCAAAAGGACAATAGAGGATACGCTGATGATAGACTGAAGATAGACAGGAGAAAAATAAGTAATTTTTCGTTTTTTTTGCATATATCAAAAAAAAGTAGTACTTTTGCAGACGTTTTAGAATATTTGCGGCATTAGCACATCGGTAGTGCATCGGCTTCCCAAGCCGAGGAGGCGGGTTCGATTCCCGTATGCCGCTCTCGTCGGAATGCGCTTGTCGCATAAACGACGCTTGTCAGCGTCCTTGGGGCGACAGCGATTCCTCCTCTTACCTCGAGCCCACGAGGCTCTCGGTAGGGGAAAGTGATTAGAAGCAAGCTTCGTTTAGAAAAAAGCAAATGCGCTTGTCGCACGAACGACGCCTATATATAGCGTATCGGTCTATCGCGGGATAAGGGAAGAAAAACAATAGGTTTTAATCCCCTATCACGAGGAAAGTCCGGGCAGCACAGAGCACCATCGCGGTTAACGGCCGTCAGGCAGCAATGTTTGGTCCCTGCAAAAGAGACGAGTAATCTATCAACTGTCAATTGTCAACTGAATAGAGGATGTGATACGAGCATACGATGGGCTGCAATTCCAAGTATACCAGTGTTTGAGCGTTGCTCGCGCGAGCTGGAGGGTAGGAAGCAATAGAAGTGCGTAGTAATACGCCACTCAAGATTAATGATAGACACCCACCTCATGGGTACAGAACCCGGCTTATAGATGCGCTATTTTTTTGAAAACCATTGTCTTTAATAACCTTAAGGACTTAATTATAATTAAATACTATGACAAGAAAACTTTTCCTTTTTATTGCACTTTTTAGTGCAATTTCTTTGCAAGCGAGACCTCGCATAGACCGCACAGAGCCACTCTGCTGGTGGACAGAGATGAACTGCCCACTCACTCTGTTGCTCCATGGCGAAGACCTCGCAGATGCACAAGTGACTATTCAACAACTCAACAAGGGCAAGATTGTCAAAGGCATGTGCACTGGTCTTCAAGTAACAGGTCAGCACAACGCTGAGAGTCCAAACTATCTGTTTGTGGACCTAGCAGTTAACGAGCCAGGCACCTACCGCATCACACTCAAGAAAGGCAAATACACCTCTAAGGTGGATTACACCATCCACACACGCCGTGAGGGTAGTCGCGAGCGTCAAGGCTTTACTTCAGCGGATATGATTTACCTGATTATGTCCGACCGTTTTGTGGATGGCGATGAAAACAATAACACATTGCCTAATATGGCAGAGCCTGCTAACAAAGAGAATGTACACGGACGCTTTGGTGGTGATATTCAAGGCGTTATCAACAGTCTTGACCACATCTTCGATCTTGGTGCTACTGCTATTTGGGCAACTCCATTCCTTGAGGACAACGAGGCAGCGTGGTCTTATCATGGTTATGCATGCTCCGACTATTACCACATAGACCCTCGCTTCGGTAGCAATGAGCTCTACTGCGAGATGGTGGAGAAGGCACATGAGAAAGGTATCAAGATCATCATGGACATGGTGCCAAACCACTGCGGTGGCACACACTGGTGGATGAAAGACCTTCCTTATCACAACTGGATTAACCAGTTTGAGGAGTTTACCAATACACACAATGTATTCTCTGCGAACTACGATACCAACGCTTCTGAGTACGACCGCCAACTCTCTAACCGTGGTTGGTTCGACCGTCCAATGCCAGATATGAACCTCGAGAACCCAGACCTCTTGCAATACTTCAAGCAATGGGCTATCTGGTGGGTGGAGTACGCTAACCTCGACGGTTTGCGCGTGGATACCTACCCTTATATCGAGATGGTGCCTGCCAGCGAATGGATTAAAGCCATTATGGACGAATATCCTAACTTCAATATCGTAGGCGAGTGCTGGACACGCCCTGCTCCTGCTGTAGCCTACTGGCAATCAGGGGTCAAGAACTACAATGGATTCGACAGCCACCTCAAGACTGTGATGGATTTCCCCGTAGAGGAGGCTATCCGTCAAGCATTGGAGAACGATGGCCATGGTTGGGGCAATGGTCTGACCCGCGTATATGACGCTATGGCAATGGACTACCTCTACGCCGATGTCAATAACATCATGATTATGCTCGGCAATCACGACATGGATCGTATTGCAGATGTAGTGAAAGATGGCGATTTGCGCCGTGTGAAACTGGCTACTACCCTACTCGCTACCATGCGCGGTATTCCACAAGTGTTCTATGGCGACGAATACGGTATGAAGTCTTCCGACCGCAGTTTGGGTCACTCTACCCTGCGTATGCCATTACCATTAGGCGAGTCAGTGACAGCTGAAATGCAAGATATGTACGACTACCACCGCCATTTGTTCCAATGGCGTAAAGGCGAGCCTGTGATTCATACAGGCAAGACAATGCACTTTATGACTCGCGATAATACCTACGCTTTCTTCCGCTACAACGATAATGAGGCAGTATTCGTATTTGCCAACGCCAGCGAGGATAGCCGCACTATTCCAACCGCGAATTACGCAGAGATACTCAGCAAGTACAATCCTGTGGGCGTGGATGTGATCACAGGCAATACATACGACCTGAGTCAAAAGGATATCGCGATAGAGCCATTGTCAAGCATTGTGGTAAAATTGCAGAAATAATAGCATTCACAGCAGACGAACTCCAGCAGATTGATCGCATTATGCGATAGGGGTATGAGCCCTATAAACAAGCAAGAGAGTGAGGCAAAATTGTCTCACTCTCCTTGTATTTGGATAGTAGCTTTTATTTAAGTCGTTTACATTGCCGTTACGAAGGATGAAAAGTTGACGGTTGTGGAGAAATTTGAGAGAAGATCCATCAATTGGCATCTTAACATTATTCACATCGGTTGATACACCTTCTGGAATAATCGTGTATGTACCACCCATATAAACCTCTGGCGTGTTACCATTATAATTAACCAACACCATATAGAAAGCTGCTGAATCACTAAAGAATAACTAATAAATCACTAAAGATTTCATGAGAACTACAAACTAGCAAAGTATTTCCACAGCGGTGCTGCATGCAGGGCTTGGATAATCTCGCCCGAAGTAAGCAACTCCTTCACCTCTTCACAAGTAAGGACATGCACATGGATGTCCTCCGAAGGCTCTTGATGCGGTTCACGCACCTTCTCTACCCCCGTAGCAAGGAAAGTAAAACTCTTATTCGTATGATTAGTAGGATTAGGCGAGAGCTCCATAAACGCCTCCCACTCGCCACCTTCGTAGCCCGTCTCCTCGCTCAGTTCGCGCATAGCAGCCTGCAAAGGTGTTTCACCCTCATCTACCACACCTGCCACCAACTCATAATGCGTCTCGCCCAAAGCATGGCGGTACTGGTCTATCATCACAAAATCACCATCCTTGGTGATAGCAATCACATTGATCCAATTGGGAAAATCCATCACAAACCACGCAGGAATCTGCGTGCCATTGGGCAGTTCCACCACTTCTTGGCGCACATTCAACCATGGACCAAGATTCAACAAAGGAGTGCTCTTGAGCACACGCCATTTTCTATTTTCGAGTTTCTGTATCATATCTTTTTTTAGGTTAGAGGTTAGAGGCAGGGGATATGCGGTTTTGCCGCTCCACAAGGGGATGCCATGTGGCGGATAGGTAAATGACACGGGCGGCGAGGTGGAGGAAATATCCTACAAATAGTGCATGCGTACCTAACCAATGATAAGTTGCCACATAGCCCAACAAAAAGCCCACGGCTGCCCAAATCATCGCATTGCGAATCTGCTTGCCTGCCGTAGCCCCCGTAAACACACCATCCCACATAAACGCCAATGTACTCACAATAGGCATAGCAATTAGCCAACCCGTAAAGTCCTTCAAACGCTCCAACACTACCCCGTCGGAAGTCATCATGCGATACATTGGCATATACGACAACGCAAACACAATCGTAAACACCGCCCCTACGCCCAATGACCAAAGGAAAAGAAGGCGAACGAGGGAGGAGAGAGGCGATGAGGTATTGAGGTGATGAGGCGATGAGGTGATGAGGTTATTAGGCGATGAGGCGCCAATGTATTTGCCTACAAGGGCTTCGCCAGCGTAGGCAAAGCCATCCACGAAGTAAGAAACCAACATGAAGAGCTTCATCAATATGCTGCACACCGCCAAATCCGTGTCGCCATACATCGAAGACAAGGAAGTAAAGCCCACATATACAATCATAAAACACAACGACCGCACAAACAGATTGGCATTGAGCGTAAGAAGATTGCGTATGCCTTGCCTATCCTTGACTAACTGCCAGATAGACAAACCTTTCCATACATATCGATACCTCCATAGGATTATCAGCAAGCCAAGCAGCAGACCTGTTAGCTGCGCTATCACCGTACCCAAAGCCACTCCCAACGCCCCCATAGGCGTATAGACTGCTAACAGATAACTCACCACCATATTCACCACATTCACCACCATGTCCGTAATCATCGGACTAATAGTATCTTGCATACCAATAAACCACCCCTTGACAGCCATCAAGCTAAGGGTAGCAGGCGCAGCCCAGACACGGATAAAGAAGTATTTGCGCGCGAAGGCGGCCACCTCTGCAGAACAAGGCACAATCGCAAGCGTAGCCGTAACAAAAAGCCACTGCAACGCCCAAATAATGGCAGCACCTATCAAGGCAATACTGACACTCTGTGTGAGCAGACGGGCACAATGCTCGCGGTCGCTGCGACCAAAAGCCTGAGCGGTCATACCACTCGTACCCACACGCAAGAAAGCAAAGTTCCAGTAGAGCAGATCAAAAAGCATTGTACCAATGGCAATGCCACCAATAGCATGCGCATCGGAGATATGTCCCACAATAGCCGTATCCACCAATCCCACTAACGGAATGGTGATATTGGCGAGGATACTAGGAATAGCTAAACGAAGAATCTGTCGGTTCATTTGCAATAATTTTAGGCTGCAAAGGTAGTATTTTTTTATGACATATACAAATTCAAATTATTTTTAGTCGTTTTCTTGCATGTATTATTTTTTTTTTGTAATTTTGCAGGGTTTTGTAAGTTAATGTAATAACAAACGCATGATTCAGCGATTAACCAAAGCACAAGTAAAATGGGTACGTAGCCTGCAACAAAAGAAATTCCGTGATACGGAAGGTGTGTTTGTAGCAGAAGGGGCTAAGTGCGTCAACGACTTGCAAGAGTCGTTTGAATTGGTGCTGAAGGTGACCCATGAAAATGCAACAAACACAGAGATTGAGCAAATGTCGTCGCTACGCACACCACAAGGTGTGATTGGTGTGTTCAAGCAACGAGAAGCAATGGGCGATAGGCAAGGGACAATAGGCAATGAGCTGTGGGTGGCTTTGGACGGCGTGCAAGACCCAGGTAATTTAGGCACTATCATTCGCACGTGCGATTGGTTTGGCATACATCATATAATCTGTTCGCGCGAGACTGCTGACTGCTATAATCCAAAAGTGGTACAAGCCACAATGGGGGCATTGGCACGTGTACATTGCCACTACGTGAATAATCTGGCAGAGGTATTGACCGAATATAAAGCAGCAGGAATTCCTATCTACGGCACATTGCTAGAGGGAGAGAACATGTATGCAGAAGGCTGCATTCCTACGAAAAATCAAGGCATCATCGTGATGGGCAACGAGGGCAAAGGGCTAACGACTGAAGTCCGAAACGTAGTCACTCACCCGCTATTGATTCCATCCTATCCTGCGGGTATTGCTACTTCGGAGAGCCTAAATGTGAGTATAGCCACTGCTATCGTATTGGCTGAATTTAGACGAAATAACACACCTTAAATCTATACAATCATGAAACGAATTTTTACCCTTTTGTGCATTGCATGCATCTTTACACAAGCCTATGCTTGGAAACCTCTGTTTGCAGGTCACCGCGGTAGCTATCGCGGCGTAGAGCAAACCGAAGAAGCGTTTATGAATGGTATCAACTATTATGGTTACACGGGTCTAGAGATTGACGTCAAAACCACTAGCGATGGCGAATACGTTTGCTGGCACGACGACGACCTCAGTCGCGTGGGACACAGCGTTAGTATTCCAAATAGCAATTTTGCTGACCTCAAAGATCTGACGCTTACCCAAACTCGCGGTGGCGTAGAATATACAGGCAAACTCTGTACTGTAGATCGCTTCTTGGAGATTTGCAAAGAGAACAATATCTTCCCTATCATCGAGCTCAAATGGGCTACAGGTATCAATACTGGCGATATGAGCCGTTTCCCTGGTTTATACAAACTGATTGAGAAGCATGGTTTGGTAGAAAAGACACATATCTTGACATCTATGCAAAAATCATTGGAGTATGTGCGCACCAATTATCCACAACTGCAATGCCAATATCTCTGCTACGAAGTGACCGAATCCCGCTACACATGGTGCAAAACATGGGGCATTCGTCCTAGCGTACAGACGGGCGGACTAAGCAAAGCTATGGCTCGCAAATGCCACGAAGCAGGAATGGATGTAGTCTGCTGGACTGTCAATAGCGAGGCGTCGTATCTACAACATGGCGAACTTGGTTGCCCTATCATGACTTGCGATTATCTTATGCCAGCAGACATGCCAGAACTAGAAGAGATAGATTGGGAAGCTTTAGCACCTACCCCTGCACTGGAAGCGTTGTATGTGACTCCTCTATTCAACTTTACAGAAACAGCAGGCACATTGCCTGAAAACTTCCCTACTACATTATCAGGCAGTTACACACAAGCGCAAGAAGCTGCCTTTATCGATGGTGTCTTCTATATGGCTGATTATAACACCAAGAAAGTGGTTGCAGTGGATACTACTGGCAAAGTATTTGAACCAGGCATCGAAATCGCCACTCTACGCCATGGAACCTGCCGCGACGATGCAGGCAACTTGATTCTGCACACTTCGGAAAATGTTAAGGTCCCTACTCAATTGACTGTATATAAAGCCGAAGACAACACCGAGCATGTGATTAACTTCGCGCTCAACAACAATGGTCAGACCAACTTCCCAACCGCTAGCGGCGACATATTCTCTGCCGCTGGTGGATATGTATATTTCTTCCCTAACGGACAGAAATCCGTAGAAGTAGTCAAGATTGCCAACGGCGAATTCGTATCTACCACCTCATGTGCTGTTAGTTTAACAGGTACCACTGCGGGGTATGTTATCCCTATTGACAACACGCCTAACCACTTTATTTACCAAGTTCGTTCAGATGGTTACCACCTCTACAAAAATGGAGATAAAGGTTCGTATATGACCTCGCCTAACGGTACTAGTGCTCCTGCACGCAACAATTCGATTGGTGGAGCACACTTCAAAATCAACGAACACGACATGTTCGTATATATGTCAGGCGCTCACTACAAAGGCGGTTGGACTGTTCGCGATATGACATCTGCCGATCTTACCCCAATGTACACTGAAGCACAGTTGGGTAATGGCGGCTACTATGCCAACGCATCTGTAGGCGCATTCTTCTGGTGGGAAAGAGTGGATGAAGTTACAATTAATCTATACGAATACTGCCTTGGTCATGGTATAGCAGGTTGGGAACTTAGCGCTGAACCACATAAGATACGTCTAAAAGACATGAGTATTTCTCCAACCCATATTACTATAGCAAAAGGTGATACTGCAACTATCACAGCAATACTCACTCCTACTAATGCAGAGATACAAAATATTTCATGGCGTTATGCTAAAACGAATCGCACTAGTTCCCTTAGAACAAATGGCACAGTGGCTAAATTCACAAGTAAAACGGTTGGAACCTATACAATAACAGCAACTATTGAAGACTTCTCTGCTGAATGTATAGTTACAGTTACTGAAACAACTAATTTAGCCGATATTGAAAATACAAATGAACAAACGAATAAGTATATTCGCAATGGACAGTTGTATATCAATCGAAACAATAAAACCTATACCGTATTAGGACAATCAAACTAACAGAAAATGAAGTACCGCTTACCTATAGTGCTCTTGTTTGTAGCATTGCTTCATAGCTATGCAGATACAACCACATACACTTTTACGTCCAAAGACTGGAAGAGTACAATCAACGCAACTACTTGCGATGGAAAAACCGACGGATGGGTGTGCGACAAAGAGGCATATGACTATCAAGCAGGTTATGTGGATGCACAAAATCGTATCTATAGTCGTGGAGTAAGTGTAAAAACGGGTACTTCGGGAGCTGGTGCAACGTCAATCGTTACATTTGAAGAAGTGCGTAGTGTTGATATCAATTTTTGCCAAAATACTTCTGAAGGAAAAGGTAGTATCTTCGTGCAAGTAGGCGAAAACTCGCCCCATGAGTTGATCATCAATCGTCCGCCTAAGAGCATGGGGCAATACAACCGTGATACCACTATACAGATTACTACTGCCGAAACGGGCAAAATCCGTTTTTGGGTTAATTGCAGCAAAAATGCAATCAACATCAATACAATCAGCATACATAGTTCATCAGAGTTTGAGAGGGAAGTTTACAAACTCGTGACTGACATCAACCAACTTCAAGACTTAGACCAAATTATTATTGGAGTGCATGATGCAGAGATTAATGATATTATGGGATACTTTGATGAATCCATTTCGCAGAACAACATCCACGCTATTCAAGGCAAATATTCAGAAGATCGCATATACGTAGCAGCGGATGAGGATGCTATCTATACGTTGCATCGTACCGAACTAGATAACAAAGTTGCATTTTATATAGAAGATAATATCCGATATGAGAGTGCATATCTGGTTGCTAGCGGTGGACAAACAAAAAATAAATTAACCCTGTGGGACAAATTATACGATAGTAGCACATATGGTAACTACGGTTATTGGGACATATCGGTTGCTCCTACTGGCGAAGCAATCATTAGAAACCTCGGCAACAGTTTAGGCAAATACCTGCAATACAATGTAGGCAATCATCCTGCATTATTTGCTTGCTATGCCGAACCAAATAAGATACCTATATGCATATATCGTATGGCTATTGAAAGCGGAGATAACGAAGAAAATATAGAAACCGATATTCAAAGTATCACTACTAATCCACATATTTACAAATCACTTATAAACAACCAATTGGTAATTATATCTGGTAATGACGCATACACCATTTTAGGTACAAAATTATAAATAACACATAATAAAAAATGAACATTTCAAAACGAATCGCTGCCCTCGAAGAGTCAGCAACCCTGCAAGTGGCAGCATTATGCCAACAACTCCGTGCAGAAGGAGTAGATGTGATTGGACTATCATTGGGAGAACCCGATTTCCCAGCACCTGCTCATGTGAAGCAAGCTGCCCTTGATGCTATCAACAACGACATTTCGCACTATGGTCCAACACCAGGTTTTCCTGCCTTGCG
>JAFZGC010000043.1 GCA_017555595.1 Paludibacteraceae bacterium | reverse complement strand
TGATGCTGCTCGTGCTAATTGGGGTGGTAGTTGGCGTATGCCTACTGATGCTGAATTTGCTGAATTGCGCGAACAATGCACTTGGACATGGACTACTCAAAACGGTGTGAAAGGATACAAAGTAACCAGCAAGAGCAACGGTAATAGTATCTTCCTCCCCGCAGCGGGCGACCGCAACGACAGTTCGCTCAGCAGTGCAGGCAGCTACGGCAACTATTGGTCGAGTTCGCTCTACACGGGCTACCCGAGCCACGCGTGGGACGTGAACTTCGGTTCCAGCGGTGTGCTCAGGTACGACTACAGCCGTTGCTATGGGTTTAGCGTTCGCCCAGTGTGCCAATAGAATTTACCCTTTATTTGAGAAATTTTAAAGATAAAAAGATGAAAGAGCTTGTGTTCAATAAAGAAGAGAAGGAATTTTTAGAGTCCTTAAAACAAATTGTTCGTGCAACACGAAGTATGGCGTATGCGGCTATTGACTATGCGCAGATACAAGCTAATTGGCTTATTGGACAACGCGTAGTGGAACAAATGCAAAAAGGCGAAGAAAGAGCAGAGTATGGTGCGCACATCATTAAAATCGCATCTGAGGCTCTAACAGAAGAATTTGGTAGTGGGTATTCTGAAACAAATATCAAAAGTTTTAGATTGTTTTATCTGACATTCAATGATTTACCAATTCGGCAGACGGTGTCTGCCCAATCTCAAATACCAATTCAGCAGACAACGTCTGCTGAATTAGGGAATATTGGAATTCAAATCGGGCAGACGCTGCCTGCCCGATTAAGTTGGTCTCATTATGAGCGACTTATGCGTGTTGAAAACGAAACAGCACGCAATTGGTATATGCGTGAAGCATCAGAGCAGATGTGGAGTGTTCGCACACTAAATCGTAATATCAGCACCCAGTATTACGAACGATTGTTGATGTCGCAAGTCAAAGAGCCTGTCGTGCAAGAAATGAAAGAGAAAACGGCTGAGTTCCAACAAGATAAACTGGAGTTCATCAAAAACCCTACCGTATTAGAGTTTCTTGGCTTGCCCAACAACAAGAGTTATAAAGAGAAAGATTTAGAGCAAGCCATCCTTAATAATCTCAGTGATTTCCTCATGGAAATGGGAAAAGGTTTCGCTTTTGTGGCACGCCAACAACTCATTCGTACAGAGGAAGAGGACTATTACATTGACCTCGTTTTCTACAATTACTTATTGAAAGCATTTGTGTTGGTGGACTTGAAGGTTGGAAAGATCTCTCACCAAGATGTAGGACAAATGGATATGTATGTCCGAATGTATGATGAGTTAAAGCGCAACGAAGGCGACAATCCAACAATCGGCATCTTATTGTGCGCACAAACCGATAAAGACATTGCACGCTATTCTATTCTCAAAGGTAACGAGCAAATCTTTGCTTCAAAATATAAGTTGCTATTACCCAGTGAGGAGGAATTAGCTAAGGAGATAAGCAAGCAAAAAGAGATATTTCAATTGCAACAAGGTTGTTCTTAATTCGAAACTATTAATCCCAAAATCTAATGACCGATTTGGGTTGAATGGTGTGGAGATATTGCCAGCCATGGATTTTCTTCAACTGCTTTGGGCTGGTAAGATTTGCTGAACTATACATTTCGTTTTGCCCATTTGATAATCCGCAATACGCTATCTTCTGAGAGTGCGTATTGCGGATTGCTGGATAAAAGATAAGCACATTCTGTGTCGCTTATCTTAGGGTGCTGCTGGCGTAGGTCTATATACGCCAGCAGGATCTTATTGTGCGTATAGCGCGCTTCACTAATAACACCAAAATGGTACAATAACTCTAAATGTGCTACATTTTCAGGCACTTGCAAGTAATCTAAATAGGTCATAACATTGTCTGATTTAAGGGATTTTTCGACAAAGTTACAACAATACGGCAAACCGTACAAGGTCAAAATTTTGACCTTTTGAGGGTCAAAAAAAAGCAGTAATTTTGCAGCGAAATAAGACCGCGCTGTGCGCTGTCAGAAGTCAGACCACTGCGTTGTCGGAACGGCTACGCCTGTCAGATTCCTTGAGTCCGACAGCGAATATAATGAGCGATCCGACAGTGCAACGGTCTAACAGCCGTAGGCGATCTAACAGCGAAGCAATCTAAAAAAAAACAAACATATGACCAAACAAGAAGCCGCTATCAAGTATATCACCGAGAACTATCTCGATTACAACCGCCTGAGGCATGATGTCGTCAGCGATAAGCTGCAAATTAGGCTATTAGGCGATGAGGCGAAAGGCAAGAGGCAGGAGTATTGGAAAGAACTTTCCAAACATGACATCAACTCTATCGTGTGCCATTGTGCGCGGGAGTACGATGCGAATATCACCTCACGCGAGGTGATGACTGCACTGCAATCGGATCTGATACCCGATGTGCATCCGCTACGCGAGTATGTCAATGCGCTACCTCGCTACACACCCGATCAACCTGATTGGATCGACCTTGTCGCGCAGCAAGTGACGGTAAAACCGTTAGGCGATGAGGCTAAAGGCGATAAGGCGAGAGGCGAGAGATTATGGCGGAGATGCTTCAAGAAATGGTTTGTGGCGATGGTGGCGAGTTGGATGAACGATGAGGTGGTGAATCATCAAGTCCTCGTGCTGATTGGCAAGCAAGGCATCTACAAGACCACTTGGCTGGAACATCTCATTCCGCCACACCTGCGTGCCTACGCCTGCAAACTTGCCAACTCTGCCGACCTCAACAAAGATGAACGTCTCCGCATTGCCGAGTTTGGGCTTATCTCCCTTGATGAGATTGACTCGATGAATAACCGTGAACTCAATCAACTGAAATCGGTGATTACCGCCACGGATGTGAACGAGCGTGCGGCGTATGCCTACACCAAGGAGCGCAGGGTGCGATTGGCGAGTTTTTGCGCCAGTGGCAATAGGCGGGATTTCTTGACGGACATCACGGGCAATAGGCGTTGGTTGCCGTTTGAGGTGGAGAGCATACAAAATCCCTTCTTCACCACCCTGCCCTACGAGCAGATGTATGCGCAGGCGTGGGCATTGGCGAATGACCCGACTTTCTGCTATTGGTTTGATTTGGATGAGATAGAGGTGCTGGAGGAGCATAACCAGCATTTCAGGGACGAGAGCAACGAGGAGCAGCTACTACCGATACTCTTCGATGTGCCAGCCGAGGGCAAAGGCGAGTTTATGACCACCGCACAGATCAGCGAACACCTCGTCACCTACGGCAATATCAAGAAACCGATGGCGTTGAGCCGATTAGGGATGGTGTTAGGGACAGCAGGATACAAAGCGACAAAACGGAAAATTGGAAATACCCAAACACGCGGATGGATTGTATATCAAAGAGATACAGACGAAATTTCAGCTTTGAGGCGAATATTGAAAGACTGATGAGGGACAGCAGGTACAGCAGATTTTATAAACTCGTCCGCGCGTGTACGGGGACGAGAAAGAGAAAAGTGCTGTCCCAGCCGTCCCTGCTGTCCCTAAACGATTTATATCTAACGGCTAATTGAACTAATTATGCTAATAAAAAATAATCCCTTAAAATTTTAGTTTTATGAACAAGAGTCAGATTCGTTTTGCTCGCACCTTGGCTGCGACATGGAAGGTCCTCCGCGACCCAGTATTAACCAATATCTATATGCGCAAGTGGAAACGCCAACGCAAGATAGGTGGCACAATCTATGGATTTGTGTTTCGGGAAATGTATAAGGGGGCATGATGGAGTTTTGAAGAGGAACATGGGAAATGAGCAGTTGGATATATCCCCCTTGAAAACGGGCGCCCCATGCGCCCCCTCCCGTCCGCTCTCCCCAAAGCGGAAGCACTGTTTTTACGGGATATATATCCAACTGACAAAGGAAGAGAAAAGACAGAGAAGTCTTAGTGATGTCCTAGTGATGTCCTATGGTGGTCGCGAAATCGTCAACTAGCAGATCGCATTGACCGATGAGCGCGTCGGAGTTATGAACTATGAGTGATAAGTGATGAGTACAAAAAATATGATAGTGACATTTAGGAAACCTGTGGAAGGAATACGAGGGAAGATACGATTGGAAGATGGGTTCTATGTACGGAAACTACATGGGAAATATGTCCTGCAACGCTGCCCCAACCGTAAAGGGCATGTGCCAACAGAGAGAGAAAGAGAAAACCAACAACGATTTATTCAACAATGGAGAAAAAACAAATCAGAGCAAGTACAAAACGAAGATACGCCTTAGTCGCGAAAGCAGTAAGCGCACGGTTGGGCAAGATGCCCGTGATGATGGTGTATCTGGAGGTGGCAAAAGAACTGGGATTATCGGAAGAAACAGTGAGAAGAATCATGTGGGAAAAGAAAAAAAGACACAAGTGTGAAATTTGAACAACAAAAAAGGGATTTTATGATTACCTTTGCACTCGCGTTCGGTAAGCAGGTCGCAATGACCGATGCTCGCGCAACGAAATTAACCCCAGTTATTAACCATTAAACCTAAATTTTAACTATGGCAATTATCAAGAATGCAACACCGTTTGATTCGGTGAAGAAGAAGTTCTCTGGTTCGGATGAGATTCATTTCCGTAACCGCAAGAAAGACAATGCCACCATTGGTGTGCGTGTGAAAAATCCGTATGACGGTGGCAACTCAGAGGCGCAACAGGCTGTGCGTGATGCTTTCAAAGCTGCACAATCGCAAGCAACAACTATCCTTGCGGATCCAGAGCAACGAGCTACCTACGAAGCAAAATTCAAAGCGCAAAAGAAGTACGTGACCCTGCGTGGGTATGTGGTGGCACAAGTGTTTGCAAAGCAATAAGCTTCGCTAGTGGAAAGACTTTCATGCGGCAGAACCGCATGAAACCATTAAACATTAACTCATTAAACATTAACTCCTTAAACCTTACAAGAACATGGCAGGAACTATCAATTACATTGC
>JAFZGC010000042.1 GCA_017555595.1 Paludibacteraceae bacterium | reverse complement strand
GATTTGTGTAAATATGACTATGTAAATTATGCAGATGTTGACGGTCTTAATTATCCAGTCATAGCCAAACCTATATTTGCAGGTAGTATTAGTGATTGGAATAATCTAACTAATGCGGAAAAGTCATGGTATTTTGCTCCCGATACACAAATTCCCGAATATCTTAAAGATATTTCATTTTCTTTAGGTAGTATGGGATTTTATCGTCTTAATGGCGCTAAATATGAAGTTGGTGTTGGCTCAACTCAATTATTGTTGACTGATTTTGGATATAACCTGCTATCACTTATCTTCAAGTTGTTTAAGCCATTTGTTGGCGAGGGTTCTTATCTTGACCTATTGAACATGAACCGTATGGTTTTGGAAGATTATATATATGTGTTTATGAAAGGTATTCGCGCTCGATATTTGATTGCAACTCCTTATAATGCGCATGAATGTTCTTATTTTGATGTTGCATATGTTAGTGATAAACCGATGAAAGCGTTAAATCTTCGTGTTTTGTATCTCATTTGGTATAACAACTATCGTGACCAACTATTAGAGAAAGACGCGTTGAAACCTCGTAAAGATGACACTATTAGTGATGCAGAAATGGTTATTTTGACTATTCCGCGTCATCGTTGCTGGGAGAAAGATTCTTATACTACTGCATTGGATAATCCTGCTACTGCTGATGCAGTTGTGCCTATGCTATCTCAACGTACAGTTGATGTTGCCTATCAAAACATGGAAGGTGTCGGAACTGTTGAAGCGGATAGAGCGAATATGGATATTTATCAAGTCCGTTTTAGTGACGGAACTACGTTTGATATTCCAACTAATTTCTTAAGTGGTATGTCGCCACGTGATGGTACTAATATTGATGTTGCTAATCAGTATTTCAGTCTTCACGTATTAGATGCTGTTAAGCGTGCTCAAAAGTTTTTGCGTAAGGCGTTATTTTATGGTAACCGAATCCAAGACTTCATTTATACCACTTGGGGAGTTAAGCACCTTGATGCACGTTTACGATTGCCTGAAATTCTTTCATCTTCGGTAGATATGGCAGAAATCAGTACACTTGTGAATAATACTACCGTTGTAACCGATTTATCCTCAACCGTTGCAGGTGACCGTAGTGGTCTTGCTAAAGGCTACGATAAAGGTAATTATTTCGAGCGATATTGTGAGGAAAGTGGTGTTATTATGTCGATATTTTGTATTATACCTCAACCTACTTATGCATATGGTAGTGACCGTCAGTACTATAAGTTAGACCGTTATGATTATCCTATTCCAGATTTCGCAACTCTTGGTATGGACGCTATCTATGACTCGGAGTTGGTTTCTCTACCGACAAAAGTTTGGAATGATAATTTTGAGTTGGTTAGTGACCCCCTCATTTTCGGCTATCAAGGACGCTACTACGATAGTAAATTTCGTCAAAGTACTGAACATGGTGAGTTCTTGACCACACAAGACATGTACACGTTTGGAAGACGTTGGAACATGTATGACCCTGACGGTCGTCCAAAACTCAATTATGAGTTTGTTCACTGTTTCCCTCCGTTGCATATGTTCGTTATGGAAGATAGAACTGAAGACTATTGGCGTGCAAACATACACCACGAAACTATGGCAGAATTGACATTACCATATCATTCTATCTATCTTTAATGTTTAACCGTGTGCAGGTGTAAAAGCCTGCACACATAATTGATATTATTATGGGTAATTATAAAAAAGCACTTGGCTGGGCAGGATTTGGACTTGATATGTTCGATAGTGTCGCTAATATTGTGAGTACTATACTTACTAATAAGCATAATGAGCGTATGGTTGATAAACAAAATGCTCATGCTACTGCGGAATCGGACAAGGCTTATGAGCGTTCAAAGGCTACTAACCAAGTAGGATTAATGGAGCAAGCAGGCATGAGTAAAGCAGGTGCACTAAATGCCATTAATGGCGGTGGTTCTTATACCCCCGCTCCAATAAATACCGCTCAATCTCAAGCCCCGCAAGTTGATGTTAGCGGTGCTATTCAACCGTTACTTGATGTTGCTATGCAAGATGCACAAATTAAGTCGCAAGAAGACCTGCAAAAGTCCCAAATTAAGGCTGCTGAAGTTGCTCAAGCAAAGCAAATTGCAAGTGATGAAAAGAAACATGCTGCAAGTCTTGAAATACAGAAGGAAATAGCCCAACTGCAAGCAGATACTACTAATCGTAATGCTGATAATCGTTTGAATTTTGATAAAGAGCAGTGGCAGGCATTAGAATCTTATCGCAAAGAGCAAGAGCGACAATTGAAAATATCTAATGATTTGCAAGACCGATTATCGGATATTAACTATCAACAAGCAGTTGAAAATGTTGGGCTTACTAAAGCACAAAAATTTCTTACCTATACTCAAGAGGATAAGTTATATGAAGAATTGCAGGATTTTCTTGATGCTGCTGATTCTCGTGAGTCTGCACGCGAAACACAAATAGCAGAAGATATTGTTAGGCAGTTGTCTGCTGCAACGGACTTTAATTATAAGTATCTTACTTATGAGTATATAAATAGTCTTGAGGGTAAAGAGCGTGAAAATGCTATTATTCGTGCTGAAAGTTGGTGGAGATTAGCAGAGACACGTTTTGGCGGTGTTGCACAAGTATTAGGAAAGGTTGCAATGGCTGCTGGACTTATTTATTTTGGCAAAGGTGCAGGTTTGAAATGGATGCAAAAACTTGGTGCGCCTAAATCAGCTCCTATAGGATTTGGATAATTAAAAAAAAAGTTGTACCTTTGCAGTGTCATGGATAAAGTTATATATATATTGTCAAAATTATTTGTAATTTTGTTATACCTTGTTGGTATATTGGTATTATTATCTTGCATTGTTGCACCTTTATATGTAACATTGTTTGTATAATTTCATTTATCTCACTTATCTCACTTAATAGGATTGAAATACTTGTATTTTAGTCCTATTTTGTTATTATCTGATGTGTGCTGCATAGTTACTTAAACACCAAAAAGAAAAAAGCCTATTGAATTAGCACCAAAATGCGCCACGTAGTGAGCAACCGAATGAGGTTGCGTGCGCGTATAAGACCTTTAAAGTACAAAACCCCGCCTACTCTCTTTCTGCCCTTTCTCCGTGAGAAAGGGGAACCCCCTACTTGTCTATTATATGACCACTGACACCTCTCGTGTCAGCCTATGGCGAAAAATCCCCGTAATGGGTGTTTTGAGTGCCTATTATAAAAAAAAGCCCCAAAACAGGGCTATTTTGTAAAGTCCACTTTGCAAAATGCAAAAAAAATTCACTTTTCTTGTCTTACATAATTGCAATTAGGAATAATAAAGGATATTTTAAATTATATAAGGAGTTTGCACGTATGATTATGCATTTACTCCTTATATAAATATATCTGACAGCGAACTCTGTGAGCGGTCTTACAGCGTAGCGGTCTCTCTTAAATCAATCAACAACTCATCCAGTTGCTTTTGATCCACCAAGCCAGGAGCACCTAACATCACATCGCGACCTTGGTTGTTCTTTGGGAATGCGATGCAGTCGCGGATGCTATCCAAACCTGCGAACAAACTTACGAAGCGATCCAAGCCGTATGCCAAACCACCATGAGGAGGTGCACCGAACTTAAAGGCGTTCATGAGGAAGCCGAACTTGAGTTGTGCCTCTTCTGGAGTGAAGCCCAGGATCTCGAAGGTGCGTTGTTGGAGAGCCGCATCGTGGATACGGATACTACCACCACCAACCTCTACACCGTTGATAACCATGTCGTAAGCGTTAGCACGCACAGCAGCAGGATTGGTGTCCATCAATGGAATATCCTCTGGTTTTGGACTGGTAAATGGATGGTGCATAGCCATGAGGCGTTGCTCCTCCTCGCTCCACTCGTACATTGGGAAATCCACGATCCAGAGGCAGGAGAACTTCTTAGGATCACGCAAACCAAGTTGCTTACCAACCTCAAGACGGAGCTCGCAGAGTTGCTTGCGGGTCTTCATCGCATCATCGCCAGAGAGGATGAGAATCAAGTCACCTGGTTGAGCGTTCATCTCCTTAGCGATAACTTGGAGTTGCTCTTGTGTATAGAATTTATCCACGCTTGACTTAACATTGCCATCAGCCTCTACGCGGGCATAAACCATACCCTTAGCGCCGATTTGTGGGCGTTTAACATAATCTGTGAGGGCGTCAAGTTGCTTGCGGGTGTATGTAGCGCAACCAGTAGCGCAGATACCGCCGATATAAGCCGCATTAGCGAAGACGCTGAACTTCTCCTCTTTTTCTGCCTCAAAAGCGTGGAAGAGGTCTTGGAGCTCCACGAAAGTCATACCGAAGCGTGTATCTGGTTTGTCGCTACCATAGTATTTCATCGCATCTGCCCAAGTCATTCGTGGGAAATCGTCGAGCTCGATGTTGAGAATGGACTTGAATAGGTGTTTAGACATACCTTCGAAGAGCTGGAGCACATCCTCTTGCTCTACGAATGACATCTCGCAGTCGATTTGTGTGAACTCTGGTTGGCGGTCCGCACGGAGGTCCTCATCACGGAAACACTTCACGATTTGGAAGTAACGGTCAAAACCGCTGACCATAAGGAGTTGCTTGAGGATTTGTGGACTTTGTGGCAAAGCGTAGAACTGTCCTGGGTTCATACGGCTTGGCACGATAAAGTCGCGTGCGCCCTCAGGGGTTGAGTTTACCAATACTGGTGTCTCTACCTCCAAGAAGCCCTTCTCATCCAAGTAACGGCGCACCTCGAAGGCCATCTTGTGGCGGAGTTCGAGGTTCTTTCTTACGCAATTACGACGCAAGTCTAAGTATCTGTATTTCATACGAATATCATCGCCACCGTCGGTCTCGTCCTCGATAGTGAAAGGAGGAGTTACGGCTGCATTCAGGATATTCATCTCGGCTACTTTGATTTCGATTTCGCCAGTAGGAATCTGTGTATTTTTGCTCTGACGCTCAATCACTTCTCCCGTCACTTGGAGTACGAACTCGCGCCCTACCCCATTGGCTGCCTCCAGCAAAGCGTCTTGCTCTGCGCTGCCATCTGATTGGAATGCGAGCTGCGTGATACCATAGCGGTCACGAAGGTCAATGAATGTCATACCGCCCATTTTGCGGATTCGTTGTGCCCATCCTGCGAGGGTCACTGTTTTGCCTGCATCGGCGAGGCGAAGCTCGCCACAAGTGTTGGTTCTAAACATAATGTATTGTGTAGTATTGTTATCGGTTGTTTAGTGTGGTATAGCGTTGATTTGCCAACCCCTACTCTTTTTCACACAAAAAAGCGTGCAAAGGTAATGAAAAATCTTGATATATGCAAATTAAATCAAAGATTTTCCTTACAAACTTTCTCCGAAGTCCTCTTTGAACTTCGATACCAACTCCTCTTGCCAGTGCCCAATCTCTTTCAATCTACCAAAGAAGAATCGTAGCACTTGTGGCTCCTCCACCCACTTCAGTCCACCAATCAATTGGCGGTTATCCCACAGCCATTTCACGCGGTCTGCCACATATTTTATCTGCGAAAGTGTATATACACGGCGAGGCATAGCCAGTCGCATCAACTCTAGCTCTGCAAAGCGTTCTGTGCCGTCTGGTTCGCGTTGTTCAGACAATGTTCCGCGCTCCATTCCGCGAATACCACCAGCGATATACAAGGCAGTTGCTACTGCGGCTGCTGGGTACTGATCATGTGGCATATCAGGCACAAATCCCTGACAATCAATGTGTGCACCCAATCCACCCGCTGGCTTGATCATTGGTACGCCATACGCATCCAATTCGTTTACCAAGTAGTTGATAAACTCGGGCCCGTGGCTCAGATAATCCATGTCAAGTGACTCGTACAAGCCCTCTGCCATCGCCTCTATCGAACGCACATCTATACCGCCGTAGGTCAAAAATCCTTCATACAACGGGATAAACTCCATCAT
>JAFZGC010000041.1 GCA_017555595.1 Paludibacteraceae bacterium | reverse complement strand
GTAGGGATAAATGTCTTACCTGCTCCAAAACCTACTGCGGCTAAGAATAAAGCAATACCAATTTCGCGTATCATTAGATTGGCGCTACTTGTCGTGTAAGTTATCACATGCATTTTTGGTCCGAAACAGCCAAGTAGAATAGCCACCAATAGCGAACCTCCTGCTATACCCAACTTGAAGGGTTGACCTAATCCTGGTAGCATAATAGGCAACATACCCAATGCCACGCCCATAGCTATTCCCAAAAATATAGAGGCCAAATTAGGGATATCCAAGCGCTTGGTGGAATTACCAAGCAAACGCTCTATCTTGTTTACAGCACGTTCATCGCCTACAACTGTGATGCGATCGCCTAATTGCAAGTATAAATCGCGAGTAGCCAACAATTCAATACCTGCGCGACGAATACGAGTGATAGAAACGTGATAGGTAGCACGTACATTTAAATCACCGATTCGTTTACCATTCAACTCTGGTTTGGTCACTACAACGTGGCGTGACACCAAATGTGCAACTTGCTTGGGGTCGGTTTGAATAGATGTTTCCATGCCTAATAACAACACACTTTGCTCGTGCTCTTTATCCACAACTACGCGTATTCGATCGCCAACATGTAGTTGCGTATCTACATCAGGCAGCTCATCTTCTCCTGAAGGACGAATTAGGCGAGAAATCACTAAGTCTATATTACACAATCTGCTTATATCGCGAATGTAGGCACCTTCCACTTGGGGATTGGTGAGTAATATATCAATGTATTCGATTTCTTTCTGCGTACTATTTTCAGCTTGTACACGTGCTTCTTCCTTGTCTAATGTGATGCGAAAAATCCATCGCATGGCTAATAACGTAAGGATAATGCCCACTACACCAAGTGGATAAGCCATTGCATAACCACTGGCAATGGTTGGATTAACAATACCAGTTATATCATTAAAAGCTTGTTGTGCTGCACCTAAACCTGGAGTGTTGGTCACAGCACCAAACAGTACGCCTGTCATTGTGGCGATATCAATATCGGCTAATAAATGAATAATGTACGTGGTTACGCATCCCAACAACACAATGCACATGGCTAACAGGTTGAGTTTGATACCTCCTTTCCCGAATGAGGAGAAGAAGCTTGGCCCAACTTGCAAACCAATGGAATAGACAAATAGGATAAGACCAAAATCTTTGGCGAAACTCTCCACTACTGGGTCAAGGTGCATACCAAAATGTGCAAAAGCAATAGCGCAAAACAATATCCACGTGATGCCCAAAGTGATACCCTTAAATTTTAAACGATGACTAAGAAATATACCACAAGCGATGGCGAGGGTTAAAATGAATATAGAGTGGACTACGCCAGAACCCAAAAACAGACTATGTAACCAATTCATGATGCTTTTCGTTAAAACATGCTGCAAAGATACTGCAAAAAATGCACATACGCAAATAAACCTACCTATTCCTTGTTTAAAATACAGCTAAAAGCAAATATTTTGGTGTTTTTCTTGTCAATATGCATTTTTTGTAGTAATTTTGCAGCCGATGAAGCATATTCATATATTATCTCCTGCGAGTGCAATAGATGCACAATGGATTAATCAAGCCAAAACTCGCCTTGAGTTGTGGGGATTTCGTGTGTCTTTAGCAGAGCATGTGTACGGCAATAATGGTCGTTTTGCCGCGATTGATGATGACCGATTGGCTGATTTGAATGAGGCTTTTGCTGATACGACAGTAGATATTATTCTTTGTAGCCGAGGGGGGTATGGGCTACAACGTATCTTAGATCGAATTGAGTTGCCACAACGTCCTAAAGAACAATGGCCATTGGTGGTCGGCTTTTCAGATATCACGGCTCTTCATAGTTTGATGAGTTTAAACGGTGTAGCATCTTTGCACGGTAATATGTGCAAGGATATATCATTATTACCTGATGATGATTTGGCTCTTGTTGCAGAGAAAAAAATATTATTGGGTGAACCAATAGATGCATTGTCGGTTGTACCATCTCCATTGAACAGACAGGGAAAAGTGTTCGGGACGTTGATAGGTGGTAACTTGAGTTTGTTGTATGGCTTGCAGGGTACACCATATGATTTGCATCATATTATTGATCAATGTATAACCCCTCCGATCTTGTTTATTGAAGAGATAGGTGAGAAGCATTATCACGTAGATCGGATGATGCATAATTTGCGTATGAGCGGTGTGTTCGAGCGTATAGGCGGATTGGTAGTTGGTCAGTTTACAGATTGCGATGACGATTCTTCTATGGGATGTTCTGTATTTGAGTCGATTCGCAATGTTGTTGCGGAATATGATTTTCCAGTGCTATTCAATTGTCCTTCGGGGCATATTGATAGCAATTATCCGTTGAAGATGATGAACCATTATTCATTGGTTGTCAATCAAAACAAATGTACACTCACTTTGCAAGAATAGATTAAAAAAAGAGGCAAGTGCCTCTTTTTTTAATGTTGATGCCCATGGTGATCGTGATGATGTTCCTCGTGGTGCGAATGTTCGGACTTGTGTGTGGTAGCTGGCTTGCCAATCTTAGCAAATGCTTTTTGAATAGCAGGCACATCTGTCTTGTTGGCATCATAAGTAACTGTTACTGTTTTCGCCTCCAAGTCAAAAACAAGATCCTTCACACCATTTTTCAATTCCTTGTCAAAAGGAATGTTTTTCAAAATCTTGTTGCAGCAGTCTTGGCAATGCAAATCTACATACAACACTACGGTTTGTTTGTTTGGCTTTGCTTCTGCGGTAGAGAGCATAAATGCCATTGGCAATACTGCCATCAAAAATAAAATTACTCGCTTCATATTCATAATTCTTAATTCAAAATTCAACATTACTCCTCGCGCTCAAGTGCCCAACGGAAACCTAAGTATAGCTTCCAGCCATGGATAGGTGCCCAAATCATCGATGCGTCGTAGTTAGCCGAATGAGGATTGACAAATCCTCCGTGCCTTTCGCTTTTCGCCTCTAACCTCTCGCCTACAATCGGATTATCCTGCGTGAAGTTGGTCATGTTCTCTGCGCCAAGATAGATGGACCATGTACGGAAGTATTTGGTAATTTGTCCCAGTAATTGTGGATACCACTTGTGATGCACTTGTTCCATGTCGTCTGTGAAATATTGTTTGCTTCCACTTGGTTTCTTAAAACCATCTGGCATACGACCTGGGCCGTTAAATTGCGTGGTCAAGTCAAACTGCCAAGTTTTGAGGGGAGTCTGATAACTAGTGGTGATAATACCCTTAAATTTGTTTTGCAGCGGTTTATCGCGCAATAGCCACTCGTTGGCTGCGGTGTTGAATGTCGTTTGCTTCACATCCGTATAGCGGAACGCAGCGGTCATCGTCCAACCACGCAAAATTTCCATCGTTGCCTCTACCTGCCAGTTGTGAGAGAAGTATTGTGATCCATCCACATCGTGCATATTATATAAGGTGATACCGTTCAGACTTCGATCCATGTCGGCTATTACGCCATCGAAAAATTTGGTGTAGTAGTATTCACCCGACAACTGCAACTCACGCTTGCCCATTGGGATATAAAACACCGTAGAAACACCCGTATTCATCGAACGTTCTTGTGCTAATTCTGCATCGCCCATCGCCAATTGCCCATCGCCAAAATAGTACATACGGTTGCTGGCTAGATACGCCGCGTTGTCGGCAATAGCGTTAGGAGAACGATAGCCCAATCCTACCGAACCGCGAACGGTCCACCACTCGAATGGCGCATAGCGCAGGTTCATACGAGGGGTAGTGAAGAACCCGTAGCGCGTAGAATAATCCTCACGGATACCTACAAGCAAAGTCACCTTATCTTGATATGTATAGGTATATTCTGCGAAGATACCTGGAGTGATTTCCATGTTATCTAGCCTTATCGCTTCATCGCCTATTAGCCTTATCTCCTCTTTATATCCGTCATAATTCACGCTCAATCCAGTAGAGAGGTTGTGGTGATGGTCGTCCCACAGGTCGGTAGCCGAATCGTCAAACGATGTTTGGAAGATGGCATTCAGATAGGAGTTGGTTTGTGCTGCATTCCACTGACGAGGACCGTATGTATTTTGTTGATTGTGATAGGATGCCGAAGCTATGATACCAATGGAAGTTCCCAAATCTGCATCAAACACATAACCATTCTTCATAAAACCGTCCACGCGCCATGTGTTGAGGTCGATTTTATAAGGCGAAGAGGCGAAAGGCGATAAGGCGAGAGCCTTTTTTGTTTGCCCACCTATTCGGCGGTCGTAGAGTCCGCGCACGAGGAACTGACCCGTATAATCGCCCGTCTTCACATACCAACGGTTGAGCAGGTTCACATTCGTGTTCTTAGGCATATCCAAGAAGCCGTCGTGGTTATGGTCGAGTTCCAACGACATGTTTTGCGCATGGAATAAGATTCCCGTAGAAACCTTATCGTTCAAATCCCAACCGCCAGTCACATTCACTTCGGCATGTGTCTCAGTACTTATCATAGCGTTGAGTGCGATAGGATCTTGAGTTTGTGGTTTAAGATACTCCACGTTAATTTGTCCTGCGATAGCTTCATAACCATTGAGTACGGACGACGTGCCCTTACTTACCTGTATCGCATCCATCCAAGGCCCAGGGATATACTCCATGCCAAACGACTGTGCCAATCCGCGGATATTAGGGGTATTTTCCGTGAGGAGTTGCACATAAGTGCCACTCAATCCGAGCAAACGAATCTGTTTTGCACCTGTTGCAGCATCCGAGTAAGCTACGTCCACACTAGCACTAGTCTCGAAACTCTCGCTCAGATTGCAGCATGCAGCCATACAAAGTGCTTCGCCTGTCAAGGTCTCTGTGGTCAGTGGCGAAATACGCGAACGCAAAACTGCCATCTTACGCTCTACGATATCTACTTCCTCCAAAAGCAAATTGCTCACCAACACGATGGTTAGTTCGCTATGGGCGGTTACTTCGGTCGTGTCGTTGTGAAAGCCCATGAAACTGGTTACCAGCAGGTTGGTACTTTTGACGGGTTCCAACTGAAATCGTCCATCAATGTCGGTTGCCACACCCACAGTCGTGCCTGCCCAATACACATTCGCGCCTACCAACGGCTCGCCCTTATCATCCAACACCGTACCCCACGCATGGGCATATATTCCCACCCATGGTGCAATCATCAATAATACTGCTAATATACTCTTTTTCATAACTCTTGCCTCTAACCTTTAACCTTAAACCATCATCCCTACTTGGTATATCATAAAACTCACCACCCATGCCAATACCATTGACTGTATCAGACTAAACCATGCCCATTTTTTCCCCAGTTCCTTGCGCAGTGTGGTGATAGTTGCCACGCAAGGGAAATATAGCAATACAAATGCCATAAACGCATACGCTGTTAAAGGCGTAAACGCCGACAATGCTGCATCCGATGGATACAGAATACCCATGGTAGAAACGATTGCCTCTTTCGCAGGAAGCCCCGTCAATAGACATACCGACATCTTCCAATCAAAGCCTAATGGGCGTACCACAGGTTCCATCCAATGCCCGATCATTGCCAAATAGCTATGTTCCATATCCTGCATATTACCTGTTGGAAAATAGGTCAACGCCCAAATAATCACGCTCGCCCAAATAATCACCGCAGGAATTTTCTGCAAGTAATCGGCTATACGCTCCCATATATGCAACCCTGTATTACGCAACGTCGGACGACGGTATGGTGGCAACTCACTCACATAGTCGTGCTTAGGCTGGCGAAACGCCTTGGTGTGCTGCATAACCCATGCAAACAATATACTCAGCACTACGCCCAATACGTATAGCGACATCATCACCAATGCCTTCTGCTCGGCGAAGAACGTACCCACGAACAACATATACACGGGCAGACGCGCCGAACAACTCATAAATGGCACCATCAACATCGTCAGGGCGCGGTCCTTCTTATTGGTAATATCCTTTGCTGCCATGATAGCGGGCACATTGCATCCAAAGCCCATCAGCATAGGGATGAACGAACTACCGTGCAATCCTATGCGGTGCATCCATTTATCCATCGTATATGCCACACGCGCCATGTAACCCGAGTCTTCCATCAAACTCAAGAAGAAGAACATGATGATGATATTCGGCAGAAATGCCAACACCGCACCTATACCCAACAACACGCCATCCAATAGCAGACTGCTCCACCAAGCTGCTGGCATTATCCCGCGCAACCATTCTGCCAACGCCTCCACGCCCATAGTGATCCACTCTTGCGGATAGGCGCCCAATGTAAAGGTACATTCGAATACACCATACAGCACCAGCATCAATAGTGGCAGACCTATCCATCTGTTGGTCAGTATCTTATCTATCTTATCTGCGAGCGAGTGTCCCGTATCATGTTGTGCGTGAGTAAGGGTCTCCTCTAGTGCTCCATGCACAAATCCTCGACGCGCTTGCGCAATCACCTCTTTGGCGGTTAAACCATATTCGTAGAGCAATCGTGCACGCTCTTCTGCGGCTACGCGGATCAGCTCTTCGCTATGTGGAAGCAATGCCAACATCTCATCGGGACGCTCCAACATGCGGACTGCCATATAACGCTTGGAATACTTCTCGCGCACATTCGGCAGGGTTACAATCACATCAATCACCCGTGTTATTGCCTCCTCTACATCCTTTCCATAGCTCACATGCACATGGCGAAAACTATCTTCCTCCGCCAGAATCTCCGCTTTCTCTTCCGCTAGACCGATACGCACACCCAGCAATTTGCCTAGCAGCATATAGTCCAGTTTGTGCTCCGTTTGTACCAATTCATCGTAATGCGTCAGCAATACCACAAACGGCTGATGCCTATCCATCAGCGCGGCGGTGCGCACCAATTGAACCTCCAACTCACGAGCATCTACCTCCTGAATTTGCACACCTTGTTCTATGTATTCGCATTGTGCCATTTTATGCCGTTGCACGATAGTTTCTTTTTTTGCCCACTTATCCAAATTCGGCTGCAAAGGTACTGCATTTTTTTCATTTTCGCAATACCTACTATTAGGTATTCGCGTTTTTAACATTTTCTTCTCATCGGCTCATTGAATACCCTATTTTGTTGTTCGTTGGTGTTGGGTTGGTAATATGATTGTAATATGTTGGTATTCAGTGTATTACCCCCCCACTGTTTTGTGCCGTTGTTAACAAAGTGACAGAAATATTAATATTTTGTACCTTTTTTCTAAAAATGATTCAAATTATGCAAAAAATAGCAAAAATGTTTGGTCATATAAAATATTTGTACTACCTTTGCGCCCTAAATCGTTTTTTGCGGACGTATGCAGTTTGCTTTTTGAATGATTTAGGACATATTTTTATAGCGTTGTTTACGCTTTGGTTTGCTGTTCGAGACTTCGCAAATTTCCGCACTTAATAACCCAAAGTAGAAACAGTTGATACGATTCTAACTCCTTGTTGTAGAGCAACAGGTGGTTGGCATAGGTTTCCTGTTTTGCGGTGATTGAGTGGATATTGGATACCTATGGTTTGTACGATAGGGATCCATTTTTTTGTATGGTTTGCGGTGCTGGACGTGACGTTTTACTACTTCCATCTTATCATCTTACTTTCGTATCGGTTGGCTATCAAAAGGATTGAATTAATGTTTAATTTTTTAAGATAGGTATTGAAAGTAAAGAGATGAACAAAAATGTAAATGTATTTATAGGTGTCCTCCTATGTGCTGTGTTGTGTGGCATGTTTGTATGGTTATCGAGCACAGAGGACGCTGATTTCTGGAGTCCGAGCGAGATGTATAACGAGGTGTCTGGTACCTCTGCGGGTGGGTATAGTTCTACGAGCGCAACATTATCAGGTTATTCTAACGATGGCGGTTTGGCATTAGGTCTGTCTTCGTCTTCTCTTTCGCGCGCGCGTTCTTCTTCATTTTACGCGGGCGCGTATAGTGGTGCCGCCACTATGCCTTTAACCTCTAACCTTTCGCCTCTAACCTATGGCGGTGCTTCTGGCGCTGGTTTGCATTTGACCAGTAGCGCAGAGGTTAAGTCTTTTGGTGGTGGCGGCAATGGTGGTGCTGCTATGGGTGGTAGTGCGCGTAGTGCTGCTATGTCTAATAGCCAATCGCCAGTGGCTCATGGCGCAATGGCTATGTCTCCTATCACTTATACGGCGGCTCGTATGAAGAACACCCCTTCTGTTGACCCTGCTACGGTGTCATCGGGCGATATGATGGCTGTCATGTCGGCTAACTACGGTATGGGTGGCTATACTGCCTCTGTCTATGGTGGTAGCTTATCAGGTACATATGACCAGTATGTGGGTGTGTATGGAGGAACAACTAATTCGTATGCAGGTATCACTGGCAGACGGAATTCGGGGGTGATTGAAGATAGATGGTATAGTTGGTTATCTAGTGATATGTGGGGGTACGGTAGTGGCTCTAATCAAATAACCGAAGATATTTTATTCCGCCTTTGGTTTAAGGGTGTAACGGGTGAGGAGTATGATCCAGAAAATCCCGAACATAACGATTTTATGAACTCAGGTGCATGGGAATCTTTCCGCGACTGGTTTGATAGTAAGCAAGATGATACAGGATTTGGTTGGTATTGGATGCCGATGTCGGATGCTATTCCGTTCTTACTCTTGCTGTGCGTTCTATGGGCATGGGTGATATACCGCCGAACCAAGTCGGCGACCAATTGCGAAGGTAAATAATAGGGAAATAATTATAAATACACAACAATGAATATGAAACATGTTAATTTTCTGTTAGTGGCTGTACTTGTATTGGCAAGTGCTACTCTTTTTGCACAAGAGCCAGATGGTTTGACTTGTGAGAATGCTATTCCAGTAGATACTTCTTATGTAGGTTCTGTACCTGCTGCGGGTACATATTACTATTCGGCATCTACTTACGATTTGCCAATGACTTGCTATTTCTATCCAGAAACAACTATAGACCAAGCGCCAAAAATCTATGTAGATTTCACTTGTACTCCTGGTGTATATGATGATCCTAATATTGTAGAGATGCTCAAAGTAGGTACTGGCTGGGGACTTTCATTGCCACTTATTTTGACTTTTTCTGATGAGTACGATGCGAATTACAATAAGTATTATTCATTGACTATAGGTGAAAGCTATCGTGAATTGATGGCTCAATATAATGTAACCTACAATGTAGAGGCTTTTGTGCAATTAGTTGCACCTTGTGCGGGTGAGATTCGCATGGCACCAGATACTACGTTTAAGGCGTGTGTAGAGAACTCTATTTGGCTCAACATGCCAGACACTATTGTTACGGGCTTGCAATATGAAAGCGATAGTTATGTATTGCCATTTGCTGAGTGGAAGAACGATAGTATTCGCTTCCGTTGGACGGGTACTGAATCGCCTGCGACCGTGTGGATAGGTGAGGATTGTAATTTTGAGATGAAACTGACAGGTGACAATTGCGCTTTGGATATGTTTGTGTTACATCCAGACAAAGGCAATGGAGAGAATATTCGCAACTTTAGCAAACAAGAGATTTCTGATTATATTTCGCTCTTTGGTAAAGGCGGTGTATATTACCTGCGTACCGTATGTGCGGAAGAAGGAGAGTTGATTGTTGAGCAAAAACCAATGGATGAAGCGATGGCAAAGGCGATTCCAATGGCTTTGGATCACGCGAGCGAGGTAGTTGCTAATGCGTCAGAGCAAGTATATTATTTTCCTACTACTTGGCAAAATCACAGCGTTTTATGGACCTCTACATCTTCAAAACAGCTTACTGCACAATTTTCGACCTCAATAGATTTTACCACCATTGTGGACACTTATACGTTCGCAAATGAGTTGTCTTTGTCGAAAAAACAAATGAAGGCTATTTGTGATGAGGCAAGTGAGCAAGTGTTTGTGAAATTTATTTCTTCTGTACCTACTACTATTACTCCAGTATTATGGTCTGCAGGCGTATGTGCAGAAGGTGCCGATGAGCTTTTTGTTAACGATAGTGTTCGTCTCCAGCGTAATGCTACTTCTACAGCTTGGCGTGTCAATATAGAGCAATGGGCACAGCAAGATGTACAACTCTATTGGAAAGGAACAAGTTCGATGAAGATTTTCTTGTGTGATACCTGCAAAGGTTTTACGTTGAATAAGAGCAACGAACATGTGAAATTATATAAAGAAGTTTCTATTGCTTCTGATGGTTCGCGCGACACGTTGACGCTTGCAAAAGATGAATTAGCAGCTTTGACACAATACGCCGATGCTGACGGATATATGTATTTCCGATTTAATAATAGCGCTACGGGTAGCATGATTGTTAAGGCTAATGTAGCTGATCCAGAGCCTACTCCTAATCCAGAGCCAGACTACCCATGCGTTGGTGCTACTCCATTGTTGGAGCCAACTGCAGGCTTGACCATCAGTTTGGCTAATGCGGTGAATGTCTATCGTATTGATTATGCAGCATGGAGC
>JAFZGC010000040.1 GCA_017555595.1 Paludibacteraceae bacterium | reverse complement strand
GAAACACAACTCAACATCAAGCGATTGATGGATATCGGTTGCTATCGCGGTGTACGCCACCGTATCGGTCTTCCAGTACGTGGTCAATCAACCAAGAACAACGCCCGCACGCGCAAGGGTAAAAAGAAAACTGTTGCTAACAAGAAGAAGGCAACTAAGTAATAATCAACCTGTTAATATCTATCAATTATGGCAAAGAAAACAGTTGCAGCTAAGAAGCGCGTCGTAAAGATTGACGGTGTTGGTCAACTTCACGTGATGTCTTCTTTCAACAATGTAATCGTAACACTTGCAAACGGCGAGGGTCAAGTGATCTCTTGGTCATCTGCAGGTAAAATGGGCTTCCGTGGCTCAAAGAAAAATACTCCTTACGCAGCTCAAACTGCTGCTGAGGATTGCGCAAAGGTCGCTTACGATCTTGGTTTGCGCAAAGTTAAAGCGTATGTTAAAGGTCCTGGACAAGGTCGTGAGAGCGCTATCCGCGCTTGCGCTAACGCAGGTATTGCAGTAACTGAGATTATTGACGTTACTCCTATGCCTCACAATGGTTGCCGTCCTCCTAAACGTCGTCGTGTATAATTATTGTTTAACTATTAAAAACGTAATAAAATGGCAAGATATATTGGACCAAAATCACGTATTGCACGTCGTTTCGGAGAGGCTATCTTCGGTCCTGACAAAGTGCTTGATCGTCGTAACTACGCTCCAGGTCAACATGGTGTAAACCGCCGTAAAAAAATGTCTGAGTATGGTACTCAGCTCGCTGAGAAGCAAAAAGCAAAATACACCTATGGTGTACTTGAGCGTCAGTTCCGTCTCCTTTTTTCTCAAGCTTCACGTATCAAAGGTATTACAGGTGAGATTCTTCTCCAATTGCTTGAGTCTCGTCTCGACAATGTAGTGTATCGCCTTGGTATGGCTCCTACTCGTGCTGCTGCTCGTCAGCTTGTTAGCCACCGCCACATCACAGTAGATGGCAAAGTGCTCAACATTCCTTCTTACCAAGTTAAGCCTGGTCAAGTTGTGGCTGTGCGAGAGAAAGCTAAATCGTTAGAGGTTATCACTGCTTCACTTGATGGATTCAACCACAGCAAGTATCCTTGGTTGGAGTGGAACGAGGCTGACAAAGCTGGTAAGTTCCTCAATATGCCTCAACGTGAGGAGATTCCTGAGAATATCAAGGAGCAATTAATCGTCGAGTTGTACTCTAAATAAAAATTAAATTCATGGCAATATTAGATTTTATTAAACCTGACAAGGTTATCATGTTGGATTCGAGCAACAAGCGTGGCGTTTTTGAGTTCCGTCCGCTCGAACCGGGTTATGGTATCACAGTAGGTAATGCTATTCGTCGTGTGCTTATTGGCTCACTTGAGGGCTTTGCTATCTGTTCAATTAAGATCAATGGTATTGATCATGAATTTGCTACTATCCCAGGTGTTATCACCGATGTTACCAACTTGATTCTCAATCTCAAACAAGTGCGTTTTATCCGCAAGGATGGTGTAGAGGCTGATGGAGAGACTATTCGTATGCACGTCAAGGGCAGCAATGCCTTGCTTGCTGGCGAACTCAACAGCTACCTTCAATCATTCGATGTACTCAACCCTGAATTGGTGTTGGCAGAGATGGATGAAACAGCCGATTTTGAAATTGAAATCACACTCAACAAAGGACGTGGTTATGTATCAGCAGATGAGAATCGAAAAGCTAATGACGCTATTGGAGTGTTGGCTATTGATAGCATCTATACACCTATCCGCAATGTGAAATATAGCATTGACCCTTATCGTGTTGAGCAACGTACTGACTATGAGAAACTCACATTGGAGATTCTCACCGATGGCTCTATTACACCACAAAACGCATTGACTGAAGCAGCCAAATTGTTGATCTATCACTTTATGCTCTTCTCTGAGGAACGTATTATCATTGAAGATCAAGTTAAACCTGCTGACGATATCCTCGATGAGGAGTTCTTGCGTATGCGTCAATTGCTTAACCAACACCTGCAAGATATGGATCTCTCTGTACGTGCTCTCAACTGCTTGCGTGCTGCAGAGGTAGATACCTTGGGTCAGTTGGTTAAATATCACCGTGCAGACTTGCTCAAGTTCCGTAACTTTGGTAAGAAGTCTTTGACCGAGTTAGATGAACTCCTCGAGCGTAACGGATTAGCGTTTGGGATGGATATTAGTAGATTCAAACTTAATGATTAATTAAAAAAAGTAAAATAATGAGACACAATAAGAAATTCAATCATCTTGGTCGTAAAGCAGCGCACCGTCATGCAATGCTTTCTAACATGGCTTGCTCATTGATTATGCACAAGCGCATTTCGACCACTTTGGCGAAGGCAAAAGCTCTCCGTATGTATGTAGAGCCATTGCTGACCCATGCGAAAGAGGATACTACGGCTAACCGCCGTTTGGTGTTCGCTAAACTCAAACAAAAAACTGTTGTTACCGAGCTCTTCCAAAACGTAGCTGAGAAGATTGCTAACCGCCCAGGTGGTTACACTCGTATCCTTCGTACTGGTTTCCGTCTTGGTGACGCGGCTGAGATGTGTATCATCGAACTCGTTGATTACAACGAGAATATGCTCAAGACTCCTAAGGCAGCTGCTAAGAAAACCACACGTCGTGCTGGTAAGAAGGCTACTAAGGTGGAGGCTCCTGTAGAGGCTCCTGCTGCTGAGGTTGCAGAGTAATTATTGAGTTTACGAACAAGTAAACATTAGAAATCGCATCCCATTTCGGGGTGCGATTTTTAAAAATATATACCTATCCGCTATTGCATATCTGCAATTTTTTTCGTACCTTTGCAGCAAAATAAATAACAGACCAATGTTTACACGAACGATACAACTACTTGGTGAAGAGGGTTTCCGTGCCTTACAGGACGCACGTGTGGTACTCTTTGGCGTAGGTGGCGTAGGCGGATGGTGCGCGGAAGCATTGCTCCGCACAGGTATTGGACATCTAACCATCGTGGATTTCGATAAGGTGGATACCACCAACCTCAACCGTCAAGTGGTGGCAACCCACGAGAATGTAGGACAAAGCAAAGTCCTTGAAATGCAGAAACGTCTGCTGCAGATTTGCCCTAAAGCTGATGTTCAAGCCATTGATCGACAATATAATGCTGATACCGCCGACACCTTCGACTTTTCGCAATACGATATTGTAGTGGATGCCATTGATATGGTGGAGTGCAAAGCGTTGCTACTCTATCGCGTTACGCAAGCGGGCTGCAAAGTCTATTCGAGTATGGGGGCAGGTCGCAAAACCGACCCACAGAAGATTCGTACTGCAGAATTCTGGAAAGTACAAGGTTGCCCTCTCGCGCGTGCATTACGCACCAAAATGAAAAAGGCAGGACTACTGCCTGCTTCTAAAATTCATTGTGTCTATTCCGAAGAGATAAGTGGTGACAAAGGTACCCTTGCTCCAGTAGTAGGTGTCTTCGGTATGACTCTCGCCAGCTTGGTCATCAATGACCTGATCCTATCGAAGAGTTAGCGCAAGGGTAGCAACCTTGCGATACTTGTTGGCATTTAACTGCAAATGGATATAGCTTTTCTACAGCCTCTCCCGTTATCATTCCGTACCACTACCATACTATCTTTTACTTTCCTTGTAGTTTGACAATCATTTGTGCTTAGGATAGCAGAAAAATGAATATATTTGCTAAAATTTGATGCGGTTATCTTGGATTTTCACGTATATGCTTGCATATCTGCAAAAAAAGTAGTACCTTTGCCTGATTTTTTATATTGTGCCTAATACGCGCGTACGCAAGGCGCGATTGCTGTTAGGCACAGCACTAACAAAAAGAATATGCAAAACATCAGAAATATAGCAATCATCGCACACGTTGACCATGGTAAAACGACCTTGGTTGACAAGATGTTGTACACCGCGAACCTGTTTCGTGAGAACGAGCAAAAAGGTGAGCTTATCCTCGATAACAACGAGCTTGAGCGTGAGCGCGGTATCACCATCTTGGCGAAGAACGTAGCCATTGAATACAAGGGCTGCAAGATCAATGTGATTGACACTCCGGGCCACGCTGACTTCGGTGGTGAGGTGGAGCGCGTACTGAACATGGCAGACGGCGTACTGCTGCTCGTGGATGCCTTTGAGGGCCCTATGCCACAGACTCGCTTCGTGCTACAAAAAGCCCTTGAGCTCAATCTCAAACCTATCGTAGTAATCAACAAAGTAGATAAACTCAACTGCCGTCCAGATGAGGTACAAGAGGAGGTCTTTGACCTCATGCTCAACCTCGATGCTACAGAGGAACAACTCGACTTCCAAACCATCTACGGTTCGGCTAAGAACGGCTGGATGTCCACCGATTGGCACAAGCCAACGACTGACCTCACCGCATTGATGGACACCATCATTGAGCACGTGCCAGCGCCAGAGATGTTGGACGGAACACCACAGATGCTGATCACAAGTCTCGACTATAGTCCATACTTGGGTCGTATCGCTGTGGGACGCGTACACCGTGGTGCACTCAAGAACGGTCAGAACGTGACCCTCGCGAAGAAAGATGGCAGCAAGGTGAGATGCAAAATCAAAGAGCTACACACCTTTGCCGGTATGGGTCGTGCGAAAGTGGATGAAGTGAAATCAGGCGATATCTGCGCACTTATCGGTATTGAGGGCTTTGAGATCGGCGATACCATTTGCGACTTTGAGAACCCAGAGGCATTGGATCCAATTGCAATCGACGAGCCAACAATGTCGATGGTGTTCACCATCAACGACTCGCCATTCTTCGGCAAGGACGGTAAGTTCGTGACTTCCCGCCATATCCAAGACCGCTTGAACAAAGAGTTGGAGAAGAACTTGGCGTTGCGCGTAGAGCGCGGAACAGACGAGACATCGTGGAATGTGTTTGGTCGTGGCGTGTTGCACTTGAGTGTATTGGTAGAGACCATGCGTCGCGAAGGATATGAGTTGCAAGTGGGACAACCACAAGTAAT
>JAFZGC010000006.1 GCA_017555595.1 Paludibacteraceae bacterium | reverse complement strand
GTGAATGGAGTAAGCGAGGCCATCTTCAAAGTAGGAATGTGCTTACCTGCAGGTCCTTATGTAACTGATGAAGATGTGCACTATATCGTTGAGACTATCAAATCCGCAATAGAATAAGTATGAAATCACTAACAGACGTATCGAAATCAGATATCTTTTCGCATTGGACCAATATATCCTATCTACCTCGATGGGGTGTTTTGCTATTAGATTTGCTGATTGTATTCGTAGCAGTTATTATTAGTTTTTCTATCGGAAATAGTCTGTTTACCTATGGAACAGAAGACTTACTGATGCCTATATGGGCACAATGCATGATAGTGGTAGCGCTACAGACATTGTTTTTCTGGGTATTTCACACCTATTCAGGTATATTGCGCTATTCCACCTTTATTGATACCATTAAAGTAGCACTATCCGTAGTTGCTACCGGATTGGTATCAATCATTATCAATGTGATTATCAAGTCAGCGACAATCTCCGTCAATCACCCATTCCTAACTACGGTGCTAGTAATATATATCTTTGTTGCAGCAACGCTATTGTTCGGTTGGCGTGTAACTATTAAGACGATATTTGAATACATCTCCCACCACCAAGCCAATGTGCAGAAGGTGCTCATCTACGGCATACAATCGGCAGGATTGTCCATTGCCAAGATGCTCCAATCGAACATTGACAGTCCGTATAGGCCTATCGGATTTATTGCCGACGACTGCGATTTGACACAACATAATATGCTGGGACTACATGTCTATCGTCGTGACGAGAACCTGCTGCAAATAATCAAGGAGAAGCAAGTAGAGAGCATCATCGTATCACCACTAAAGATGAAGCACATCAATCCGCTACGTGACCTAACAATATTCCTAGACAACAATATTAGAGTGCTGACTACACCCTACTTTACCAATTTCTCCATCGAGCAAGAAGAGCAGAATATCGCTCAACGCGTAGGTCGAATAGAGTCCATCAAAGTGGAGGACCTACTAGATAGACCTGCTATTCGATTGAACGACGAGCATATCGGTAGTATGCTACGTAGCAAGACTGTGATGGTGACCGGTGCGGCTGGCAGTATCGGAAGTGAGATTGTAAGACAAGTTGCCCAGCATCACCCACATGCAGTAGTACTGGTGGAGATGGCCGAATCACCGCTACATGACCTATTCGTAGAACTCAATCCGCAATTCCCAGAGATTCAAATCATCCACATCATAGCCGATGTGCGCAATTTGGATATGCTGGAGCCTATATTCAAAGAGTATCAACCTGATATCGTCTTCCACGCCGCAGCATACAAGCATGTGCCACTGATGGAAGACTATCCTTCACAAGCGGTACTGGCCAACGTATTGGGAACAAAGAACGTAGCCGACATGGCAGTGAAATATGGTACGAAGCGCTTTGTAATGATCTCGACAGACAAAGCCGTGAACCCAACCAACGTGATGGGTGCATCGAAGCGAATAGCAGAAATATACGTACAGTCGCTTTTTCTGAAGCTATCAAAAGAGAATAGCGAATGTACGAAATTCATCACCACACGGTTTGGCAATGTATTAGGTAGCAATGGTTCGGTAGTGCCCTACTTCAAAAAGCAGATTGCGCAAGGTGGTCCAGTGACCGTGACACACCCTGATATCATTCGCTATTTTATGACAATCCCCGAGGCTAGTAGTCTAGTTTTGGAAGCAGCTACGCTAGGCAATGGCGGCGAGATATTTATCTTTGACATGGGGCAACCTGTGAAGATTTCGGATCTAGCGAAGAACATGATTCGACTAGCAGGGTATGTACCAGGCAAAGACATCGAGATTGTCTATACCGGTTTGCGTCCAGGTGAGAAACTATATGAAGAACTACTAAATCAAAAAGAGTTGACCATACCCACATCACACGAGAAGATTATGGTAGCCAAAGTGAGAAAATATGACTACGATGAAGTAGCAATAAATATTGAACAACTGATACAATGCGCTAGAGAGGGCAAAGTGTTCCCTACAGTACAAATGATGAAGGGCATTGTACCTGAATATAAGAGTAAGAACTCGATTTACGAGCAACTAGATTAAGGTGAGAGGTTAAAGGTTTAAGATTAAAGACAGAAAATATGGCATTTTTTGGATTATTTGGCAAAGAAAAAAAAGAAACCCTAGATAAAGGTCTTGAAAAGAGTAAAGAGTCAGTACTCAGTAAGATTGGTCGTGCTATCGCAGGTAAAACAACGATTGATGATGACGTATTGGATAATTTAGAAGAAGCTCTAATAACTTCTGATGTAGGTGTAGAAACCACTTTACGCATTATAGAACGCCTTCAGAACCGCGTAAAACGTGATAAATACGTTGGCACTACCGAGCTCAACCATATTCTCGTAGATGAAGTAGCATCGCTATTATCAGAGAACAACTCCTCTCAAGTGGTCGATTTCTCGGATCAATTACCCGCAAAACCCTATGTAATTATGGTTGTAGGCGTCAACGGCGTGGGCAAGACTACTACCATCGGTAAACTAGCACACCAATACAAGCAAGCAGGAAAAAAGGTATATCTCGGTGCAGCCGACACCTTCCGTGCAGCAGCAGTAGAACAACTCTGCATTTGGGGCGAACGCGTAGGCGTACCTGTCATCAAGCAACAACAAGGATCTGACCCTGCCAGCGTGGCATTTGATACTCTATCTAGTGCAAAAGCCAATGATGCAGATGTAGTTATCATTGATACTGCAGGACGCCTGCACAATAAGATTAACCTAATGAACGAGCTAACAAAAATCAAAAATGTGATGCAAAAAGTCGTGCCCGATGCACCTCACGATGTGATGCTCGTATTGGACGGTAGCACAGGTCAAAACGCCTTTGAACAAGCCAAACAGTTCACCCGTGCTACACAAGTATCCTCACTCGCGATTACCAAATTGGACGGTACAGCCAAAGGTGGTGTAGTGATTGGTATCAGCGACCAATTCAAGATACCTGTACGCTATATCGGACTAGGCGAACAAATGACCGACCTACAGGTATTCGACAGAGAAGAGTTCGTAAAATCGCTATTGCAAATAGGGCAATAAGATTGACCTGATATGACTCACAACAGAAGAATGCAACGCATCATTCTTCTGCCAAATGGGCTGCAAAACTACTGCGATAGATTTGCAGCCATTTTTTTGCTATCTCATCGTATGCCTGCCAGAACTGTTTGTCGCTAATCTGTCCGTCTATCCATTGCTGATACAACGAGGAAAACTGCTGCTCAATCTGCTGCTCTACCTGTTGGGTGCAACTTAGCAACGATGGCGCTGCTGCCGTTCCGCGCAAGATATGCTGGGTACTAACATAGCGATTGCCATTGCTGATATGCAATGGGAAAGCCCATTGATTCTTGATTTGCAACGACAAATCACACATCTCACTATGCAATGCTTTGCCCGCCACTGCCTGTGCATCATATGCCTGCATATATGTAGGTATATGCTTGGCATCAGCCATTAACAACGGAATAGCTACAGCACATGCGGGATAGCCCAGAGCTGTCCACATGACAGATTGTCGCGCTTGCTCTGCAGATGCCACACCTTCAAACACCACTACTGCCGAAGTGATACGACGAGGGATAAAGTCTTGATCCACAGTAAATTCTGGCGCATTAGTACTATCATAATCAATAGCCAGCACCTCGTGGCGATATTGACGAGAGAACAAATTGAGTGCCTCAGTAGCAGTCATCTGATGTGTAGGTGAGAATGCCTCGCTCATTATTGCAGACGCCGTTTGGTAGCGTTCCCAACCTTCATAATCCTCATAGCGTCCTGCGAAACTAAAGTTTGTAACCACGCGATAACCATTCGCTTCTGCATTCACGTCGTACTTAATCCAGCGATGATTGTTGACCTCATAATAAGCCGCCCCACCCTGCGCATCAATTAGACCAAAATTGGCCTCCACTCCCCATGGTTGTGGATAGGTCGCCAGCCATTGCTCAAAATCCGCAAGAGTAGCACAATGGCTAAGTGCTTGGTACATCAATTCGCCCTCGCGATCCATCTGGCAATCCAGCGTATCCTCGCGCAGATTATAGGAAGCAGTATTCATAATACACAACCCAGCTTCATTCATACCCGACCATACCTCTCCCCCCATGGATGGAGAATTTACTAGACCTATAAATTTGTATTTCTCTCCCTCAAAATAAGCAATACGGTTATTCAGCTCATCTGTATCACGATGCTTAAACATCATAGGACGCCCTGAAGGCGTAGCATTGCCACTGATAATGAAAGATGTGCAAGCCCAAGAAGATGTTATAGAAGCTACAATGAGTAGCAAAGTTAGATGGATTCGTTTCATAATGTTAATTTAATATATATAAAAGGCAAATCACCATTTATGACCAAACATAAATGGTGATTCTAATATATTCATACGGCTTTTATCCACCGCAACGGCTATAGCCACACTCGCGACAGTGCATACAGCCTTCTTCAAAGATAAGCACATTGCCGCAGTTAGGACAAGATTGACCTTGAACCACTGTACCGTCTTGGATATACTTCTTTAGCGCACGCTCCACGCCAACCTTCCATGAGTTGATGGTCTCAGAGTCCATTTGGAGCGAACTAATCATCTTAATGACTTGGTCAATAGGCATGCCATAGCGCAAGACACCTGAGATGAGTTTCGCATAGTTCCAGAACTCCTTATCGAACTTGTAGCTCAAGCCCTCCATAGTAGTCTTGAAGCCACGAGAGTTGACAAACTGGAAATCATAACGCTTGGTGCCGTCCTCTTGTACCACGCGAATAATCTTACCCTTGGTCACAGATTTAGGCAGCAAGATACCTTCTTCGTCGTCCGCAAGACCAGTAAATATCTCGTATGGTAGACCATCCTTGATACCCACGAAGGCAATCCACTTGTCTTTATTATTTTGGAAACGAACTACATCACACTCTAATTCCGCTGGACGAATACGCACTTTGTTGTCAAAGCATACGCAGTTCTTCTCGTCTTTCTTGCTGGTCTCCTCTTTTTTCTTCTTCTCCTTCATGCCTTCCAAGACGCCCGTACGCGAACCATCGCGATACACGGTACAACCCTTGCAACCTGCGCGCCAAGCCTCTTCGTAGAGTTTGCCAACGAGTTCCTCGCTCACATCATTTGGCAGGTTGATGGTCACAGAGATAGAGTGATCCACCCACTTTTGGATAGCGCCTTGCATATGCACTTTCTCCATCCAATCCACATCGTTGGCGGTTGCCTTGTAGTAAGGAGATTTCTGTACCAACTCGTCAATCTCTGCTGTTGTATAGCGATGGGTTGCATCATAGGTATAGCCATTCGCATTCATCCATGTGATAAACTTGTGGTGGAACACTACATACTCCTCAAAGCTATCGCCTACCTCATCCACGAGATCCACATGTACGTTCTTGTCGTTTGGATTCACCTTGCGACGACGGCGATATACGGGCTGGAATACTGGCTCAATACCACTAGTAGTTTGAGTCATAATACTAGTAGTACCAGTTGGAGCAATAGTCAAACATGCAATATTACGACGACCATGTTTAACCATCAATTCATACAACTCAGGATCTGCCTCTTTGATGCGTTGGATATATGGATTATTCTCCTCGCGTTTAGCATCATATACATTAAACGCACCACGCTCTTGTGCCATTTGCACGCTACTGCGGTATGCCGCCAATGCCAATGTTTTGTGTACCTCTACGGAGAAAGCAGTTGCCTCTGGAGTACCATAGCGCAAGCCCAATGCTGCCAACATATCGCCTTCAGCTGTTGTACCTACACCTGTACGACGTCCCTTGGTGGTCTTGTCCATGATCTTCTCCCACAACTCACGCTCGGTACGCTTGATTGACTCACACTCTGGATCAGACTCTACCTTAGCCAAAATCTTCTCGATTTTCTCCACCTCGAGGTCGATAATATCGTCCATCATACGTTGTGCCACAGCCACGTGCTTCTTGAAGAGCGCGAAATCAAACTCTGCTTCAGCAGTAAATGGGTTCTTCACATAGCTATAAAGGTTCACAGCCAACAGACGGCAGCTATCGTATGGACACAATGGAATCTCGCCACATGGGTTGGTGCTGACGGTCTTATATCCCAGATCTGCATAGCAATCAGGCACAGACTCACGGGTAATAGTATCCCAGAACAAGACACCTGGCTCAGCTGATTTCCATGCATTGTGAATCACTTTCTTCCAGAGTTTAGCGGCATCCACCTCCTTCGTGTACGTAGGCGTGTCCGAATCAATAGGGTATTGTTGGGTATACATCTTACCCTCGATAGCTGCTTGCATAAAGTCATCATGCATCTTCACAGATACATTTGCACCTGTCACCTTACCAGACTCCATCTTAGCATCGATAAACGCTTCGCTATCTGGGTGCTTCACACTTACGCTCAACATCAACGCACCACGGCGACCATCTTGAGCTACCTCGCGCGTAGAGTTGCTATAACGCTCCATGAATGGCACAAGACCAGTTGATGTCAAAGCCGAATTCTTCACTGGACTACCATAAGGACGTATATGACTCAGGTCATGACCTACGCCACCACGACGCTTCATCAGTTGAACTTGCTCCTCGTCGATTTGGATAATAGCGCCATAACTATCTGCGCTACCGTCTTGACCGATAACGAAGCAGTTGCTCAAACTGGCTACTTGAAAATCATTACCAATACCTGTCATCGGGCTACCAGCAGGTACTATGTACTTAAAGTCGCGCAAGAGTTCAAACAACTCTGCCTCTGACATTGGGTTGGCATACTTATTCTCTATGCGCGCGATCTCGCTTGCCAAACGATGGTGCATATCGTCTGGGGTCAATTCGTAGAGATTGCCATACGAGTCCTTCAACGCATACTTGGTACTCCATACGCGTGCAGCCAACTCGTCGCCTTTGAAATATTCCACTGAAGCCAACTCAGCTTCTTTTTGGGTGTAAACTTTCTTTTCCATAATGTTTTTATAGTATATCTTTAATTTTCAACCAATTAAGAAAAAAGCGTCATATTTCTACTCGAAAATGGACTGCAAAGGTAGTACATATTTATGATATATGCAAGTTTTTTGCAAGAAAAAGTTTTCAACAACCACATGAAGTTGTCCAAAACAAAAATGCAAGTCGCTACTAACAAGCAACTTGCATTTTTCAAAAAGTCGAAAAGTTTTCCAAAAAGAAAAAGTTATCAACAACCTATGTTTTCAATTTGTGAAATCATTGCATTACAACAGGTAGTTCCATTTTCATCCACTTGTTGGTATTGTACAGCATTACTGGTCTTCAAAAATCGGGTGTACATCGTATCACCTTGATAAAGCTCTTTCACGTAGTTGATATCTAATCTGAAAGGCTTTTGGTTGTCAAAGGCGCGCACTGCATTAACCATCCATTCGAGGTACTTGCAGGAGTTGCAATGGCAGTTGTAGTCCACATCGGAGTATTGTATCTCGTGTAGGATTTCGCCAGCTTGCATAGCGGCGAAATCGTCCTCCAGGTTATCCAACTGAATAGAACGGAAGCGTGGCGCACGCGCCATATTTAGTACCTCGCCATCTACAACACCTTCAAATATAGGCTGATCAAATATATTTACAATCTCGCGTGATGTCAGATCAAGCACTGCCCAAACGGATTTAGCACAGCCAATCAACTTTTCCGCACCATCCGATTCTGGTGTATATATACGGAAATCGCGCACAGATAACATATGTGCATTACGCTCGATCCATGTTTCAACAATCATCTCTTCGCCATGTTTGGGAAGATAGAGCATTTCCATATTAAGGTGTGTGATAATCCACGTATAGTTCATCGGCAGCAGAGCTGGAATACCAATTCCCATTTCATCAGCCACCTTTCCTGCAATATTTAGCAGGTAATTTTCCATCGAATAAAGACGCAAACGGCGCGTAGCATCCACATCTTGATATGGAATAATAATTGAATGTCTATATTTCATTTGCTATTCTTTGATTGGGAACGATCCCGTAGGACGCAATATTGTATATTGCGTCATTGATTGGTTGGAGCGGAATCCCACTCCCTTGATAATAGATGTTTCGCGAGTGATAACAATCGCTGAATCAGAATAAACAGACTCCGACTGCTGATCCCAAAATAATAATGGCGTTTCAAACCGTTCCCCCTTCAGGTTCAATGCCTTGACATTCCCGCATAACATCCACCGCTGTGCAGGTTCGTTGTAACGCGCATAGTCTGCCTCAATAGTAGCCTCAGGCTCAAGATTGACATTGAACTTCTCAAGATAAATTCCCATGGGGAACTCCCAGTATGGCGTATCCGCCTTATCAAAGACAAGCCATTTATTAGAAGTAATACGATATCGCGTGATTCCTGAATCAGAGATCAGGGTAGTTACCTGCTCACCCTCCAATGCAGGCATCGCTGCTCGATCAACAATAGCATTGGCACGGTGACGCACATCACGCTGCACACAACCGACAACCAGCAACACCAAGAGAACCAAACAAATGGTTCTCTTGGGTGTTGGTAATTGATTGTTAATAGTAAATTGGTTCAATTTTACTCAGCTTTAGCACGGCAAGTGGTAGATCTATTGATCCATCCTCCTACATGGAAAGGTGCACCTTCGTTCAAATCGCGATGGAAGAACACATCCTCTTTGCTTGGGAAGTATTGGCTGTAAGTAGCAATCAACTTGTTGGCATCAGTAGCACAAGAAGAATCTACAGTCTTTGCCTTGCGGAACATGTCGCATGCTACCCAATAAACAGAACGATTCAAAATAGGATCATCGTAAATCTTAGCTGTTGCATAGCATAATCCAATCAACAAATAGCAACGACCATCTTCTGGAGTAATAGCCAATGCTTGGTTGGCGTATGCCACACCTTGCTGATAGTTTTGCAACGAAACATAGATATTTGCGACACGATACATATAATCCGCCTTATCCTCATCGGTAGCAGCCATATCCAATGCTTGCTTGTAGTATTCTAAAGCACTCTTGAAATCGCCCTTCTTGATAGACATCTGACCACAACCTGCTGCCGACTCACTAGTTGGTTGCAACTTATGCGCATGTTCAGCTGCTGCAAAATACACATCGCTCTCGGTGCAACCTCGCATACGATATAATTTCATGATCGAGCTCAACTTATCTAAATCAGCTGCGCTCTCCGCCACTACAGAAGCATACATCTCATCCATTTTACCGCAGTCCGCAGCACCTGATGCTGCATACAAACGATCAATATAAGACTTTTGACTCTGTGCATTAGGAGCATCCTTTCCTCCCTTAGCTGCAATGGCATCCAACAACGCTGCTACCTGCTCATAATCAGCCAAGAACTGATCGCTATATTGGTCTGGATTAGATTTATAGATATTATAACTAACCTCCACCAACTTACGTAATACAGGAACCTTAGAGGTAGCACCCAATGCTTCAACCGACTGTTTCAAGTATCCATACGCAGGCAATGCCAACTCATCTTCAGGATAGAATGTAAGATAATCCATACCTTTCAAGCCCAAAACGTATGCGTCTGGGTATTTAGGATCATCGAAGAATTTGATACGTTCGTCGTGCAACTTCATAATCATCTCACGCCATTGATTTTTTTCCTCTGGCGTTTGAGCATTGCGCCACTTGTATTCCAAGATCTTGTTACCATCTGTAAAAATGGTCTTGTTAAAATCAGGACGGCTTTGATAGAGTTTGCTCCAGTTCTCATAAGCATCGTCGTACTGCTCGTGCTTAACCGACTCACGAGTCAACGACAACAAAATCATGCAATCTTCCTCACTCAATTCTTCTACTACAGGCGCTACTACTTCTTCTACCTGTTGTTTTTTACCTTTTTTGGCTTTCTTCTGTGCAAAGCCAACCATTGGTACTGCGACACACAGCGCAATAATCAAAAGTTTTTTCATTGTTATACTATTTTATTGTTATTTTGAATTTTCTTACAGTTTGCGTTTGAAGAACCAGTTCTCAGCAATAGCCGCATTGATAACCAGCCTCAAAGCATTCTCACTTAACATATCCCCAGCAATAGCCCCTCGGTGCAGATACTCAATCGTAGTGTTGATAGTTGTTCCAATCGTTCGCAATGGGAATCCACAGCCTGCTGATACACCAATCTCTGGCATAGTCGTATTCATAGAATAAGACGTAGTATAGTTCGCCCCAAGTCTCCAACATATACGGTGTGCATAGTTGCGGCTGGTAGGATCATGACGATATTCGACACCAAACATCCAACGATGACGGGCACGGAGTTTATTCTGCTGATCAAAATAAAGCACCTTTGTCCAATCTTGACACTGATAATCCAATGCTAATGTTAATCGATTAGCATAGCCATAACTAATACCCCCGCCATACATCATCGGCATACCAAAAGCATTTTCAAGCACTGTCACTGTATCATTAGTCGTTGTCTCTATCTGCATATAATCACTTTTTGAAAAACGCTGGCTATTCTCAAAAACACCACCCAACACAATCGTATGTTGACCAAAAGTATGAAACAGTTGCGCTCCATATCGCAAACGCAAACTACTGATAGTCAATTCATCTGTTTGCACCGCTCCCTTTATATCAGCCTGAGAGAAACTCAACGTACGCGACTTGGTAATTTCACCAAACATATAATAAACATTTGCACCCAATGCCACCCAATCACAGATATTAAAGCCCAATCCACCATACACCTGTGTGAATCCACCTTCACCAGAATAGGTTTTTGTATGATGATAGTCTGTGTTAATCGAATCAGATAATGAGAATGAATACCCCATAGCAGAATACGGCGTAATACCTGCAGAAAAAGCAATATATTTCTGCCAAATAGGAAACTGTAAAGTCATATACTCTAAGTTACCATTGATGCGATTGCGCTGTCCATTCACATCACCATAATTTGTATATAACAACGACCCAGCCAAATCAAACATAAACGTCATAGAATCACACGCCGTAAAAGAAGCAGGTTGCGCAGGGTTAATAGCCTTATTAGAACGCATACCAATACCTACTCCACCCATCGCACGATAAGCACCAGGAAGATTGTCATTCAATTCTCCATATCCAAATCTTGACGATGGCGAACTGGTCGCATTCTGCGCCCACGATCCTACAGCCATCATCGCCGCTAATACTATTACTATATATCTTTTCATATTCATAATTCTTTCCTTTCGCCTCTAACCTTTCGCCTCTAACCCACTCAAAATACAATTCAACCCCACCAACACCAGATGCGGTTCACCCACGACATCCTTTCGCTTCATCGCATTTAATATATAAGGTGCATGTCCGCCTGTCACATAGGTCTTGAATGCTATCTTCTGGTCTTTGAGTTGGCGCATATAGCCTTTCACCTCATACACCAGTCCGCGCACTACACCTGCTGCGATAGCCTCATGGGTGTTTTTGCCAAAGAGCGGAGTGAGCGTATCGGGCTCTACATCCACTTTGGGCAATCGTTTGGTCATTTGGTTGAGTGCCGTCAGTCGCATCTTGATACCAGGGGCGATGTTTCCGCCTTGATAGCCTTGCTCAGCCGACACAAAGTCGTATGTAACTGCCGAACCAGCGTCCACTATCAGTAAGTTTTGTCCAGGACACAAGTGTGCTGCACCTACGGCGGCTGCTATACGATCATGACCCAAGGTCTCAGGTGTCTGATAACAGTTCTTAATCGGTAGCGGCGTCAGGTGGTCAAACAGCACAAACTTCTTTGACAATCTGTTCAGCGCATTGATCACGGCAGGCTCCATATTCGCTACCGACGACACGATGCTATTCTCAATCGGATACAACGAGAACAAACGCTCCACATCGACCGACGAAAACGACCTATACAATAGGTTCTTCACAATCACGCCGTCCTTAAACAGCGCCACCTTCGTCCTCGAATTTCCCTGATCAATACACAAGTTCATGCCTCTATACTCTAAACTGTAGCTCGCTCGCGAGCGTCCTCTAAACTAAGCGCTTTATTTACGCCTCGTAAAGAAAGCGCTTAATACTCTTCTTCGGTGTCTTCTCAAACTCATGTGTATAGAGTTTGAGAGTATTTATTTGCTCGTAGGCTGCCAATTGTTCATTAACCAACTTGCGATTCTCTTCCATTACTTGCTCCAATTGCTCTTGGGTCATATTATCCGCATCTACTGCCTCAAAGTCTGGACAAACCAATGCTACCAATCGTGTATCCTTCTGCAACACCAACGACTCCAACACATATGGCATATTATTGATCTTCGCCTCAATCTCCTCTGGATAGATATTCTGTCCGCTTGGACCGAGCAACATGGTCTTACAACGTCCTTTAATATAAATAAAGCCATCAGCATCCATCACGCCCAAGTCGCCTGTGCGCAACCAGCCGTCTTCTGTAAACGACTCTGCTGTAGCTGGTTCGTTCTTATAATAGCCTTTCATCACATGCTCACCGCGCACTTGAATCTCACCTATACCGTCTTGATCAGGGTTAGCGATGCGTGCTTCCATCAATCCCTCCAACACTTGTCCACATGATTGTGCACGGAAGCGGTCAAAAGGAGTGAAACTAATCAGGGGAGCCGTTTCTGTCATTCCGTAACCTACAGTCACAGGAAACTTTAGACGACGTAAAAATGCCTCTACTTCCGCATTTAATGGCGCACCACCGATAATAATTTGCGAAAACTCACCACCAAATGCATTCATTAATGTCTCGCGTATCTTACCCAACACCACTTGATCCAGCAAAGGCAATTTCAGCACCCAACTCACAGGTGCCTTGCTAATTTGTGGCTGAATCATCTTCTTGTATATCTTCTCCAATATCAGCGGAACCGACAAAATCAATGTAGGTTTTACTTCAGCAAACGCCTTTAGCAAAATTTTAGGAGAAGGTGTACGACCAATCAGATGGGTGTGTCCACCCGCAGCCAGACATGCCAAGAAATCAAACGCACAACCATACGCATGCGCCAACGGCAAGAATGCCACGTGGCGACAATCACGATAAACCAACTTAGATCGCAGACCAAACAACACATTCCCAGCTAAAGCATTCAAAGGTGTCATCACACCTTTGGAGAATCCAGTAGTACCAGAGGTATAATTAATCGAAGCTAACTCTGCATTGCTGCGCTCCACATATTTTACATTATCCTTTCCAAAGCCATTCGGATACGCCTGAGCAAACAACTCCTCAATAGTCATCTTATCTATAGATTTTCTCTTAGACAAACGGCTAATAATCAAATCCATTGTATTCAGCGAAAGAACAGCTTGCAAATGAGGCACTTGATCAGCATCAATATTATCCCAAATCAAGTCTGTGACAAACAGCAACTTGGACTCTGAATGGTTGATAATATGAATAGCGTCATTAGCTTTAAAGTCTTGCAATATAGGCACAATCACAGCACCATAGGTCACAGTAGCCAAGAAAGTTGTTACCCAATTGGCATTGTTCTTACCCATTACTGCAATCTTATCACCTTGTTCAATACCTGCTTGCTCAAATAGCATATGCAGTTTAGCCACATTCTCCGCCAGCTGCGCATAGGTCAAGGTATTCGTTGTACCGTAGTCGGTTACAGCGTCCAACGCCCAGTTCTCACGGAACGAACGCTCATAAATCTTGATCAGATTCTCTTCTGGTTTTGTTAGCATATGTTTTTGTATTTATATTCTAGTGGTATTTTCTGTATTAAATCACGTACTATTCACGGACAATTAACGCACAATACACGCACAATACACGCACTATTCGTATCACTCTATTATCACATTGCTTCGGGTAACGTAAGCAAATCATCTATCGGCTCAGTGGGCTGCACTATAGGTTGCACATACACCACACTATCCACCACATATTGGCTATTTCCGCGCCAAGGCAAAACACCAAAATAGCGCTTCCAATGCAATTTAATCTGGCGGCTGGAGTTGTTGTCAATCTGCTGCGCAATACGCTCATCCACTACAGAGAACTTAAACTCGTTCGACTGAATAGTCGAACTCGAATTGCGCGAGTTATAGCCCGTTTGAATCATCTTACCTTCGTAAGTTTTGAAGACAAATCCCTCTCGTTGGAAGTAGTTAATATCCCCCTCGTTGGTACCTTCGCTATATACGAAAAAGAACTTAAAAAAGATAAAACCAGCCAAAGCAAGCAACAATAAGCTGAGAACACTCGCTACAATTTTACCTCCCACATTCATAATACCTATAGAAATTTTACGTTTAACATATCATTTTTTCCAACATTTCACAATATCTATACCAATATCGCAAAATTCCGCGCAAAGGTACAAAAAAAAATCGGACTATACAAATTTCCCTGCATTTTTCCGATTTTTTAATAAATATTTAATTTATTATCTCGCCCCTCGCCTTATCGCCTTTAACCTTTCGCCTCATTTACTTAAGATTCAGCGACCGAATGGGAGCGGTGGCAATAAAATCAAAGTCGGCGAAATTAGATTTATAAGATTTCTCGAGCGTAGCGAGAAGGAGCTTACAAAAACTCAGTGCCACACGCCCACCAATCGGTCATATCTCGCTCCAAACGGCCTATAATACACCCATACCGTGTACTCATTCTCCGTCTGCCAATGCGACCCCTCAAGTGGCAACATCGTCACACCATTTTTCCCCTGCACATAGTACATATAGTCATATCCGCCTTGCTTCAAATACGCATACAGATAATAGCATTTCTCATCCGCTTCATACTGCATCATATTCGCCGCAGTGTACTGGTTCATAAACACATCTCCACCCACGAACACCCGTACGTCCATTATCAGTTGCTCCACAGGCAACACCCAATGCACCCACATATATTCCGCATCTGTATCCACATAATCCGTTTTCTCGCAATTGACTATCCATTGTCCATTTGCATCCCTTTCTGTCAGATACGGCGTACCTTCACGAGCAGCATATTTATTCTCCGTTCCACGAACCTCATCCACATCCAACAGCGCATGATATTCGCCTTGCTTATACACCACTCTATCTACGTGATTACCTGCATAATACACCGAATAGATATCGAAATGTCGAAACTCATTTCCGCCCTCAAAGATCAAGTTTTTTTGATTCACATAGCGTAGCCTATTAGGCTCCACAAAGGTCGGTTTCTCCAGCACCACCCTATTGTCCCATCGTCCGTTCTGCTCTACCACCAGCTTCACGTCCCCCGCATCGCGTACGTTAAGCGCCTTGGTTTGCACATCGATATCTAGCTGCTGATACCTGCCGTTGAGCTCAATATCCGTATTCGCTCTGATATTCGTCTCAATGCCCACTAGCGGCTCTACCACACGAAAACACACCTCTGCTACCACCTGTTCTTGGTCGCCATCTTCGTAGATCTGCACCACATAGTTGCCGCTGGCTTTCAGCTGCATATCCTCGTTGGGAAAGACAAACGAATAGTGGGTATAGGCTTGTTGGGTGTTCATCGAGTGCTCATAATCCACGATGTCGGCTGTCGTGAAGCCATCCACATATTCGTAGCTGCTGATATAGCTCTCCGTCCAATCTCTTTGGCAATGCAGCACGCGATAGCTGTATTGATGCACATCGTGGCTCATCTCGTCGAACGAAATCTCTAGTGTGTTTTCGTCTGCACTCCCGTCTATCACGCCGCTCTCAGGCAGCACGAGATACGGTCTGCTGACGTTTCCCGATGGCTCCATGGCTTCTACCATATATCGCATGCGCAGCGTGCGT
>JAFZGC010000039.1 GCA_017555595.1 Paludibacteraceae bacterium | reverse complement strand
CGCCAACGGGAACGCGACTACCAATCCTATCACATACGCCCAATAGCCATTTCGCATTAGTAGAATATCCCGTCTTATTGATTGCGAAAAGAAATACCACAGCACATATCCAATATATGTTATGGATAATATTCCCAACATGCCAACCGCAATATCCATAGTACTCAAAGAGCCACAAGACACCATCCATAGCCAACAGCCTATGGTGCAAATTCCTCCTAATACGATTGTGCAAACAGCAACTCTCGTACTATGCGATACTGTGCGCCACCAATCAGATAGAAATTGGTATGAAGATTTTTTAGGCATGGTGATAACTATAAATTATTCAGTCGTTTCTTTGCATCCTCGTGACCTTGGTCTGCTGCCAATCTATACCATTTTTTTGCTTCACTAATACTCGTTGATACGCCTTCGCCATGCTCATAGCACCACCCCAAACTATATTGTGCGTTCTTATTATCTTGGTCTGCAGCTTTGCGATACCATTTGACTGCTTCATGGAAATCTTTTGACACACCTTTACCAAAATAATAACATTCACCTAAATTATTTTGAGCACGAGCATTACCTTGTTCTGCGGATTTACGATACCATTTAACCGCTTCATAATAATCCTGGGTTACGCCCACACCCTGTTCATAACACCATCCTAAATCATTTTGTGCACTTCCATGACCTTGTTCTGCGGATTTACGATACCATTTGACTGCCTCATATTTATTTTCCGAAATACCTTCACCGTTCTTATAGCACTTAGCCAAAGAGTATTGAGCACTTCTATTACCTTGCTCTGCTGATTTGCGATACCATTTAACTGCCTCTGCCTTATTTTCTGAAATACCTTCACCGTGTTCATAGCACCATGCCAAACTGTATTGTGCATCTTTGTTGCCTTGTTCTGCGGATTTGCGATACAAACTCACAGCTTCGTAGTAATCCGTGAACACACCCCTACCTTCATAATAGCAATCACCTAAATTATTTTGTGCACGAGCAAGTCCCTGATCTGCTGATTTGCGATACCATTTGACTGCTTCAGATATATCTTCTGTAACTCCTATACCTGCTTCATAGCACCATGCCAAGTTACATTGTGCGCGAGCATATCCCTGATCTGCCGATTTGCGATACCAGATAACTGCCTCTGCCTTATTTTCTGATACACCATACCCAAATTCATAACATATACCTAAATCACATTGTGCACCAGCATGGCCTTGCACAGCGGCTTTGCGATACCATTTAGCAGCCTCTGTATAATCTTGCGCGAAACCATCATTACCGTAATAATAAGCATCTCCCTTTGAGTACCATTCTTCTATTGTTGAGGAGGAAACAGAAGAGGCCCCTAAAGCATCCAATTGCTTTTGTGCACTAGTGCTACCCTGTTCTACTGCCTTTTGATACCACACCTTTGCTTCTGTAATATTGATTTCCACACCTTCACCATGCTCATAACACCATCCTAAACTATATTGAGAATAGCTATTACCTTGTTCCGCAGATTTACGATACCACTTAACTGCTTCATAAAAGTCTTTGGATACACCATTGCCATAATAGTAACATTCACCCAACTGATTTTGAGCACCAGCATGGCCTTGTAAAGCGGCTTTGCGATACCATTTAGCAGCCTCTGTATAATCTTGCGCGAAACCATCATTACCGTAATAATAAACATCTCCCTTTGCGTACCATTCTTCTAATGTAGCATCTGGAATTGAAGAAGGAGTATAGGCATACGCATCCGATGATGAAGACGATGAAGAAGAGGAAGCGGTGACCAACGTATATCGCATCGTTTGCTCTTGCCCCTCGTGAATCATTACAGTCTGCTCATACTTAGCAAATCCATCCTTTTGAATCGTCACATTATGCTGACCAATAAGTAAATCATTCACTACACGAGGTGTCTTACCCATCTGTTTGCCATCAATATAGATAGTTGCACCTGCAGGTGTACCATTTAGTAATAATGTGCCATAAATAGGCAACGGATTATTCAATGTAATACTTTGTCCTATACTCTGTGGTGTAATACGCACCGTAGTATATACAGTACGATGATTATCTTGGCGCGTTTCTATACTATGTTCACCAAACTCCAATGGTCCAGTCCAACTAGTAGTTCCCAACAATCTATCATCCAACCAAATACCAGCCCCTTGCGCTGTGGTCAAAGTTACCTGTGCGAAATTAGCAAACAAAGAAGGAGTAATCGTAGTCGTTTTGTTGTCAGTAATCGTTATAGTCGTAGTATAATCTTTATATTTATCCTGTTTGATTAGCAACGTATAGGTTCCCGCATCCAATTCTCGATTGATAACTGGTGCAACTCCAAGAGATTGACTAGCGTTTGTGATGGTATTTGTTGCATAGACATAAGCCCCATCTATGGTAGTACCTTTGATTGTTAACCATCCAAATCGCGGACGTAAGGTGATGGTCTTCTCTGTTTCTGCATCAGAAACCGTAAATACGCCTTTCTCAGTATGATAGCGGTTAGCTGATATCGTATATTGGTATGTACCATGATCAAGAACCTTGACAGCCACACCATCTACTACTGGCCAGATCTCATTTACGCCATTTTCTAATACCTCCAATACGGCATCATCAGGAGTAATCGTGAAAGTAAAAAACTGACGTTTCTTATCAATAGGTTTGGGATCTGGAGTCGGAATATGACGCGCAGGCGTATAATGTACTTGTCCAACATACACAGTATTATCTTCCAGCGGTTTGCCACTAGTAAATATAGTGACAGGCGAACACCCATCGCCACAATCTATAGAAATATTGCTTATACCTGCAGGCACAAGAAATAGGATCTGATTGCTTTTTTCCGTATGTATTTCCTTAACCTTGAACATTGCCCCCAAGTTCAATGTCAAATATTCTTTAGCTTGTGCCACCGCATATTGATCCATTGTATCATCCATCTCCACACGAATAACAGCATATGGAAATGGGCGGTCCAATAATCGGTTTTCGTAGTGACCAAACTCATTTTTGTAAATAGTCAATACTGACACAGCCTCAAGTTTACGGAAGGATTGAGTAATCTCTACCGACTGCGCTAAAGCACTCAAAGCAAAGAGCCATGAGAAAAACAATAAGGATATACGATGTGTTTTCATGCGCGTATGTACGTGTGCGTGCACAATAATATAATGTATTTAAATCAAAATTCTCGTCTTATAGGAATATCGCTCCTAGACCACAAGAACCAATCAAGCCAATAAGTGGAATACTCATACCAAATGTGATTGCGACATCTTCAGGACCATACAAACAGCCAATATCTATGCTCCACAATCCCCAATAAGGATTATCGTATCCAAATCCAAATCGCAAACCAGTTTCAGCAATAAAGCCATCTCCGCTATAACTACCATATCCAAAACCTTGGTAGATTTGCAAGTCTAATATTGTATAATCTGGCGTCAAACGGAATACAGGTCCCACCGTAATATCCCAACCTCCATCAAAACCGAACATAAAACTAGTACCGACACCCAAGTGCGATGGGATATAACTAATTTGTGCACCCATTAACCATTCATCCCAAGTAAACACATAGCCTGATTGTACATCTGTGTATATACAAGGGAAATCTTCTTCCTCAATAGCCGCAAGATACAACAAGCGAGCGGGGAATAGACTCACGCTGGCAGTAGGAATAATCGTCTTGTCATAATAGCGAGCTCCTAATGAGAAACTATACCAAGCCAAATCAGAATCCTCCTCAAACGAAAAACGCAGTCCTGCATCCACGCTCCATGTCAATGGGGAGGAATTATGCGATGGTCGTATCACCATACCAGCTCCTAACATCAACTGTAAGTTACACTCACTATACATATCTGTCAAACGAATTGTAGGACCAGCAGAAATACCAAAGTCTTGAGAAAAAATACCATAATTAAGACTGGTATTCAATCCAAAACGGTTAGGACTCCAGCCATAGCTCAAACCCACATAGTGATCTGTTATACCATATCCTTTTGTACTCAACCCCAAACCATATTGCATTTCTAATAAGTGATGAGGACCAAAATTATCCGTCAAAACAATATCTTTTCTTAAGTTCAAATCCAATGTCTCACGTCCACCATCTACGACAACTACAGATTGTGTTTTAGAGTTGTGATAACCGCTATGGGTAGCATAAACGCTATATCGACCAGGTGATAGCGTTAGCGGGAGTGGCGTTGTTCCCTTTCTTACCCCATCTACATAGACTGTTGAACCAGATGGCGATGAAGTAACATTAAGTACCCCCTGTCTCTTGACAGGAGCATTAACATTGTATATTGATTGCGACGATTTGACATCAATTCTCGTATAAGCATCATTGTGACCGGCTTGCGTAGTACGAACCTCGTATGGGCCCACAGCCAATGTACCAGTCCAAGTTTTAGATGCTAAATAGCGTTCAGCAGTACCATCTGACAAGGAGCGAATATAAATACTGGATGAAGCATCATTTCTCACTACCAAAGTGACCTGAGCTGAGTTATTCAAAGTATAACTAATTGAAAAATCTTTTTTCTCTTGAATCATCACAGTATTTTCATAGGATTCATAACCACTTTTCTCCACGCGCACTTTATGACTACCTATCAACACATTATTTACCACCAATGGTGTTTTACCTACTTGTTTATTATCCACATACACAGCCGCTCCTGCTGGTGATCCCTTAACAATCAATGTTCCGCATATTGGTGTAGGATTATTCAACGTGAATGTTTGTACACCAGTCTGGCGCGCAACGCGCACCTTTGTATATGCTGACTTATGATTTTCCATACGCGTTTCTATCGTATAATCACCATACTCCAAGGTACCCTTCCAATGACCAATATCCAAACGCTCATTATTAAGATAGATACCAGCACCTGTATTGGCCACATTCAATTCTACTTCCGCAAAATTTGCTTCCAAAGTAGGATTCAGTGTTATAGTCTTACCATCAGAGATTGTAACTGTGGTCATAAAATCCTTGTATTTATTCTGCTTAATCTGAATCCTGTATGTACCAGAATCCAATTCCTTTTTATCAAAAGGTATGATACCTAATTGTTGACGCATATTTGTTGCCGTATGCGTTGCTATCACATACGCTCCACGCAAATGGGCATCGCCAGCAATTTCTAACCAACCAAATTTTGGAGTTAATTTGACGGTTTTTTCCTTTTCCTCTTCTTTATCTGACACACGGAAAGTTCCCTCTTCAGTATGGTAACGATTGGCAGAAATACGATAACGATATGTGCCATGCGCAAATAGGACAGCATCGCTTGTCCCATCAGGTCCCACAGCCCATACATCCCAATTACCATTCTTTTGTACCTCTAGCATAGCATCGGAAGGGGTGACGTGAAACGTAAAATATTGAAATTGCTCGCTATCTTGTCCTACAGATTTTGCTGGTATATAGTTAACCTTACCAACATATACAGCATTGTCTTCCAATGGTTTAACACCACTAAAGACAGTAACTGGCGAACATCCATCTCCACAATCTATAGCAACATTGCTTATACCTGCAGGCACTAGGAATAGAATCTGATTGCTTTTTTCCGTACGTATTTCCTTAACCTTGAACATAGCCCCCAAGTTCAAAGTCAAATATTCTTTAGCTTTTGCTACAGCATATTGATCCATTGTATCATCCATCTCCACACGAATAACAGCATATGGAAATGGACGGTCCACTAATCGGTTTTCAAGCCCGCCAAACTCATTTTTGTAAATAGTCAATACTGACACAGCCTCAAGTTTACGGAAAGATTGAGTAATCTCTACCGACTGCGCTAAACTGCTCAATGAAAGAAGCAATGAAAAAAAGATGATTGTTAATCTGTAGTGTATCATAATTTTATTGGTAATTTTCATAAATATGTTGGTTGGATATTTGGTCAATTATATTATTGTACGTATCTAAAACAAAATGTTCATTTGGTTGCCATGCGCGAACACGTATCAAAGGATATTGAGCATCACTTGCATCAATCAACAAAAATAAATAGCCATGATCCCCATAGTTAGAAGAGAAATAATCCTGATACAAACTTATACCGAACGTACTTGTCTGACTACTTTTTTCAACATTCGTATCACCAAACTTAATATTAATCCACTCTTTGTTAGTATTACGTAAGCGGTTCATATATTGTGCCTTAGACTGGCGTAAATAGTCCACGCTATTCAACTTTATTTGATTGAAATCGGTCGAATGATTTGATTTTACGACCCGCCCAGTAATAATGATAGCATCATCTGCAAATATATTTTCAATATAATCCCAGTTTTGCATAGCAAATGCTGTTTTATAGTTTTCCATAAAACTTACCAGTAGCAATCGTGCCGTTTCATCAATTTCAGTTTGTCCCATAATATTACGTGCAGCCCGCTCTTCCAACGCAAATTGTACACCGTCAATCATAGCTGCTTCAACGCCATTTACCAAGGTATCCACCAAGGTGAATGCCACGTTCTCAAATTGCGATTTCCCTTTCGAAAACGTAAAACACATTGG
>JAFZGC010000038.1 GCA_017555595.1 Paludibacteraceae bacterium | reverse complement strand
CAAGTTTACCGCTGTCTGCGAAGCAACACGAGCACGATTGGCTGACACCGAGATGATGAACCAAGACGCACAAGCCTACCGAGCACAATCGGACAAGTACAACAGCTTGTGGCACTACGTCTTCAAACAAGTGTGGGACGCCTACGAGGGATAACATAAGCCTACACTCTACACCCTATGTACATCCGTTTAATTCGTAATCAGCCGCAGGGCAAAGCCCTCACGGGCACCCTGTATGTGGACAGTCTCCTTACCGAGGCAGGTATCCATCAGTATCAACTCTCCATGCACACCTTGGAGCACCTAGACTATGCCATCCCCGATGGATTCTACCGCCTGCGTATGACACACTCACCCAAGTTCGGCGAGATACTGCCCCTACTCGACCATGTGTTTGGGTATGTTGACAAAGTCAACAGTCAATGCGACCATGTTGCCGAACGCTTAGGTATCCGAATCCACGCAGGCAACACCATCGAGCATACCACAGGTTGTATTCTTGTCGGTGATATAGGCTCCCTCCCTTCGGGGAGGGCAGGGGTTGGCTTGATCTCCTCGCGCAAGCGACTAGAAGAACTAAGAAATTATTTGTTAAACTACATTAAACAGAATCCGTATGAAGAAATCTACATTCAATTGGCAAGCCCTGATCCGTATCCTGATGCTGATATTGCGTGCTCTTATGAACAGCAACAGCACATCCAAGAATCTCTCGAACGAGCCCGAAGACTTAGAAACGAAGGGTGATGAGGAGATGAGGTGATTCTCCTTGCCCTGTGGGCAGAACAAACGTTCGAACGAATGTGAAATAAGAAATCTCAACTATCTAAACCTATGCCCTGTGTCATGGTTGGGATAGTTGAGATTTCTTATCTTGGCAAATCCTCAAACGAACAATTTCGGTCTAAAAATCCAAAATTAACAAAATCAGGAAACCAATCGGTTTCATAATGGATATGTGCGAGAAGAAGGAGGTAGGGAAAACGCGAAGTCTCAGTACGCAATGGGATGTGATTATACTTCTTTCTGAATTGCTTCTTAAATTCATCTAATGTTTCAGGCAATTGTATGTTCACATCTACCGACATTTCTTTATTCAATTGATGTTCAAATAAATTGATTTCTAATTCTGTCGATTCTATTGGATAAGCGACCTGCAAATTCACTCCCGACTCTATAATAAAATCAGCCAAAATCTCATATATGTCATCCGCATTTATCCATGCTATTATTTCCACAAGCGTGGTCAACAGCAACGAAGAACGATCCTTATATTCAGGAGATTTCTTGTATAGGCTTCGTACCACCTCTGCACGATTGCCATATAATTCTGGTAACATATCGTCTTTTCGTTTTCTCAAGATGATATTAGTTATCATTCGTCCGATCCACTCTGCAAATTTTTGTTCAATTTCAGGAGTATGTTCCTGCAGGTAAACATAGCGAATCAACAATAACAACGTAATCGAATGTGTATCTAACAATGGCATATTGAAGCCAGGATTGTGTTTTATGACCGTCATGATAGTATTTAAAATCTGTTCGCGATATTCGCTGCTATCATCCGTTTTTCGAAAGATAGTAGTAGCGAACAGATAGTACAACAGATCATTCATGAAATCATAGCACCTCAATGGATAGCATACTTTTTCTGCCGTAGCGTTATGAAACATGTATAGTCCCTGGTTCATCATGGCTATCGGGAGCAACTTATTCATATACACACTATAGATATGCAAATGAAACTGCACAATAGGGGAGAAAGAACGCACATAATATGCATTGCGATCTTTGTGATTTCTCAACATCCATGCCCATATCTTTAAGACCATTCTGTCTGAAGCTTTTTTGGCAGGTAACAGATTATTTTCTGTTTGCGCGTATTGATAAATAATCGCTAATAATAGATTGAGAGATGCAAAACATTGTGCTATTTGTCTGCGTTTATTGTTATCCACAGGACAGCGGACAAGCTGCAAGTCGATTAAGGTATCCAAATCCTTTGTATCCCATCCAGGCGCATCGATTAAGACCAGAATTTTCTTGAACAATCGTGCGCTCTCGTCATCAGCCAATAGGCATTCATTAAACAAGTACTGCGTAAACAGTGCCACCAACTTGTCAATATCCCATCGTTCGAATCCGCCATCTGGAAATTCACGCTTAATAAACCCATCAAACTGTAGGCGGGTATTCTCCATCAGGATACCCGTATGCACAAAAACAATCTTAATAGGCAGTGCATTAAATTTGGCTATCGAAGAATCCTCATAGACGGTATCCTTAGCAGCTAAAATAGAGTCACGCACCCCATCAGGGATATTGAAAGTCTTATCATTGATGTCTTTAGCAGCATTGCCCTTTAATTCGAAATACCAACGATAAATGACACCATCATCATCTTTACCAATGGCCACAATATCTTTTCCATACTGCGACATCCCTTTAGAATGTTTGGGAGTTGACACAATACGAAAATTCATTGCACGCAGCAACAAAGGAAATATTTTATCTAATTCCTCATCCTCTTTTAAAGCCTCTAAATAGGCTCTTAGTATTTTATTCTTCATTATTGACACGTATTTCTGACCAATCGGTTAGGATGTGCTTATTTAAAGATTGTTCTTCTAATGGCGTTTGCGAAAGCAACATCATAGGTACTTCTACTGTACACGAAAATTCGGATAATGGTTGTACACTACCATCTTTGCCACGGATGCCTCCCCCGCGTCCCAATTGTATATTACTTACAAAATCCAAAAACGATGGAGGAGCTTTCTTATTTGCCGTTGCTAGTCCTTCTTTAAGATGTCGGCTAATCTCTCGGTTAGCTAGGTCGTATAGGGTTGGGTATAAGTAATGAGAATCAAACTCTTTGCCGTCTTGCTGTACTTGAATCCAATGCTCTTGCTT
>JAFZGC010000037.1 GCA_017555595.1 Paludibacteraceae bacterium | reverse complement strand
CCAATCCAATAGAAACAGGTATGCCCACCCATTTACGGAGTTGTTTGACCACTTGCTCGTAATAGGGTTTGAGTTCGTGTACGGGCATGTGATCGCAATGCAAAAAGGCCTCGTCGATGGAGTACTGCTCCAGCCGTGGCGTGTGCTTCGCCAGTATGCTCATCACCCGACTGCTCAGGTCTCCGTACAAACTAAAGTTTGAGGAGAACGCAGTTACTCCTTCTTTCTTAGCGAGGGCTTCCATTTGGAAGAATGGTGTGCCCATCTTGATACCGAGCTTTTTGGCTTCGTTGCTACGCGATACTACACAACCATCGTTGCCCGATAGAACAACTACGGGCTTACCTTCTAAATCGGGGCGAAACACTCGCTCACACGATACGAAGAAATTGTTGCAATCGCATAGCGCGTACATCATAACTTATGCACACAATGGGTAATAACACCCCAAATGCAGAACTGGTTGTCTGCGGTTACTTTGATCTTCTGAAAATCCTTGTTGTGTGGTATGAGCCACGCACATTGATTCTTCGGGTCGAATTGATACTCTTTGATTGTAAATTCGCCGTCGATGCAGGCAGCCACATAATTGCCGTTCTGTGCTTCCAGCGCACGGTCAATCACTACGATGTCGCCATCGTGAATGCCTGCTTCTATCATGCTATTGCCTGCTATGCGGGCATAGAAAGTGCTTTCAGGATGTCGCACCATCTCCCGAGCGAGATCAATAGTCTCTCCTGCATGGTCTTGCGCAGGGCTGGGGAAGCCAGCTTGCAAACCCTCGGCAATCTCCAATTCAATGCCCATATCCTGGGCGGTACTTATATCGGTCAGTTTCATATACTGTAGTTCGTTTTGTGAGTGCAAAAGTACTGATTTTTTTGCAAATAATCAATAGCTGAAAGAAAATTTGTATTTTTTTAAAGAAAAATGTAGTTAAAATAGCACTATTCCATACGTTTTCCATTTACTGGAAAAATCTATTGTGTAGGTCAATAATTTTTAGTACCTTTGCGCTCATAATGTAACTATAAACTTACACTATGAGCGCTTTTTGTATATACCTAAGCCTTCCGCCTTATTTAGCAGAATGGTACGCACACACTTGCCGTGAACATAAGTTCGCGACAAGTGACTATTGCCCCACAGAACCTATTACTCCATTGACCCCTGTAGAACCAATCCGTGGTTCTTATGAGAGTTTGGTGTTACAGCAGTGGTTGACCAAACAGCCAGCAGCTATTCCTGAACCTATCCCTGAAGATGCTAACCTCGCTATTGAGATACCATACTTCAAGGACAAAGACCCACGCACATACAACTACCTCACCAAAACTGCCAAGACGCACTTGGCTAAAGCTATCGCTAATGCTTTCCGCATACAGCTTTGGGAGGAGTTGCACCAGTTCGATGTAAAACTCAATCGTCAGGACGAAACGATTTACATCTTCATGGAGAATCATGGTATCTCTATCAATGACACCAATTGGAACGCAATCGCCAAGATCTACCAACGTTGTCGTGCAGTCTACAGTGTGAAAAAATTTAGGAAAAACGCAACGACTTCAGCACGCAAAAATGACAATGTGTAATGAGTGTTAATGACTGTTAATGAGTGTTAATAAGTTTCGTGATATTACAACTATGAAATCCCATTCTTTCCTCCCTGGTATTAAGAGCATTTATTATGTACCATGTTCCTCCCTTCCTGCCTCTCTGATGTTGAAAGCCTTGTCCGACCTGCCTATTACCTTAACTACAGGGCTCGAACCAATCCCTTACGCTGGTGAGCCTACATGCGAGAGCGAGGGCGCGAATACTAATAATGGTCCCGCTGAACAGGTAACGCTGACCTTTCAGTCATTGATGGTTATCCCTGAAGACATTCCCATCGCTTTTGCGCTGACGGATGTCAATGGTCAGAGCTACGTTATCGGGACGAGGGAGCAACCTTATCCGCTCATCACCTGCCGTCAGTCGTTTGGATCTCCATCAGGAGATGCGCACTCTCTCGGTGTGGAGGTTGCTTTTGTTGCTTCAAAAGCACTTATTGCGTGTGAAATAGTGCTTTAGCAGTCTTTTCGCGCACGATATAAATAGTGTACCTTTGCATTGTAATTCTTAAAACAATGCAAAAGTACACACTTCAACTGAAAGGGTATGTAGGCGGCATGGACTTTGACAAGGGCTATGTCGATTACATTCTTTCCAAGCATGCTGACGAACCTGTCACCGTGCTCATTGATTCTCTCGGTGGTTCTCTTGCCACCGCTCTCTCAATTGCTGCTTCGTTTCGCAATCACGGCAATGTGAGCGTTCATTTTGTAGGAATGAATGCTTCAGCTGCTACTATTGCTTCTTTGGGTGCAAAACACATCTCAATGGATGCGAATGCAATGTACCTTGCTCACAAATGCTCTATCGCAGTATGCCAATGGGCTTCGCTTAATGCCGACCAACTTTCCTCCGAGATTGCTTCGCTCGAGCAGATGAAATCTGACCTCGAAAAGATGGATGCCAATGTGGCTTCCATGTACGCGAAGAAATGCCGTAAAGAACAAGCCGACTTGCTTGATCTGATGAAAGTCGGTGGCTGGCTTTCTGCTCAAGAGGCGTTAGAGTGGGGATTTGTGGACGAACTGACCTCCATGAAGGAGGATAAGGCACCAGTGCTTACTGATGCCGTGGCTTCTGCTATGGCAGCTGTAGGCATGCCTATCCCACAAATTCAAATCCAAGATGAGCAAGGCACGCAGTTCTCTAAGTTCCTTGCCGCGATTACGCAATTCTTCAAAACCCCAACTGCACAACAACCCCAAACAAAACATGCTATGAATAAGATCTTACCTTTCCTTGTAGCCGCACTCGCTACGGATGCGCTACATTTTGAGGATGGTGTTTGCTCTCTTTCTGAAACACAGTGCGATGCACTGGAAGCGATGTTTGTCAACCAAGACAAACAATTGAAAGATCTGCAAAACCAACTCCAACAGCAACAGGCTTTGATTGAGGCTCGCGATAAGACTATCGCTGACCAACAGGAGCGTCTCGACACTCAAGCCAAGTTGCTTGCAAACCAACCGGGAGCAGCTACCTCCCAAGTCGTTAACAATGGCAAGCCATCTGCTGAGCCAAAGGATGAAGTTACCCAATTTATGGAAACTTCTAAATCCGCTCGTGCTCTGTTTGATAGCCTTCCTTAAGCCAACCACAAATTTTTGACATATATGGGAAAACTTCAATTTGATTTGGCTGCTTATCAAGAGGCAGCTCACAAGTATCGCAAAGATTTGCTCCGCTTGCCAATTATTGGTATTCAGGACACTTTGAAGTACATGACTGGTCGCCCAGGCATCCGCTACAAAGAGTCTGTGGCAGCTGTGTCGGGCGATGCCCAATTTGGTCCTTACAAACCATCTCGTTCCACGGATTTCAATCTGAACCTCAATTTCCGCACCCTTGAAACATACTTTGGCTCGGTAGTTGCTAAGTTCGAACCGAACTCTGCTATCTCTACCTTGCTTGGCGCTATTGGTGCCACTATGGGTGATGGTCAGGCACAAACCCCAACAGCAAAAGAGGTGCTTGCCCTTATCGGTAAGTCACTCTCAGAGCATCTCAACGATGCTATTTGGTCGGGTGTGCGCAATCCATCTGGCGACACTACTGCCGACCTGTTCGATGGCTTTGATACTATCACCAGCAAAGAGATTGCCGCTGGCAATATCTCAGCTGATAAAGGCAACTACCTTAAGCTTACGGAAGAGATTACGCGTCAAAACGCTGTGGATATCGCTAAAGATATCCTCTTCTCGCTTGATCCACGCCTCCGTGCGCAAGATGTGTACATGTTCTGCTCGCAAGACTTCGCAGACAAGTACAACGAGGCGTATGCTCTCACCCATGCGGGCTTGCCATACAACGACAAGTATGATCAAGTTTGCGTAGAGGGTTCAAACAACCGTCTGCACATCATTCCTCTCTATAACAAGTTGGATAGTAAGTTCATCCACATCTGCCCTAAGAGCAACATGTTGGTGGGCTACGACCAAATGTCCGATGCGGAGACCGTTATGGTCAAGGAATTTGATCCATTCATCCTTTCGTACATTGCCACCATGTTCTTTGGCGTACAATTCGAGTCTATCGACAAACGTCGCTTCAAAGTGATTGAGTTGGCAAGCGAGGCAACCACTGCTGGTAAGGATTAAACCACGCTCTGCCCCTTCGGGGGCGGAGTTTTGTCACAACTTCCAAAACTTTATATACTATGTCAACCTGTGTAAATCTTCAAAAATCCATTTCGTGGTGTCAAGGTACACCCGAATTGCCTGGTATTAAACGCCGCATTTACTACATCGCCAAGTCACAGATTGTGAAGTGGCCAACCCTCCCAAAAGATGAGTTGGGTCGAGCAACTTCTGCTGTTTATACGGGCTCTTTCGTATTGGCGGCTGATGCCACTTGGAAGCACATTGATGTGCTGCCTGATAAGTGCCAAGTAACCTCAGAGGCGCAAGGTGAGGTACCAAGCCAAACCCAACTCAATAAGCTTACTGCCGTTCACCCTGCTGTAGGTGAGGAGGCAACGGCTGCTGCTGCCTATATCAATAACACCGACAACGTGTTCTTGGTAGAGGATATGAAAGGCAAGTACCGCGTTATTGGCTCTGATATGTGGAATACCAAAGCCACTGTGGCACAAGACCTTGGTCAAGGTGCAACGGGTACAACCTCCACCACTATCAATGCAGAGGCAACCGATGTGGTTCCAGCACCTTTCTATGAGGGCGAGATTGTAACCGACGAGGGTACAATCAATGAGGCGGAAGCATGAGTTTATTCACGCCATCAGATTTAGGAATTAGCGGGCAAGCAAAACTGCCCGCTGATTCTGCATCTAAATCGGATATCTTTGCGGAGAATAAACGCAAGTCTTGGCATAAGGATGCTGACACAGCAGCGCGTTGTGATCTGTCGGTAGAACGCATTGCGCTCACCTCTCATGTCGGAATACCCGTCATCTCGCTTTGGAAGAAGTCGGTCAAAGGTAAACTCCTAACCGACATTAAATCAGATGAGCGAATGGTAGAACTCTTTGCCACAAAGATGTCCGATGTCATCTCTCGTGTGCTGGGTAGTTACCTATCGCAAGGGCATTGGGCGATTTGTACAACGCCACGTCGCCGACACTTGGTGAATAACTTCGCATGCTCCGTTACAGCCAAGATTGCTCAAAATCTATCTATCCCTTATTATGAGGATGTAGCACACGCAAAGTCCAAAGAGCGCGTGAACGCTGTCTATGATTTGGGAGTGCTTCCTAAGGAACCTAACCTCATAGTCTTCGATGATTTTGTAACTACTGGTTCTACCATCAATTCGATGAGGAACCTCCTTCAACCACTCGGCAAGAACCTTGTGTTCTTTGTCGGTATCAATAACAATATGTAATATGGATGAGAAACTAACTAAAGACATTCAGCAGTGGTTAGATACTCCTGCTGAAGAGCGCGACCTTGAGCAGGGTGCGCTATATTTGCTTAAACTATCGCGTAACGCGATTATGCACCGCAATATCTCAGCTAACCTCAAGCGTCACGCTGCTGATATTGAGTACCAACTCCGTAAGTACCTTGGTTATCGCTTGCAATCGGTCACTCATGCTGAAGTTCTTGAGATGCAAGCTCAGGTGAATGCTATCGTGGAGAAGAATCACCTCGATATGCCTACCAAAACCAAGGCGGATAAGAAGAAAGCGAATGATGAGTTCAAGAAAGGTAAGCGAACTGACCACGACGCGTTGCCTCAGGAGATACAAGCCCTCTATGAGGAGAACTTGCCTCTCATACAGAAAATGCGAGCGCTTCACGCTAAGCTCGTAGTTTTGAGCACCGCGAATACTACGTGCCCAGATTCTGAACGCTATCCTTTCCTCAAAGAACTCATCGAGTTGGATAAGCGCTACCATGCTAATTGGAAAGCGTATGATTCCTACGGAAAAGAGGATGCTGAATGAGGCGGGGCGTTCAACTTGAAGACTACCTCAAGCCACTTGCAGAGCACCCGCTTCAAAGTTACCTAACGAATGTCCTTCAGGTAGCCGATGTGATAGAGTGGGTGCTCTTCCAATTTGGTAAGAGCACCATTTGGCAGACATCGTTCTCCATTTCGGAGGAGTTTTTACGTCGCCTGTATTTCATTGAGAAGTCGGGGAAAGTGAATACGATTCATCTTATCCTCGACTTCAAGGCGACCAACAAAACCCTCCGTCTGTGGTCGTTCCTCACGCAGGTCATTGAGCATACTTACCTTGCTGACAACCATAGCAAGGTGATACTCATTCAAAGTGACGACGGTCGCGTGGCAACCATCATCACTTCACAGAACCTTACGCGAGGTAATCGTATGGAATCCGCTGTGGTAACTACATCGCCTCAAGTTTTCAATACTTTGCTTGCCGATGTGCAAGACATTATTGAAAACCATTCTGTGCCGCTTTCCGAATTATTCCAATCCAAAATTGAAAATGCCTAACTGCTATGCAAGCTATCCATTTATCAACAGCACAAGCCATGATGGCGCGTCCCGACGCCATCGATCTTGATGTTTGGAAGTCCGATGGTTCGATTATCCAACTCAGGAACTGTATTTCATTGAAATACAACTTTTACGCGGGAACGCGTACGATCAAATTACTCACCTCTAATCAGCTACGAACGATACGTGACTGCTGTATCATCCGCATAAATGGCTTAGAGGTGTTCATGTAGGTGTATACCTGCGGTGCTATCGCCTCCACGGCGGGTGTGGGTTTGAGTATACCTCCGGTGGCTCCTGCGGACGTGCCTGCATTATTCCACCCAAGAGTAGGGGACATTTACCTCCGGTGGGGCAGAGATGTTTACCTGCGGTGCTTTGAGTTGTTTACCTACGGTCTTCCGTCCTCGCGGGGCGGTAGAGCATTAAATTTTTCCATGTCAAAAAAAAGTTGTATCTTTGCACGCAATTTGATAAAGAATATGAATAGGATTCAAGAAGAGAAAAAGACTGTTGAACAAATGCTGCGCATTTATTGCCGAAAAGTTCATCACAATGATTTATGTGGAGAATGCCAGGCATTGCTCGTGTATGCACACCAACGTTTAGATGCTTGCAAATTTGGCGAGGAAAAGCCAAGTTGCAAGAAATGTCCTGTACATTGCTACAAACCAGATATGCGAGAAAAAATCCGTCGAGTGATGCGTTTTGCTGGTCCACGAATGATTCTATACCATCCAACGGCAGCTATAAAGCATTTATTGCGAGAAAGGAAATAAAGTTTATATATTGTAAATCGTAAAATTAAAAAATATGAATCAATCATCTTCATCTTTTTGGATGTTTACCTCTGGTGGGGCAGAGATATTTATGCCTGACGGCATGGGGGTGTATACCTCCGGTGGTTTCGCCTACACTCGGCGGGAGTAAGTTTGAGTATACCTCCGGTGGCTCCTGCGGACGTGCCTGCAATACCCGCCCAGAATTTGGGACATCTACCTGCGGTGCTACAGATATTTACCTGCGGTGCTGAAACGCGCTTACCCAGCGGGGGATGTATACCTGCGGTGCGTCTTTTCGCCTTTAACTTTTAATCCGTACCTTTGCAGTATAAAATACTGACGGTATGGATTTTTCTTTTGATTCTATTGCTATTGTCCCAGAGCTTCAGGCTCGTGCCATCTTTCATTCAGATAGTACGAAGGTGTTTCGCGAAGACGAAAACCTCAATCCTATCATTGTGGACGACCACACCTCCTATATCCCATGGGGTGCGGATAACCTTATGCCTTTCGAGGTCTTGCAAAAGATTGAGGCAGACGAGACGCTCTCTACCTGCCAACTTTTCAACGCAGAAGTTTGCTATGGCGCAGGTCTGATGTATCAAACCAGCGCATGTACGGCTCAAGTCAAAGAGGACATTGAGGACTTCTGCTTAGATAACGACCTCTCTAGCTATTTCCTTGGGGTCTGCCAAGATTTCAAGCACTTCGGATGGTGTATCACTATGCTCGTGCTTGATAGCGAGCGCAAGAAAATTGTGCAGGTCATCCGCAAGGAGGCTGCTTATTGCCGATTTACGCCTGCCGACGAACACGGTTGTATTCGTGAAGTACTTTACGCAAACTGGCGTAAGGTAGTTCTGGCAAGCGACATCGAGCATATACCTTTGCTCAATCCTTCGCAGCCATGGCGCGATCTACAAACACGCGTAGCGAGCAATAAAGCTCCTGCTAAGTTTGCTATCTTGACGAAAGTGCCTACTGCTGATAGCACCTATTATCCCATACCGCACTACGCTTCTTTGTTTCGGTCGAAATGGTACGACATCAAACAACTTATCGCGACTGCTAAAAAGGCGAAGCTTGAGAACTCTGCTCCTATCAAATACCAAATAGAGGTATCTGATAAGTACTGGGATGGCATATTCAAGGCGGAGGGTATCACCAACCGCGTTGATATGCAGAAGCGCGTCTCTGAGGAGAAAGCGCGTATCATCGAGTTCCTCACCGGAGCAGAGAATGCGGGTAAGGTATGGTTCAGCACTTTCTATGTCACGCCTGATGGCAAGGAGCAGCACGATGTGGTCATCCACAAGATTGACAATAGCAAAGAGGGTGGGGATTGGGAATCCGACATCCAAGAGGCTGTCAATATGGTCTGCTTTACACTCCGTGTGCACTCCAACCTTGTCGGTTCGGTGCCTGGTAAGTCGCAGATGAACAACTCTGGCTCGGACAAACGTGAACTCTACACGATTGCGCAAGCCTTACAAAAACCGTATCACGATTTGTTGTTCATTCCGCATAAGATAATTATCCGCTTCAACAAATGGATTGGCGCGTACCCCGACTGCCCATTTGTTATGCTCACTACGCTCGATGAGCATGCGGATGCCAAAACTGTCACCACCTCTAATAACCCATAACTATGCTAATCACTTCCGATACTGATTTGCGCAAGTACCTTCCTAATGCACTTGCCACCGTAGAGGGCGAGAGTTCGCTCTACGATAAGTTGGATTTTTTCTTGGCTGCGTCTGAAAGATGGCTGGCAGAGCATTTCACAGGCACGTCTGTGCTTGTCGAAATCTCTGCTATGGAGCCTGCTACACCTATTCGCATGCTTGCCTGCCAGATAGTTGTTGCTGATGCCTTTGCTCGTGCTATACCTTCTCTCGACCTTGTGCTCACGCCTAATGGAT
>JAFZGC010000036.1 GCA_017555595.1 Paludibacteraceae bacterium | reverse complement strand
GAATCGCCAAACAACAACCTATTAAGGAAATTTATAAACTCTTTTAGGATACCTAACAACCTTTTTAGGAAACCTATCAAAAAGTGACGATTCTTAAGAAACCTTTACAGGAATAGTGTAAACCTTTTTCAGTTTTAATCACACTTTCACTGCACCGCCACGGAAGTGAAAGGAATAGTGCGTGTATTGTGCGTCTATTGTCCGTGTATTGTGCGTGAATAGTGCGTAACAGACTAGAAACCTAAAAGCCACCGAAAGCCTACTTCTCTCTGTCTTATCGCGAGGTAGTGTAACAGTAACGAATAGTGTGGTTATTGTCTGGTAATAGTGCGGTTATTGTGTGGTGCGGACAGGGAAAATCATATTTTTTATACATACATTTGTCTATATAAAGAAAAAAAATAGTATCTTTGCATGGCATTTTATTTGCATATTTGCATTTTTTTTCGTAACTTTGCAGGCTCATTGATGTAATTTCGGACAAATTATAATTCCGAATACAAATAACAGGTGCAAAAATGGTAGATAATCAACTCATATTCAGAAGTTTTGCTAGCGGAAGTAGCGGCAATTGCTATTTCTTGGGTACACAAAAATGGGGTATCCTGATTGATGCTGGCATCTCTGCACGCACGATTCAGAAGAATCTGCGTGAGATGGGGTTGGATTATGCTAATATCATGGGTGTGCTCATTACACACGACCATGCAGACCATATTCGTGCCGTAGGCACACTAGGTGAGCGCGTACACCTGCCTATCTACTCTACCCGAGATATACACGACGGTATTGACCGCAACTACGGCGTTCGCGAGAAGTTGCGCACCTCACAACGATATTTTGAGAAAGGAGTTGAATGGGAACTCAACGGAATGAAAATCAACACATTTGGCGTATCACACGACTCGACCGAATGTGTGGGATATGCGATTGATTATCTGGGGCAGCGCGTGGTCATAGTCACTGACTGCGGACAGCCTAATGCCACCATGGAGAGTTATTTGGCTACTGCCAACCATGTGATCATCGAAGCAAACCACGACGAGCAGTTACTGCTGAATGGTCCCTACCCTACCTATTTGAAGGAGCGTATTCTATCCCCAAAGGGGCACCAGAGCAATGTGACATGCGGACAACTGCTCGCCAAGAGTTGGCACCCAGAGATGCGAAATGTATTCCTCTGCCACCTTAGCCACGAGAACAACGATCCTAATGTGGCAATGGATACAATCAAAGATATTCTGCTGGAGGAGGGTATTATGCCTGGAGAAGATATCTTCCTCACACCATTAGATCGACTCAAAGCAAGTCCTGCATATATACTTAACAACCAAATAATTGACAGTTGACAATGAATAGTTAATAATTAATATTGATAGTGATATGGATAATAAATTAGTAATCATCCCTACCTATAACGAGAAGGAGAATATCGAAGCAATCATCACAGCAGTGATGAACTTACCTCTAGAATACCACGTACTAATCATTGATGATGGTTCACCAGACGGAACAGCCGCTATCGTCAAAGACATGATGGCTAACAAGTACCCAGGCAAACTACATATAGTAGAGCGTGCGGGTAAGTTGGGACTAGGCACAGCCTACATCACAGGTTTCAAGTGGGCCATTGAGCATAAATACGACTATATATTTGAGATGGACGCAGATTTCTCGCACAACCCAGAAGACTTGCTCAAGCTCTATGACGCCTGTGCTAACAAGGGTGCAGATGTAGCTATAGGTAGCCGCTATGTGAGCGGTGTAAACGTGGTAAACTGGCCTATGGGACGCGTGCTGATGTCGTATTTCGCGAGCAAATATGTGCGCTTTGTTTTGGGCGTAAACATCCACGACACTACCGCAGGATTCAAATGCTATCGCCGTGAGGTATTGGAGACTATCGAATTAGACAAGATTCGCTTCAAGGGCTATGCTTTCCAAATTGAGATGAAATATACCGCTTATAAATGCGGATTCCAAATACAAGAAGTACCCATCATCTTTGTCAACCGCGTATTGGGTACTAGCAAGATGTCTGGTGGTATCTTTTCAGAGGCGTTGCTAGGTGTCATCAAACTGAAACTCAGTTCATTAACGAGAAAATACCCACAGAAAAACGCTTAAGGCGTTTTTCTAGTTTAAAGGTTAGAGGCAAGGAAAAGTTGAAAAGATATATTTACATATTAGGTGTATTGGTGGCGATGATGGCATCGTGCACCACGAGACGAGAGTCGAAAGGCGAAGCGGCAAGAGGCCAGGAGCCTGTGGTTCGGTATGAATGGGGACTGCCCGTGGACTCGTTCCGCATTGATACTTGCCAAGTCAAGGAGGGCGAGACCTTGGGGGCAATCATGAGCCGTTTGGGCGCCACACGCAAGCAAATAACGGGTATTACTTTGATGCCACGCTCAGAGTTTGATGTGCGTACTATCCGTTCAGGAAAGACCTATTATGCTCTATTTCAATCAGATACCGCAGGCATAGAGCAACTATGCTACTATGTATATCAACCCAATATCCGCGAGGCAGTGGTATTGCATTTGACGGACAGCATGCATGTAGAGCGTTTTGAAAAACCAATTATCCATCGTGAACGAGCTGCCGAAGTGGTGATTGAAAGTAGCCTTTGGAATGCTATGGCTGGCAATGGTTTACCTACTGAATTGGCATTAGAATTGAGTGATATCTACGCATGGACGATTGACTTCTTCGGTTTGCAGAAGGGTGATTCTATTCGAGTGTATTATGATGAGCAATATGTGGATAGCGTGCGCATCGGCATTGGTAGGATATATGCCGCGGACTTCTATCACGCGCGCCGTTGGCAAGAGGCATTTTGGTTTGAAGACGGAAAGATACACAACTATTTCGATGCCGAAGGCAATAGCCTACGCAAGGCATTCTTGAAAGCACCCCTTAACTATAAACGAATTTCATCCAAGTTTACCCATGCTCGCAAGCACCCTATCTACAAAGTCGTTAGACCACATACTGGAGTAGATTATGCAGCACCCATGGGTACGCCTGTAGTGAGCATTGGCGATGGAGTTGTAACCATGAAGCAATATAAAGGAGGTGGAGGACACACCGTGAAGATTAAGCACAACTCCACCTATACTACCGCATACCTACACCTATCCAAATATGCCAAAGGATTGGCTGTTGGCAAACATGTTCGACAAGGTGAAGTGATTGGTTATGTGGGAAGTTCGGGGTCGAGCACAGGTCCACACCTGGATTTCCGCGTATGGAAAAACGGTAGCCCAATTGATCCTCTGAAAATGCAATCGCCTCCTGCAGAGCCAATTCCTGCACAATACAAAGACACCTTTGCAACGGTGGTGGAGAACTATCGCCAATTGTTGATAAACAAATAAGCATATTTTCATTATGCTACGCCTACGCAAAATAGAGCCAAACGACCTCCCCTATCTCTATCAATGGGAGAACGATGCACGTATGTGGGCAGACTCCGACACACACAATCCATTATCCCAATCAGATTTGCGCGAATATATCGCCTCTTCTACTGGCGATATTT
>JAFZGC010000035.1 GCA_017555595.1 Paludibacteraceae bacterium | reverse complement strand
GAATCGCCAAACAACAACCTATTAAGGAAATTTATAAACTCTTTTAGGATACCTAACAACCTTTTTAGGAAACCTATCAAAAAGTGACGATTCTTAAGAAACCTTTACAGGAATAGTGTAAACCTTTTTCAGTTTTAATCAGGGGATCTATATCCGCCACGAATAGTGCGGTTATTGTCTGGTTATTGTGCGGTAATAGTGCGGTTATTGTCCGTGTATAGTGCGTGAATAGTGCGTAATATATAAGGTAAATATAAAGGATTACAACTCCACAATCGTGATGCCTGCGCCACCGCGATCGGGGTCGCCATCGTGGAAAGAGATGTCGCCAGACTTCATACGACGCATGCTCTTCTGACGCTCTGCCAGATAATCACGAACGACTTGCTTGAGTGCACCCGTGCCTGTACCATGCAAGATAGAAACCATCTCGGCATTCACCATCAACGCATCGTCGATATAGGCAATCAACGCCTCTAAAGCCTCGTCCACACGCAAGCCACGGATATCCAACTCGCGCTTGAAAGATAGTTTGCGCTGGCGCAGTTCGTCTGCGACATTGCTGGAGACCATTTTAGGCGATGAGGCGAGAGGCGAAAGGCGATGAGGCGCAGGAGCTTCTTGGATGAGCTTCGCGGGATTCTTGGTAAGAATCTTGAGGTCGCTGAGGTCGCGCAAAACTTTGTTTTGAGACCGCTGCGCTGTTGGACCGCTTTGCTGTTGGATCGCTTTGCTGTCAGAACGCTTCGCTGTCAGACTATTGGCATTGACTTTGGTCTTTAGCGTTTCCACTTTCTGGCGGGCGGCTTGGGTGGCTTTCTTCTCGGCTTTAGCCTCCTTGATCTCGCGGATGGTGCGCTCGATAGTAGCATTGCTCTTGCGGAGCAAATCCGCTGCTTCAGCATTCGCCTCCTCAATGATAGCACGTTTCTTGGCTTTGATACCCGCCATCTGCTCCTCGTAGTGCGCAATCTTCTCCTCCAGATGTTTCTCTTTTTGGCGGATATTCTGGCGTTTGTTCTCCCAATAGCGCTTATCGCGAGCAATATCTTGGAGATGTTTGTCGTAGTCTATATGCTCCTCGCCTACGATGTCCGTAGCACGCTGGATAATCGTTTCAGGCAAACCAATCTGGCGGACAATCTCCACAGCAAAACTACTACCAGCCTGACCAATAGAGAGTTGGAAGAGGGGTTTGAGTTGTCCACGATCGTAGAGCATAGCACCATTGATGATACCCTCGGTGCGCTCGGCAAGGTGTTTGAGGTTGCCATAGTGGGTAGTGATGACACCGAACGCCTGCTGCTCATTGAGCTGAGAGAGCACCGCTTCGGCTATAGCACCACCGATGGCGGGTTCGGTACCCGTACCAAACTCGTCGATGAGCAGGAGCGTTTGTGCGTTGGCATAACGCACGAAGTGCTTCATATTACGGAGGTGAGATGAGTAGGTAGAGAGGTCGTCCTCAATAGACTGCTCATCGCCTATATCAATCAAGAGTTGCTTGAAGAAGCCCATCGTACTTGCCTCACTCATTGGCACAGGCAAACCACATTGCAACATGTATTGCAACATTGCCACGGTCTTGAGGCACACGGACTTACCACCCGCGTTAGGTCCGCTGATGACGAGTATGCGGTTATCGGTTAGGCGGATAGTGAGCGGCACGACGGTCTTGCCCAGACGGCGGAAATTAAGCAGTAACACAGGGTGATATGCCTCGCGCCAATCAATCATTGGCTTTTTGCTAATCTCGGGCACAATGGCGTGCATATCGATAGCAAAGAGGGCTTTCGCACGGAGAAAATCCACTTCGCCAAGGTAGTTTTCTGTCTCGAGGATCTGTGATATTTCTGGACGTAGTTGGGCGGTAATCTCCAAGAGAATGCGAATGCGTTCGCGACGTTCTTCGCCTTCGAGTTCGCGGATACGGTTGTTGGCTTCCACCACTTGTTGTGGTTCGATAAAGACGGTCTTACCCGTAGCTGACTCATCGTGCACGATACCGCCAATCTTGCGTTTGTAGGCAGGTGGAACAGGTAGCACTAACCTACCCTCGCGCATGGTGGGCGCAGCATCTTTATCGAGAATGCCTTCAGCTTGTGCCTGACGCAGAATAGCATTCAGCGCACGGCTGACAGATCCCTGCGAGGCAGAAATCTCCTTGCGGATACGTGCCAACTCGGGCGAAGCATTGTCACGCATTTTGCCGTAGCGATCCAAAATGCGATCAATCGCCTCTATTAGGCGAGAGGCGAAAGGCGATGAGGTTATTAGGTTATCGGATAATATTGGATACTTGACTTTGTCAAGACTACCAAAGAATCGTTCCAATTGCGCAGCATAGTCGAGCATCTTGCGCAAGGAGAAGAGTTCGGCTTCGTCCATAAAGAGACCCTCGATGCGGATACGCGAGAGTGCCTCGCGCAGGTCATGAATCTCGCCCTGTGGGAATGTCAGTGCGGGATCGTTCAATACAGCCATCATCTCGCGAACACGTGCCAAAAGGTCGCGTACCACTGGATAGTGCGTCAGCCATTGCATGGCATCCACACGCTCCTTGCCCAATGAGGACATGCAGCACCCCTTCAAGCCATCACGGATAACTTGAAAGTCAATCTTCTGCTCTATGTTCTGTGGATATATCATTTTTAGTTCAAAGGCTAAAGGTTAGAGGTTAAAGGCTGGGGGTATAGCCTATAGATCTAGCCTAATAAACGAATGTCTTTCAGCACCTTAGCGCCTGCTGCTTGATTGAGTTTAGCCACCAGATCATGGCGAATTTCAAATAGTTGCGATTTGAGTGCCGCTGATCGGATGTGTATATAAAGCACCCCATTTCTCACTTCGCTATCGCCCACATATTGTACTACAGTTGTGCCTAATACATCAGGCAAGAGTGCCAGCACTTTGCGCTCCAATAAGGGTTGCTCCAAATCTGACCCATGAATAAAATCAGCTATCAGTTCGCCTATAGCACGAGCTCTATGTATCTCTCGTTCCGCCACGTTATCGCAAGTCTAATCGTTGTTGAGTAGTCAATGGTGTTCCATATGGAATACCATTTAGTTTGTAGAGACTTTTGAGTTTAATACCATATTTCTGTGCTATTTCCCAAGCATCATCTCCAGTACGGAAGTAGTAAGATGGATAACGACGTTCTGCACGATTTTTCTTAGGGTATATATATACAATATCGCCCTCTCTAAGTTCTCGAGTATCTAACGCATCATTGTATTTTCGCAATGTACGCTCATACATATTGAGGAACAAGGCTAACGATGCAAAAGTCTCATTAGGTCCAGCTATCACATAGCGTACCCCATTGCGACGACCAGAACGATGATTATGGAAGAGTTCTAATTCGTCCAAAGGACACATAGGATAATCATCTATCTGCTCCTGTGCTACAAAAGCGATGCTAGTGTCTCCTACGTTTGTGGAAAGTTTTTTTTTATCAATAGCTCCTGATCTCAGCAATGATTCATCAAGCGTCAATTTGTTTAAATCATATAACTCAATGAGACGTATCAGTTTCTCTGGGTATTTAGAATCAGTAGCATAGCCACAAGCCTTGAGCCCATAAGCCCAATTCTCATAATCATCTATCGCTAATGCGAACAAACTCTCATAGCGTTTTCGTTTCAGAAATAGCGAATGATCTTCATAAGAATCTGATACCTCCGCATATTTTCTAAAACACTCATTGGTCTTATCATCATCGTGGTTAAACGTTTTGCCAGGCCAATCAGATGTACACTTGATGCCAAAGTGATTATTAGCTTTGGATGCCAATTCAGATTGCCCTGCTGCCGATTCTAATATGGCTTGTGCCATAGTAATAGCAGCTGGAACACCGTGCTTGCGCTGTTGTTCAATAGCAATATAACGATATTGCTCAATATATGCTAGATAAGTAGCATTTAACGATTGCGCCCACATCATAGTGCACAACCAACATGCACTGACGATAGCAATAATTCTCTTCATAATCTATAAATTTGCTGCAAAGGTAGTAAAAAATTTGGAGATACGCAAATTTTATTGTACCTTTGCATAGTTTTTGTAGAAATAATAAAAAGATATTTTATAGAGTATGAAAAAGATTATAATTTACCTATTGCCTCTATTGGCGTTGATTAGTTGCGATAACTCCCACACCTATGATAGTTTTACTGTAAGGAGTTATGATGTGCATATTGGTGCTGCCGATTGGCAATATACAGATGCAGCGAACAACAACTATTTCTATTGCGTGATTGATATGCCCGAAATCACTTCATCTGTATTTAATAATGGTGAAGTGAATGCATATCGTGTGTATAACAAGAATACGAATGACGCATTCAAACATATTCTACCCGATGTTCTTCATTGTGAGGATATTGTGAACGACCAGGTCTTCTTATATACAACTACGGTAGATTGTATCTATGGTGTTGGTTGGCTTGAGTTTGATTATCGTGCTAGTGATTTTGCATACGAAGTAGGCAACTATATGGATTTTGCTCCTAAATCAATGGATTTCACTATCGTTGTGACCACCCGAAACTAATTTTATTCATTGATTGGATTCACTTTTTAATCAGATACTACTACATCACCTGCACGATAATGTGCAGCAGTTGGCATTACAGCGTAATCGGTTTCCGCAGTTGTCGGATGCCGAGTTCCGTTTTTTGTTGCAACAAGTAGATGGTTTCCAACGCACCAAAGACAAGTTGCCCACGCTGAGCGCCCTACCCGATTGGTGGTTTCCAGTGCGCTTGTCTTGCGAGCAATGCAGTAGCGAGGCGACAGCACGCTATAAAGCGCAACAAGCTCCTACTAGCCAACGATTGATTGACCTGACTGCAGGTTATGGCATTGATACCTTCTTCTTATCAGAGCGTGCCACCGAGGCGCATTATGTGGAGCGGAATGCCGATTTGTGTGCGATAGCCGCGCATAATTTTGGACTTTACCGACCACATATCCAGGTGCATAACACCCACGCCGGAGAGTTCCTTATCCAATACCCAATCTCCGATACCCGATACCCGATACCCGATACCCTTATCTACCTCGACCCTGCTCGCCGAAGTCAGTCGGGAGGTAAGGTGTTCCGTATTGAGGACTGCGAACCCAATGTGATAGAGTTACTACCCACCCTTCGCAGCAGGGCAAGCCACATTATGATTAAGTTCAGCCCAATGCTGGATGTTACAGCCGCACTGCGGACTTTGGGTAAGGATTGGGATACGCATATCGTAGCTGTAAATAATGAGGTAAAAGAGGTGCTCTTCTTAACGGGAATAGGTATGATTCATGCGGTAAATATTCGTGATAAAGCTACGGATAAGATTAGTTTCTCGGAGGCGCTTGAACGACAAGCAAACATGACTATTACTGCTGATATTCAGCAGTATATCTACGAACCCAATGCGGCTATTATCAAGGCAGGCGCCTTCCGATTTATTGGCGAACAGTATGGTCTGCAGAAGCTGGATACGAACACCCATCTCTATACCTAGAATACATTCATGCAGGGTTTCCCTGGCCGTGTGTGGGAGGTTGTAGATGCAGCAATCAAAGATCCTAAGAAGCAATTAGATCACCGAGCAAAATACAGCATCGTCTCGCGCAATTATCCGCTATCGCCTGAAGAAATACGCAAGAAATACAAACTAAAAGACGGCGACGAGATGTACCTATTAGCCGCTCGTCATATGGGCAAACCTAGACTAATCCTTGCTAAGCGACTAAAATAAGGTATTGAGGCTGAGCGGCAAAGCCGCATATTCCGTACCTTTTAATAGTAAACTAAAAGAAAAAAAAGACTCCCGCGGGAGTCTTTTTTCTTTACTTATACATAAATCGTTTGATACTGCGTTTAGGCGTTTTCTCAAACTCTTTCTCGACTAATTCGATAGCGGTTAACTGGCTGTAGTTAGGCAACACCTTGTTAGCTTTCTGCAAGTTCTCTTTCATTACCTCTTCTATGGTTCTACCTTGCAGCACATCCGCTTTAGCCAGCGAAGGATCGGAGTAAACCAATGCCACCAACTTATGGTTACGATCTACCACCACCGACTCTGTCACGAGTGGCAAACTATTGAGTTTATCCTCAATCTCCTCTGGATAAATGTTTTGTCCATTAGGGCTAAGCAGCATATTCTTGCTGCGTCCGCGCAAGAAGAGGTTACCCTCTTTATCAATGATACCAAGATCACCCGTACGCAACCATCCATCCTCGGTGAATGCCTCTTTAGTAGCTTGCTCGTTTTTGTAATATCCCTTCATTACGTTCACGCCATACACTTGTACCTCACCCTCTTTCTTAGTTGGATCCTCTGAATCAATGCGAATTTGCATACCAGAGATAATCTTGCCGCAAGAGCGATATGCGTATCTATACCAATCTTCGTAACTAATCAGAGGAGCACACTCGGTCATACCATAACCTACGCAGTACATAAAGTTCATATCCTTCATGCATTTCTCAACCTCCTCGTTGAGCGCTGCACCACCGATAATCAAATAGCGCAACTTGCCACCGAATGCTTGCAAAAGAGTAGAATTAATCTTATTATGCAATAGTTTTTTGATACCTGGAGTCTTCCAAAGCACCTTCATCAATGGTTTATTAATCACAGGCAATACCTTACCCTTGATAATCTTCTCGATAACCAATGGAACAGTCAAAATCATGAATGGATGCACTTGTGCAAAAGCCTTCATCAAAGTGGTTGGAGTTGGAGCTTTGGTCAAGAAATATACCTCTGCACCGTCGCAAACCTGATACAAGAACTCAAACATCAAGCCAAACATATGCGCGATTGGCAACATAGATAATACCTTATCTCCTTCTTTGTGTGGCAAACGTTTTACCGCAAAATCCACGTTTCCGCTCAAGTTCCTGTGGGTCAACATCACGCCCTTAGGATTACCTGTAGAACCAGAAGTGTAGTTCAGCAATGCCAAATCGTCATGATTATCTGTGGGGTAATTCACATCTGCAGCCTGCACGCCATTTGGATATTCCTTTGCAAATGCCTCATCTATAGAATCATAAGTTTTCTCTATTTCTTCGCTTGCAGCATACTTCAAACTGAAATCATCCATCAGAATCAACGCGGACAAACCAGGCATTTCCTTTGCATCAATTTTCTTCAATACGTTAGGACCAGTGTAGAGCAATTTTGCTTCTGAGTGATTTACCAACGCATGAATACCCTCACCTGTAAAATCAGGCAAGATGCTCACAGCCACCGCCTTGTATGTTTCTACTGCCAAAAACAACACACCCCAATTGGAGCAGTTACGTCCGCACAATGCAATCTTATCCCCCTCTTTGATACCCAACAAACGGAATGTAGTGTGCAAACGAGCAATTTGCGCAGCCAACTCACCATAGGTGTATTGTGTTGCGCCATCCAAATCCTTCATCGCCAAATCCGACCACTTGCTGGTAATCGTGTTTTGGAGATAACTTAAGTAATGTTTTAATTCCATAATAATATTTGTTTTTATGAATGTCTTATCTTGGTTTGGAAGCCAAGAACAATTTTTCGCTGCAAAGATACAATATTATTTTCGAACACGTGTTCAAAAATAATATTTTTTTTGTTTTTTTCTTAATTTTGGTCTTTTTTTATCAAATTATACAAATAATTGTATTGTTCAGGAAAAATATTGAAGTCCATCGGTGTTCCTGTACGACCTGCATCCCAACCATCTTTGATATGCAAAAACATATGCGCTATCAATTCTATTTGCACATCCCCACGCACAACACCTTCGCGCATACTATTTTTAATAGCTTGTACCCATAGATTCAGTTCACGCTCATACATTTTCTTGGCTTTTCTAAACAAATCAGGAAAACGACTATAGGCTGTGTACATCACAGTTACCACGTTAGATGTATTGATATTTTTATTCTCTACTTGCCCATGAAATTCCTTCAATTGTCCCAAATAGCTCAACATCGCCTCAATCATCTCTGGAATAGTCGCCGTATCTTTCACCTTATCCAACGCACGTTGTTTGGGCTTAATCAAGAACTCATCCACCACTTCCTGAAACAACTCGTCCTTGTCCTTAAAATAATAGTACAACGTTCCTCGCCCCATGTTCAAAGCTGCCTGCAAGTCCGTGATTGACACATTTGCATACCCCTCAATCATATACAACTCCAGTGCCTTAAGCAGGATTTTTTCTCTACGATCTTCTACCATAATCTATTGTGTTTTATGATTTTCGGCTGCAAAGGTATGAAAAAAAATCTATACTCACAAACTTTTTTAAGAAAAATTGAACGTTTGTTCGAAAATAATCCACTACCTTTGCCGCCGATTTTGGTATGGAAATTGTAATAACTCTAGTAGATCTAGCACTTCTAGATTGACTAGTACTACTAGAAAAAACTAAAAAATAAGCTTATGAAACTTCAAAATGCAAACGTGCTAATCACAGGTGGAGCATCTGGAATTGGCAAGATTATGGGAAGAATAGCGTTGGAGAAAGGGGCAAAGTCGTTGATTATCTGGGATGTGAATCAAGAGGCATTAGAAACAACTGCGGCTGAATTATCCACGCGCGGACGCGTGTATATTTATAAGGTGGACATCACCAATAGCGAGTTGGTTGCTCAAACCTACGAGCAAGTCAAGCAAGACTGCGGCTGCGTGGACATCCTCATCAACTGCGCAGGTATCGTTCGTGGCAACAAAACCTTCGACCAACAAACCGAACAAGACATCCGCCTCACATTCGAGGTCAACACCATCGCACCGATGATGATCACTCGACTGATTCTCCCCGATATGCTTCGTCGAAATCGCGGTCATATCTGCAATATCGCTTCTGCGGGAGGTATGTTGGGCAATCCACGAATGTCGGTCTATGGGGCCAGTAAATGGGCAGCTATCGGTTGGAGCGACTCCGTGCGAATCGAACTGCAAGAAATGAAATCCAACGTCCATGTCACCACCGTGGCACCTTATTTCATTAACACAGGCATGTTCAATGGCGTAAAGTCGCCACTCCTTCCTATCCAGCAACCCGAACCTACTGCCAAGAAGATTCTTCGTGCTATTGAACGCAATACCATCTTCCGTGGCATACCATTCGGACTACATTTTATCCGTTTCTGGCAAGCTATTCTGCCAATTCGCCTCTTTGACTTTGTCTTTGGCACAGTTTTTGGCGTATATCATGCAATGGATCACTTCACTGGTCGTAAATAAAATCAGCATATGCAAAACTACATTTCCACCACCCGCACCAAACAGCACCAGTACTTCCGCTCTGGCGCTACCCTTGCGCTACCTTTCCGCAAGCAAGCCCTTCGCCAACTGCTCAAGGCGATGAAGCAATACGAATCGCAGCTCGCCGAAGCCCTCTGGCAAGACCTCCACAAGTCTTACGAAGAGGCATACCTCACCGAGCTCAGCATTGTCTATGGCGAGATACGCAACCATCTTCGCCATCTCCGCAAGTGGGCAAAGCCAGAACGCAAATCATCGCCTTTGGCTATCCTACCTGCCAGCAGTCGCATTATTAAGGAGCCATTGGGCAACACGCTGATTATCGCCCCATGGAACTACCCCGTGCAACTCCTGCTCAACCCACTTGTTGGTGCTATCTCCGCAGGTTGTACAGCCATGCTCAAACCCTCGCCATACGTGCCAAATGTCTCTCGCGTACTTACCGAGATGATTCGCGCCACCTTCTCCAAGGAGTATATTGCCATTGTAGAAGGCAACCGCGAAGTGAATCAGATGCTGCTCGCAGAGCGATGGGACTTAATTTTCTTCACAGGTAGCCCTTCGCTAGGTAAAATGGTTATGCAGGCAGCTGCTAAGCACCTCACCTCTGTTATCTTGGAGTTAGGTGGCAAGAGCCCATGTATCATCGACAAGTCTGCCAACCTTGAGGTGGCTGCCAAACGCGTAGCATGGGGCAAAGCTCTCAATGCAGGACAGACGTGCATCGCACCCGACTACCTGATGATTCACGAGGATGTCAAAGACCGCTTCCTCAAACTACTTGTCAAAGAGTGGAAACACCTCCTGACCAAAGACCCACAAAAAGCCAAACACTTTGTCCGTATTGTCAACGACAAAGCATTAGACCGCTTGATTGGCTATCTTGATAATGGTACAATCTATCATGGCGGTAAGTATGACAAAGCAGAACGCTATTTGAGCCCTACTATTTTGACAGATATTAAAGAGAACACCCCTGTCATGCAAGAGGAGATTTTTGGTCCTATCTTCCCTGTCTTGACTTTCAAGCACTTAGACGAAGTAATCTCGTTTGTCAACGACCGTGAGAAGCCATTGGCGCTCTACTATTTTGGCACCAACGATAAGCATATCCTCCGCCATACATCTTCTGGCGGCACCTGTATCAACGATGTGATCATGCACATCGTGAACCACAAAGTACCATTTGGTGGCGTTGGCAATTCGGGTATGGGTTCATACCACGGCAAAGATAGCTTCTTGGCATTCTCCCACCGCCGTTCGGTCATCAAGACGCCAACATGGGTGGACATGCCGTTCCGCTACATGCCATACAAACTCTTTGCTCTTATCAAACGAATGGTATAAAAACAGGTAAAAGGTTATAGACCGCGTTCAGCAAACACCAGCGTTCCCACTTCACAGCTGATACAGCGTTCGTGTTGGCAATAATGTTGATAGAGGTGAATCAGTGCTTGAGAGTCGGCAGCGGTTTCCACTACTTGTCCCAAGCTTCGCCACTGACGAATAATCGTATTATTTTCTGCTGGTATATCCGCCATCAATGACAATGCTTTTTCTGCATTGGCATTGTTTTGTTGTGCTAACGAGTACACATAGCGATAAGGTAATAATGTATTGATCAGCAGGATATCTACCGATGCCTTCCCTATTTTGGGAGGTAGTATCAGATGCGAAGGGGTTTCATATTGCCCTCTCGGAGTCAATATCAGTTCGCGTAATTCCTCTACAGATCTCGCTTCCATCATTTGCGAAAAGAGAAATTCTGCCTGACAAATCAATTGTGCGAACTGACGGATACGGGTTTCTGGCGCATTTTGTGGTCGCATACGTGCTCGTTTCCACATCATCACATCAATAGGAGTAAGCGAAAATTTCTTTTGCAGAAAACCATATTCACGCCACAATGCTTGCTTCTCTTCGGTATTCGCAGTTGCCTCTGTCAGCAGACCCGATTGCCCAAGCAATATGGCAGTCACTTGAAACAGGCTATTGCGATGTTTTTGGATAAAGGATATTGGCGTCTGCAAAGCCAACAATTCGAAGGGCTGACTATTAGTATGAAATCCGAAGTTATGAGCCAAAGTGATATAGAATGCTTGTACCCAATTTTTTCGGGTGATTTCTAATAGTCGCTGAATAGCTTCTTTTTTGCATTGCCAGCGTTGCTGCAGTAGCGCATCTCGCCAACCTTTGGTAAGTATCTCGGGCATACTAATCAGTTGTTGGCTGCAGGGAATAGTAAATCGAGCACTATCCATCTCTTGAGCATTGGCAATGAGTTGTGTGAGATAATCTTGTTTTTGCGGATAACGCAGCACACACTGGGCGATATGCTCACCACGGGTGTTGTATGCAAGTTCATCGTTGTCGCACACCACATGCAGGATTACATTATCATATGCAGGATTGGTATGATGATGATGGCGTCGCCAATCGGATGCACGTACGTGTATCTCGATGTTTCCTACCCACTCCTGTTCGCCAATGCGCAGGTGTGCATGGCTGAAGTCAGGACCAGCATCGCGGTTATGTTGCCCGACGGACAGCACTTCAATGGGCAGCCCATCCGTAGTATATTGAGTAAAGGCTGCCCATAGGCGTTGTTGCCAGATGTAATGCAATAGTATCTCAGGCATGATGTTTGTTAGTTTAGAGGTGAAAGTTTATAGTTTAAAGGCTGGTATCACCTTGCCTATAACCTATACTCCACTCAGGTGTAGGAACTGCGATATCATGCGGCGCAAAGAGTTCTGCGGTTTGTTGTTGATATATGACTCCAGCAGTTTAGCTTCTTTGTTTTGGGGTAGTATATCATAGTCCGCAATGGCCGCAGGTATGAGGCAGGAGAATCCCTCATGCAGTACCACTTCATCCTTTGTGCTTCGTATGCGTATGGAGCAGGCACCTTGCATACAGGTGATGATGACAAACGAGTCATAATTCACCATATTGCGGTGAATAGGATTCTGTAGTGATACGACACGCACGCTAAAATGCTCTGTATCAAGACAGGCATTTGCCGTATCAATCGTATCTTTATAGGTATTTCTATACTCTTTGTACACCGTATAAT
>JAFZGC010000005.1 GCA_017555595.1 Paludibacteraceae bacterium | reverse complement strand
TTCCTAAGGCTGACGCTGACGAGGCTATGGATGCTGCTTCTTGTATCGGTTGTGGTGCTTGCGCTGCTGCATGTAAGAACGGTTCTGCTATGCTCTTCGTTTCTGCTAAGGTGAGCCAATTGGCTCTCTTGCCACAAGGTAAGGTAGAGGCAGCTGCTCGTGCTAAGGCTATGGTGGCTAAGATGGATGAGCTCGGTTTTGGTAACTGTACCAACACTGGTGCTTGTGCTGCTGAGTGCCCTAAAGAGGTATCTTTGGCTAACATCGCTCGCCTCAACCGCGAGTACCTCTGCGCTAAGTTGAAAGACTAATCCCCTCGGGAAACGGTAATCGGATATCGGTTATCGACTATACATAATAAGAGGTGTGCTCTGGCACGCCTCTTATTGTTTTCTTGACTTTACACCTTACGCTCTACGCCTTATATCATTTCTTAAGATTTACCTCCCTTGTACCTTGTATATATACTCCGTGTCAAAGACCAAGGTGAAGGAGTGCGACGGAACGCACTCCGAGTATTGCGCCCGAAGAGTCCCCACTCTGAGGAATAGACGCAATACATAGAATGGCGTGACCCTTGCGGTCACGCAGCCGTACGGCTATAGGGTAGTGCCGTACAGGGTAGGCACGACCGCCTAATGTGTGATGTTTGGTGTGCTTACCTGTAAAATGCTCTTTCTTAAGATTTTCCCTTTCTTATACCTTACCCTATTTTACCGAGAGAACACCGACCGACGACCGAGAGAACTCCGACTCAACTCCCCGCCCACAAAAAATGCTGTTTGTTAAGATTGCCTAAAAAGGTTACTCAACTTTCCGAAAAAATTGAACTTACCGCTGGGAATCTACTCCGAGATGGAACATACGGTTTATATGCGGTTCATATTCACGAATCTTTCTTGAAAGCTCTTGATTCTTATCATTCGCCTCGTGCAACTGTTGTTTCAATACCTTCACTTCTTGTTGGTATTCATCCTTTAATGAATCCATCTGTTCTTGGTAATCAACAAGTTGCTGTTGTAACGCAGTATTCTTGCTATCGGCGCTGTCTATTGATTGTTGCTGAGCAGCCAAAACAGCATTTTGATGATATAGTTGTACACATAGCCCTATTACGACCAACAAAATAAACAATAGTGCAATAATACTTCTTCTAATCCAAGGTGATGGCTTCGCTATGTGTTTTTTTATTTCCCCTACCGACAAATATCGCTTTTTGGGGTTCGCTTGCATGCACTTTTTGCAACTCGTTTCCACTCCTTTTGTTGACTTAATATTACGCCCAATGCAAAAATATCTACTTGCGGATTTATGATACCTTCTGCCAATTGTTCGGGAGCAATATATCCCGTGGTTCCCGCTGCACTTTTCAAAACAGTAAAATCCGCCTTATCAGCCAATCCAAAATCAAGCAAAACAACACTGTTAGTATCGTGTGTGACTAAGATATTTTCAGGCTTTAAGTCGCGATGAGTAATTCCTAAATGATGTATATAGATGAGTGCATCGCATAGTTGCTCCAATTGGTTTAGTGTCATTGCTTGCAGTGTATCACCATCTACAGATTCTTGCACAATGCACCAACCTAAACCCTCCACTTGCTCCATGCCTAATGTACGAACCACATTGGGGTGATTAAGTGGGTAAGAAATAGTAAACTCCTTCTCCAGAAGCGTTTGATACATCGGATTGGCTTTGGCTTCTTGGGTCAAGCATTTCAATACATGCCACCTGCCATATCGCTTGGCTTTATAAATCTCAGAATAGCCGTTCGAGGAAGCATGCAGTAAACTTATCTCTGTAAAGTGTCCAGAGATATTGATGTTTTCCGCAGTGGTAAAACCCGAATTTACTTGAGAATCAAACATGGAATAGTTCTAATTTCGTTAAGCCCGATTGTGCGCCTGCGATATAGGTATCTTGTTTGGTGTTTGGCTCTCGCACTGCGATATAGTCCATTGCGGTTAAAGCTTGTCCTAACACAAACTGCGGAGCGGTAAACTGATCACCCACTTGCATTTTGGCATTTATAGCATGCAATACCACAAAACGATTATTACCAAGGTATTCAATCATGCATTCTCTATCGGGATTCCAAGCAAGTGTAATCTTTTGTCCGATGGCAAGCTCTTTGGTCATAATCTTTTTTGCAGCAACAAAATCGGACTCTGCATGGCTGTTCGTGAGATAGTCTTGCCAACCTTTATAGCCTACATAGCGCGCGATAATAGATAAGGTTGTTACTCTTGGCTCGGACGTTTGTGGAATATAGCCAAACAATCGTTTTAATGTTGTTGGACTAAGATACTCGCCTGTGACAACTTGTATTTGTTCACTCAAATACTCAAAATCTCGTGGCGATTCCAAACTACGTCCTAATTGGCGGATAACTATTTCTTTCAGTTGTTCCATATTACTCCAAAGGCAATTCTTCAGATTCAGTATTTTCTATTGGGCGTAGATAGTCAGATGCTTTTTCTGATGAGATAACGGTTCGCCCTAAACGCCTTTCGATAGTCTTACGAGCATCGCGAGCTACTTCGCCACCTTCACGCGCGATGCGTTTGCTTTCTTCCATTGTTGTGGGATTAGACTGGCGCGAATATTCGGTAGTAGCCACTTCTGCTAATGTGTTGAGAGCCAATTCTACATTGGTCATGTTGTCGCGCAAATTCTCTTTGGTCAATCCTTTGTAGGATTTATATTGTCTAGTAGTCATTCCACTCCATGCCTGCGTGAGTACATTGGTAAGAATCGCAAAGTCACGCTGCTCTGTTATGCCTGAACGTTTCCACTCATCGGTCAATTCTTTGCGCATTTCTATGGAACGCATACGTTCATTTATCCACTTGTCGGAGTATCCCTGTCTGCGGTAGTCTTCTATTGCCATTTGGAAGGTCAGTTCTGGGTCTATCATCTGGTCAATACGCTGGCTGCCTAATTGTGCTAACCACTGCTTCACAGGCTCAACTTTTTTTGAGGGAATCGATTGAATGATGCGGAAAATTCCCTCTAAATCAGCAGCTTGAGTTTTACGGCGTTTGCCGTCAGGAGCCAACATTTCAACAGGGGTACAAATTGTACCCCACTTGACATTCAATTCTGGATCACGCGCACGCATACGCTTGACATATTGCTTTATGTCCGCACTGTCTGTTAATATCTGTACTACATCTATGACGGAGAAATAGTACTTCTCTTGCTCTTCATCCCAAACGAAACGGACTTTTTTTCCTTCAAAAAGTTGTATGCCAAAATTGTCTTCCATAGAAATTTGCTTTTGTGTTGCAAAAGTACACTTTTTCTTTGATATATGCAAATATTTCTAATAATTAGCCGCAAAAATACAGCTAATTTTGATTCACTATTGCATTTGGTACAAAAAGAATTTATTTGGCACGATTTGGCACAAAATAAATCCGTACCTTTGCAGCCGAAAAGCAAAAGTGGTCTATATCATACAGCAAAATGATGAAAAATAGAACTTTTATTTGTAAGAGTGAAATATTTTTTGTACTTTTGCGGTGTCTCTTCGGAGACGGACATATTTTGAGACGTATCAGCGTATCGGCTTGGCAGGTAAATCTGGAAAATTCATCTGTGCCCAAGGAAGATAAGTTGAATCAGTCCACCGTATGGTGTAGACTGCTTTTGCTTATTTGGGACACAGGCCATTCCAGAGCCTACCTGCCAGTAAGTGAGGGCAGTCTTTTTATGTGTGTAGATAATAACGGAGAAAGCCGAAAATCCGATGAAGAGTAGGCAAAAAAATCATATATATTATGAAAAAGAATGCAGGACAAAGTTTTCCATTAAACTTAGATGATGAAATTTTACAAATAAATTCTCCACAAAATAATGTGGATGGTCCATGGTTCGTTGTTTACAAAGATCTAACAGAGAGGTGGGCTGTTGTTATCATGCGTTGGGAAAATGAGCCATGTCTAGGAATACGTTGGTTTCATCGGGGATGTGGAACGCCATCAGTTAGAGGGTTTGCGACGTGGTTTGTTATTCCGAAAATACTAACAGATTCTATTCTAGATAAATTACCTATATTACCATCTCTGCGTAAAAAAATTGATGAGATTTTACAAGGTAACTACAGAGTAGAGAAATTACAAGAATTTAAAAATAATAACCAATAGTAATAATATGAAACGAATTTTTATTTTGATGATGCTATGCGCATCTGTTTTATCTCTTTTTGCAGAAACTGCATATGAAAAGAAAGTTAATGAGATAAAAATGGAGTACTTTCTGTTTTTTAAAAATGGATTCTATTCTGCTGCAACAATGGAAGACTACTACCTAATTAGTATGTTAGGAGGTGTAGACGGCGCACTTGCGATGGCACAATTAGATTATGGATTAAAATATCCTGATCAAATGAAAATGATGACAGATAGAATGAATAAAGAATTAGAGCAGGCTAAATCTCTTATGTCGGAAGAAGATAGAATAAACGAATGGAAAAAATCTGATTATGGTAAGATGGTTAGTTGGATAGAAAAGAGTTATTCTGCAAATTTCACGAAGGATGAATTTGAAACAAAAAATCAATATTATACTAGAATTATGGGGAATGCAAAGGGGCTTTTTAATGAAAAATGTACATCTCTATATGAAGAACTCTGCAATAGTTTAGAAATAACTCTATCTCCTCTAAAGTATGATGCTGAAACACAAACAAGTACAATAAAAATTATAGAGCAATTCAAGTTTGACAAAAACGAACTCAAAAAAGAATTTATAACTAAATTAAGTTTACCTTCACATCAAGCAAGAAATCTCAATGAATATGTGGTTAAGGGTAACGAAATAACAAAGACAAAATGGGGTGTTTTTAACAAAAAGGATGTATATGTAGTGGAAGCACAAATCCCCTTGTATTTAGGTTCTGGAACCAATAAAAATGTACCGAGCAATTTTCATATTACTATACATATACCTAATCAAGAATTATCAACACCATTATCATTTAATATAAGACAAATTGACTCGAATGCTCCATGGGAGTTGTATTGGAATAGCGAAACTATTGGAAAGCAATTGGATTTGTTAAACAAGTATAATAGAGAACTCGCAGATAGCATAATGGCATACAATAAGAAATTGGCGAACAATCCGTATTTTCATGTCTCATTAGATGTGAAAATTAATCCTTTGATTTATGTTTTAAATAAATCGTATATTTCTGCTAATATAGAAAAAGCATATCAAACAATACTTAAAGATATGAAAAGTGAGTATCAAAAATTGGATTCTTCAATGGAAACGATATGCAAAATGAATAATCCAGAACACCATGCAAAAATATATTGTAGTTTGCATCCTGAGTTTGCAGCAAAAGTAGACTCTGTTTATCATGACTATCGTTGCAAATATGATATATATCAAGTTGCTATAAAGTTATTAGCAAATGAAGTTTTTAATGAGCCTATTTGTCAAGAAACTCTGTATAATAAATATAGTAAGTTATTCAAGTCTGAAGAAGAGTTTTTGCAATTATATGATAAATTATCTTATGGAGATTTTACCCAAGAACTAAGTAATCGACATAAAAAAATAAATAATTATTCGGAAAAACTTAATCGTGAAGATTTCAAGACATTAATATTTTTAGATGCAAAGACATCTGGGAATCCTAAATTAATGGCATATATAGACAAGTATGAGGAATTAAAAGAAATGTGCAATTATCCTGTGAGCGAGTTTATCAATCGTAATACTAAAATGCTTGTGGATTTCCAAAAAACTACAAATTATTGGTCTTCAATGGATGAATTTTTTGAAGCATACATTTCTGGAAATTATAAACAAATACTAAAAAATAAAAAAAAGCAAAAATAATCAATCTTTAAATTAAAAACATATGAAAAAGTTTTTATTAGCAGGCATATCATGCCTTTTGATGATGTCATGTACATCCAGTCCTGAGGACTATCAAGTTCAAATCAACGATGCTGTAAAATTCTATGTAGCTGCTTTCGACCTGTTTGTCCAGTATGATCAAGACGCCAAAGCTGAAGAGTTTTACGACACAATGATTGAAGAATTTGCAACCACTACAGAAGATGAGGGATTTAAGCAATTACTCACTCAAAAGGTAGCAGAGAACAACAAATACGCCAAGAAAGTGTATTACGGCTACGAAAATGCAAATATTCTTTTGTCGCCCTATACACTCGTTGATGAAAATGTTTGGGAATTTGAAGAACTTGGTACAGAAGTACACTTTACTTTTAGTATCACCACCAAAGGTTCTACCGAATTTTGGGAGATTAAACCCAGCGAGAAAGATATAGAGAAGTACGTCTGGAAAAAAGCATTGGGCGAAGAAGGATTGCAAACAATACTTGATTTAGGCATGGATCTGGATAGCCTTTTTGACGCCACTATGAAAGAGTTGGAAATCGAAGCATAAATCGAAGAAGTTGTACACGGCGCATATGGTGGAACAATGGACGATAAAGAGGTTATGACCGATGATTTCTACACTGAATTGCACAAGGCGTTTAAGTACAACACTCTTGATAGTTGGGCAAGAAATGGCTATTGGAAATTTAAAGATGGTTCACTCCACAATTATGAAATTGAAGAGTATGACCATAGCGACCCAAATTATACATTAGTATATATCACATTTGATGATAGAAAACCTAATGCCTCTGATGATATTGTTCTGTATATGAAGAATGTGAATGGTGCTTGGAAAATTTCGGACATTTGCGGTATTGAATGGGGACAGATTTCCTATTCAGTTTGGGATTTTGCAACGGTGACCGTCGCAGAAAACGAAAGCGACCACAAGGGCAATTGCTAATTAATTCTATCAACACTTTTCATCCCCTGCCATATTGCGTGACAGGGGATGATTGTTTATATGTGGGGAATCATAGATAGATTGATTATTTGGAGTGATTTAATCCAAAAATGATTGAATCACGCAGATAATCTCCCATTTTCTAATAAATTAGCACATTTATTTGCTTATATCAAAAAAAAGTGCTAATTTTGCACACTAATAAAAACACAATGTGGTGTTTTTGTGACAAAGAATATTGTATACTTTAGTCTATTACGGATAATAAGAATTACATTTGAAACACGATGATTAATTTGAACACAATGAATAGTGGAATTAAATACAGCGAACGATTATCTAAGACTTCTATTAAATCAGGCGAAATCTATGGTAATAGATATCGTTTGGTTAAATCTCTCGGAAAAGGAGGATATGGATGTGTTTGGGAATGTGAAGACATGCAACAAGATAATCAAAAGTTAGCAATAAAAATTTTACCACCTCATCATATTAATCCGAGGTCTCTACAACGATTCTATGATGAAATTAAAATTATGAACGAATATGGAAGGAATTCATTCTTTATGCCAATATATAGTTGGTATACCCCTAAACATTATAATAAAAACTCTAAACGGCAATGTTATTATGTAATGCCAATTGCAAAAGGAGATGGACTAATGTTATTAGGTGCATCAATGACCAAAAAGATACAAGCAATAAAAGATATATTTGACGTATTAGAATATCTACACTCAAATCAAATTGCCCACAGGGATATTAAATTACAAAATATATTGTTATATCAAGACAAATATATTCTTTCTGATTATGGGTTAGTAACTTATCCTAATAAAAAACAAATTACGCGTTGGCGCGAACCAATAGGTCCATTTGAAAATTTTGATCCATTAGCATCATTTTCGCAAGATATTCATGATAGTCTTCATTCTCAAATTGATATATATGAATTTGCCAAAGTCATATGGACTTTACTTTCAGGGAAGAAAGGACCGTCTTTTCGGGGTCAATACAATCATTGTGGTATAGAATCTATACGGAGATATTTACCTAAACGATATAGTTCTCATAAGTTGGATCGATTATTAACAATCTCTACTTCTTTAGATATCAATGAACGTCCTACAATAATCCAAATGAAGAAAATGTTTGAGGAATGGTGGTCGGAGAATCAAGACCACACCTGTTGCCATGATTTATTATGGAAAGATTTATTATATAGGATTTTTCCTGAACATATTCCTGAGTGTGCATTTTGGGTGCAATATAAATCTATCAAACAACTTTTGAAAATCTTTGCTGAATATCAAATGTGTTTTAAATGTTCAAATAAAAACTACTGGCAGGAATTACTCTCATATGCAAAAGAGAAACAAAATACGGAATCTTGTGTAATCCAATATTGTAACAATTCATTTGTGATAAATTTTAATAAGACCTGTACATTGACTCTGAAAAAAAAATGATATACACATGTATCATATTTCTATTGGTTATTTGAATGTAAAAATGTTACTCAAAGTTTTGATAAGACACACTATGAATATAATACAGAGGTATAATTGATGAGATATGCAACTAATTGCGTGTTTTGGAGGAATTTTAATTTGTGCTTTGGAGATTGTCTCACATAATTACCACTCACTTTCGGCACAAAACCCCATTCGCGCCGAAGATTTTTGCAGCATAAAAAGGAACATACTCTTCATAAAAAATAGAAATTTATTCACTCATATTTGTGTATATAAAATAAAAACAGTACCTTTGCCGTTGATTTCAAATGCAATAGCATTCATTAAAACAGATAGTAAATATGGGGAGTTTGTCCTGAAATCTCATTTGTACAACAATCAATCCTCACGTATAAAAGTTAATTAAATATTTATATGATACATCGGATTATAAAAATTCAAAACTGTGGTAGATTCAAAAGATTCACACCTTCAGAGAAAGAGTATGGATGGAATGGTATTTTTGCTCAAAAAAAATACTATTTATGCAGAAAATGGATCAGGAAAAACAACATTTACACAAATACTAAAATCTTTAGCCCATAAAGATTGTGATTTAGTAGAAAAGAGAAAATCCTTAGAAACAAATGAACCAATAAACGTATTACTTTGTGTAAATAAGAATAAGATGTTAACATATGGCATCCACAATTGGTCATCTACTGTTCCACACGTGGAGGTATATGATAATTACTATTCTGAATCTAATATGTATATAGTTTCACTAGGGAATTATGAAGCACCGAGTATTTTTTATGATATTGTTCCTAATGGGTACAATTTGATAAACAAAATCAAGAAATTGAGACATAAACGTAGCAATTACCCTGCAAACATTCGCCGTACAAAACATAATATATCATTAACTAACGACCCACAAGAATACAATAGATTAATTGATATCCTAAATAAACAAATAGAAAAAAGACAGCAAATTTCTGAGACAATAAAAATATTAGAGAAAGAACTAGACCATCAAATAGAACAGGTAGAAAAAAAATATATTGAAACTACTAATCAATATCTTAAAAGATTTAATCCTAATCTTGAAATAAAAAAAGCTAATAAGCAAGGTCAACAATTAGTATACCATATTAATATCAATGGTATCGAAGTAAGATCTGACATTTCAAATATCCCTTTAAAACACACATTAAGTGAAGGTGATAAGAGTTCTCTATCATTATCATTTTTTTTAGCTCGACTCGATTTATTACCACATCTAGAAAAAAGAATTATCGTTTTTGATGACCCGATTTCCAGTTTTGATACTAGACGAAGAAGGATGACAATATCAATTTTATCAAGAATAGCAAGTAGAGCTAAACAATTCTTTTTATTAAGTCACGACATTCACTTCGTAAAAGATTTTTATGACAACAATCAAGATTGTCTTAATTTAAAGATTGTATACAAGAATGAATCTAGCGTTTTTATAAAACATGACATTGATATAGAAACAATGACAGGTATTTATAAAGACATATATACACTAAAAAAATATCTATCCGATGGAGCTAGTACAGATTTAGAAAAGAGAGAAGTTATAAGATGCATACGTCCTGTTATTGAAGGTATTTTTAGAATAAAATATTTTTTCAAGGATGACGAATGGTTGGGGGATTTTCTTAAAAAGATTCGAAATAGCAATAAGCAGTCACCATTATATCGTCTAAAAGAATACTATAATGACCTGTCTGATATTAATGACTACGGTAAACGGTATCACCATTCAAATCCTAAATATATGGAATTGCCAATATTTGATGAAGAATTAAAGCTATTTGTACAAAATACCTTGAATATGCTTTCATACATATAATAGGATCAAATAAATTGAAACATCCACCTCTTTTTCAACTTTGCGTTCCTTGATTTTATACTTATTTCTTTCCTTCTCGCTTGTTATTTCAACGAAGAAGGAATATTATGAATTTTTATGCACCACCGAGCATTATGGAAGTACAAATGACTTGGTCTTGAAACAGATAAAAACCCCTAAGAGCCATAGATATCCTATGGTGGCGCCTAATTTATAGGCAAATCATCCTATACTATAGATATACTAAGAGGGACATAACAGGCAGGTAATCTCTTCGGCACAACTTTCGGCACGCTAAAACTTTTTTCAAAAAAAAATACTCTCACGCGGGAAGCAATTGATTTTCAATACTTCCCGCTTGCTTTATATATCCACCTTACCACTAAAATTTCCAATCTTCGGCACAAAATACCTTCCGTGCCGAAGATTTTTGCAGCATTATTATAGAGAGTTTATAGAAAGCCACCGAAAGCCCATAGAAGTCCTAGAGATGTCCTATTGTGGTCCCGAAACTTGCAAGACATTTTTCCCATCCCAACGAGAAGAGAGTTTTATGCTAAAATATGAGAAAATTATTAGGTTCGTCCTTGGTATTTTGCATGGGAGCAACAAGAGAAGAAGAGTAAAGAAAAATCTTAACAAAAGAACTTTTCTTTTTCAGACAACTAATTCAGGAAAGTAGTCAACTTTTTAGGAACAGAGGTAATAAACGCAAATAATTTAAGGAAAAAACTTAACCTTTGGCGCATATGCTTGCATATGTCATTTTTTTTTACTACTTTTGCATGGATTTTTGTGTATAATAAGTAAACCACAAGAATACTACAAAGTAGCAAAATAAAATATTAACCATAAAAAGACAAAACTTATGTTTAAAAATCATCCTAAAGGTTTAATACCCGCTGCGCTGGCAAATATGGGCGAGCGTTTCGGTTATTACATCATGAATGCTGTATTGGCATTGTTCTTAGTTTCTAAATTTGGATTATCAGACTCTACCGCTGGACTAATCTACTCGGTTTTCTACTGCGGTATCTATGTGCTGAGTTTGGTAGGTGGTCTGATAGCTGACCGCACTCAAAACTACAACCGCACTATTCAATGGGGTTTAATAATCATGGCGTTAGGTTACATCGCATTGTCTGTGCCTGTGTTTAGCCAAACCAGCGGCGATGGCGCATGGTGGGGTATCTTGGTGTTTACCTGTGCAGCGTTATTGATGATTGCGTTTGGTAATGGTTTGTTCAAGGGCAACTTGCAAGCTATCGTGGGTAAGATGTACGATGAGTTTGAGGCAGAGGCTGCAAAGAAGGGACCAGAGGCATTGGCTCAAGCAAAAGAGAAACGTGACTCTGGCTTTCAAATCTTCTATGTGTTTATCAATATTGGTGGTCTGATCGCTCCATTTGTGGCACCGCTGATTCGTCAATGGTGGCTGAAAGCACACGACCTTGTGTATAACGCAGACATGCCAGCACTCTGTCACCAATACTTGGCTGACGGTGTGGTAACAACTAAGTTCGCAGAAACCATGGAAGCAGCTAAAACAACTGCATATCAATTGGTTGACAATATAAGTTTCTGCCAAGAGTATATTGAGGTATTCAACCAAGGTATTCACTTCTCATTCATTGCATCGGTGGTAGCGATGTTGATTTCGCTGACGATTTTTCTCGCAACCAAAAAGATTTTCCCACAACCAGCCAAGAAAGAGAAAACAGCTGTAGTAGAGTATAGTGCAGAAGAGAAGGCTGCTATGGCGGCAGAGATTAAGCAACGCTTGTATGCTCTGTTTGCTGTATTGGGTATTGTAATCTTCTTCTGGTTTAGTTTCCACCAAAATGGTCAGTCACTATCGTATTTCGCACGCGACTTCGTGGACACCGCATCTATCGCACCTGAGATTTGGCAAGCTCTGAACCCATTCTTTGTAATTGTGTTGACCCCTATCATCATGTGGATATTTGGTGCATTAGCAGGTCGCGGCAAAGAGATATCAACCCCTAAGAAGATAGGTATTGGTATGGCTATCGCAGGTTCGGCATTCTTGTTCTTATCAATATATTCGTATGTGTACAACTACCCATCTGCAGAAGCATTCCGCGCTATGGACGCAAATGCGATGGCAGCGGCTGGATTGAGCAAATCAGGTCCTATCGTACTGATTGTAACCTACTTCTTGTTGACCGTAGCGGAGTTGTTTATCTCGCCACTCGGTTTGAGTTTTGTTAGCAAAGTGGCTCCTCGCCACATGGTAGGTCTATGCCAAGGTCTATGGTTGGGCGCAACAGCGTTGGGTAATATCATGCTGTGGGTAGGTCCTGTGATGTACAACGCATGGCCTATCCAATACTGCTGGGCTGTATTCGCAGCCGTTTGTGCCGTTTCGATGGGCGTGATGTTTGGCATGGTAAAATGGTTAGAGAAAGTAGCGTGCTAATATGAACGAAAATTTAATTCAAGCAATAACGGCATACGCTGAGGCTCTGGAGCAGAAAATGTCTGCTCTGGAGGCGCGTGTCGGCAGTTTGCAGTTGGCTGTTGACAATTTACAAAAAGAGAATGAAACTCTTAAAGAAGAAATCAAAAATATATCAACTATCAACTACCAACCATCAACTGACAATGAGCCAGAGGTAGAGATTGAACTCGTTATCGACGAAGAACCTGAGTTGTTAGAAGAACCCGCAGAAGAGTCTGTAAAGGAAGAAGCAATTGCAGAGTCAATTCCTCAAGAAGAAATATTAGAGCCACTGGAGATTCTGGAGCCAATAGATGATGTGGAAGAAACTCCTGAGGTAGAACCTGTAGAGGAATTGGTTGTTGAGGAACCAAAGGTAGAGCCTGTGGTGGAACAACCTGCTCCAAGTGCACAAAACCTCAGCAAAGCTGACACAACTTCGGCGAAGCCGACACAACCCGCCAGAAGCGCACAACCACAACAAACCTCTCTATTCGGCACAGCAGTAGAGGATATTCGTCAAGCTATCTCACTCGGTGACCGTTTCCTATTCCAACGCGAACTCTTTGGCGGTAACGGTGAACTGATGCAAAAGACATTGGACGAAATCAATGGTCTTGATTCGCTCAACGAAGCTATGGAGTACATAGCAGATACCTTTGAGTGGGACAAAGAATCTACCGCAGTACAACTCTTTGAGAATGTACTCAAGAGACGCTTCGCTTAAAGTTTAGAGGACGCCCTTTGGGCTACAGTTTAGAGTTTAAAGACAAGAATATGTTATATGTAGTTCCTACACCCGTTGGCAATCTTGAGGACATCACATTTCGTGCGCTACGCGTACTGAAAGAGGTGAACTTGATATTGGCAGAAGATACCCGCACATCATCCGTATTGCTCAAGCATTACGACATCCATACGCCGCTCAAAAGTCATCACAAGTTCAACGAACATGAAACCAGCGACGACATGGCAGAGCGTATTGCTGCAGGCATGACCGTGGCGCTAATCTCGGATGCAGGTACGCCCTGCATCTCCGACCCTGGATTCATGTTGGTGCGTGCATGCGTGGAACGCGGCGTAGAAGTACAATGTCTGCCTGGAGCTACCGCATTCGTACCTGCATTGGTGAACTCAGGCTTGCCTAACGACCGTTTCTATTTCGAGGGCTTTCTCCCTCAAAAGAAAGGACGCCAAACACGCATGAAAATCCTTGCGGAGCAGACACATACGATGATTATCTATGAATCGCCTTTCCGCTTGGTAAAAACATTGGAGCAGTTGGCAGAGTATATGGGTGCAGACCGCCGTGCTAGCGTCAGTCGAGAGATTAGCAAACTACACGAAGATACCCAACGAGGAACACTCCTCGAATTGGCAGCGCACTACAAACAAACGCCACCAAAGGGAGAGATAGTATTAATCGTAGAAGGAGCGCAGTAACACATAGTTTAGAAAATATATGAACAAACAACTACATATCGACACGCTTTGCGTGCAAGCAGGCTACAACCCTAGCAAAGGCGAACCACGCCAAGTGCCTATCATTCAGAGCACTACATTTAAGTACGAAACCAGCGAACAGATGGGCAAACTCTTCGATCTCGAAGAGAGTGGTTATTTCTACACCCGTCTCCAAAACCCAACCAACGACACCACCGCAGCGCAAATAACTGCTATGGAAGGTGGCGTGGCGGCGATGCTGACTTCATCTGGACAAGCAGCTAACTTCTTCGCATGCTTCAATATCTGCCAGGCGGGCGATCATATGATTACCACCACCAGTATCTATGGTGGCACCTACAACCTCTTTGGTGTGACCTTCCCTAAGATGGGCATCGAGATTACCTTCATCGACCAAGATGCAAGCGATGAAGAGTGGGCTGCGGCTTTCCGCCCCAACACCAAACTTGTGTTTGGTGAGACACTCTCCAACCCCAATGTGCGCATTTTGGACATCGAGCGCATTGCCAAGATAGCTCATGACCATGGGGTGCCACTCATTGTGGACAACACCTTCCCAACCCCAGTTAATTGTCGCCCATTTGAGTTTGGTGCAGACATCGTTACCCACTCTACCACCAAATACATGGACGGTCATGGCGTACAAGTGGGCGGTGTGATTGTGGATAGCGGTAACTTTGATTGGGAGTCACAGCACGATAAGTTCGCTTGTCTCACCGAGCCAGACGACTCATATCACGGTTTGCGCTACACTCAGGCCTTCGGCAAACTGGCATATATCACCAAAGCCACCGCACAACTCATGCGCGACCTCGGTTCTATCCAAAGTCCACAAAACGCCTTCTACCTCCATCTCGGTCTCCAGACCTTGCATGTGCGTATGCCACGCCATTGCGAGAGTGCACACAAGATTGCCAAGTGGCTGGAGAATCACCCCGATGTGGCATGGATTCGCTACCCTGAATTGGAGAACGACCCTGAACATGCACGCCAACAGAAATATATGCCTAATGGCTCATGCGGTGTGATGGCATTTGCCGTCAAAGGCGACCGTGCCTATGCGAATCGCTTTATGGACGCACTTCGCCTCGTAACAATCGAAACCCATGTGGCTGATTGCCATACCTGTATCCTTCACCCTGCTTCGCACACTCACCGCCAACTCAGCGACGAGGCACTACTCGCAGCAGGCATCGACCCTAATCTCATGCGCCTCAGCATCGGTCTTGAGAACGCAGACGATTTAATAGCAGACATCGAAAATGCACTTACACAAGCTCACAACGCATAATTTCTCCTTCGAGGCAGGCGGCTGTCTTGACCAACTGGAGATTGTCTATCACACCTCGCCACGCGAATATAAGCAAGGCGATCGCGTGGTATGGCTCTGCCATGCCCTTACAGCCAACTCCGACCCACTCGACTGGTGGCCTGAGATGGTGGGTGAAGGCTGCTGTGTCAATCCCAACCGCGACTTCGTAGTCTGCGTCAATATCTTTGGCTCTGCCTATGGCACCACTGGCCCCAGAGACTTCTGGACTCCGGAATCCGGAATCCGGAATAATCCTTTCTCTTTCCCCCTCTTCACCGTCCGCGACACAGCTCGCCTCTTTACCCTCGTGCGCGAGCATTTGTGCATAGAGCAAGTGGACTTACTGGTGGGTAGTTCGATTGGTGGTTTCCACGCTTTGGAATGGGCAATCATGGAGGGCGAAGTCATTAAGAATGCTGCGTTTATCGCTACTGCACCACGTGTATCGCCATGGCTCAGCGCATGGATGGAAGTACAACGCATGGCACTCGAAGCCGACCCTACTTTCCGTGCTTGCGAAAGTCTTGATGGAGGTCGCAAAGGATTAGAAGCAGCACGCGCTATATCGCTTATCTCCTACCGCAGTTTCGATGGCTACAACCTTACGCAATACGAGACGGACGACGACTGCCTATTTGCTTCTCGCGCAGCCTCTTACGAACGCTATCAAGGAGAGAAACTCGTAAAACGCGGTTTTGACGCCTACTCCTATTATTACCTATTGCATTGCGTGGACAGCCAGAATGTAGGTCGTCATCGTGGTGGCGTATCCAATGCTTTGTCGCAGATCCGTGCCAAGAGCATTGTCATCTCCATCACTTCAGATGGATTATTCCCTCCATGCGAGAGTAGCGAGTGGGCAAAGCATATACCAGGCGCCAAGTATTACGAAATAGAATCTCGCTTCGGACACGATGGCTTCCTGCTCGAAACAGAACAAATAACCCGTATTTTAAGTTTATAGAACGGCGCAGAGCGCCTATAGTTTAGAGTTTAAAGGCAAGAACATATGAAAGTCCTTAAGTTCGGTGGAACCTCCGTAGGTTCGGTAGAAAGTATTCGTCAGATACAACACATCATCGGTCAGCAGACCGACGATTGCATTGTGGTAGTAAGCGCTTTGGGCGGTATTACCGACCAATTGCTGAAAGCAGCGCATATGGCATTGCAAAATAGCGAAGCATATATGGAAGTATATCAGTCTATTCGCCAACGCCACTTGGATATGGTGAATACGCTGATTGACAATAACACCGTTCGCCAAATGCTGTTGCATGAATTGGAAGGTATTCTGGATGAATTACGTTCCATCCTCTTTGGTGTACACCTCGTGAAGGATCTTAGCGACAAAACTGAAGCTGCTATTGTGAGTTATGGCGAGCGTATGAGTAGCCGAATTGTAACCGCTGCGTTACCAGGAGCCGTGCGCAAGAACTCCTTACAATTCATTCGCACCGACCACAAGCAAGGGCAAATATTGCTGAATACAGAACTTACCGAACAATTGGTGCGCAATGCCTTTGCTGCTCTACCCCACTTGTCCGTAGTACCTGGTTTTATCTCACGCGATAGCCAAACAGACGAAATCACCAACCTCGGACGCGGAGGAAGCGACTATACTGCCTCTATCTTAGCAGCTACTTTGGGTGCTGATGTATTAGAGATTTGGACGGATGTCAACGGATTCATGACTGCAGACCCCCGTCTTATCCCCAACGCATATACGATCAAGAGTTTGAGCTATGTGGAGGCATCCGAGTTGTGCCACTTTGGTGCAAAGGTGGTGTATCCACCTACCATTTATCCTGCCTGCGCAAAGAATATCCCAATACGCATTCTCAATACCTTCTGTCCTGACAATGCGGGTACGATTATCCAAGCCCAACCCGAAGATAGCATGCGCTATGTACGCGGTTTGAGTAGTATTCGCGATGTAGCATTGATCACGGTTTCGGGTCTTTCGATGGTGGGTGTGATTGGTGTTAACCAACGCATCTTCAGCGCATTAGCAGAGGCTGGAGTATCGGTATTCCTCGTTAGTCAAGCATCATCAGAAAACTCCACCACCTTGGGTGTACAGGAGAAAGACTGCGATACCGCAGTAGAAGTACTCACCCAAGAGTTTGCCGAGGAAATCAAAGTCGGCTCGATGTACCCAATGCTCGTACAGCAGGGCTTGGCAGCCGTCAGTATCGTAGGCGAAAATATGCACAATATGCCTGGTGTTGCAGGCAAACTCTTCGGCACATTGGGCAGAAACGGTATCAGCGTCATCGCCTTTGCACAAGGTGCTAAGGAAACGAATATCTCATTCGTAGTACCTCAGCAACAGCTCAGCAAGACCATGAATGTCTTGCACGACTCATTCTTCCTAAGCGAGAACAAAGTACTCAATGTCTTTGTATGTGGTGTCGGTACAGTAGGAGCACAACTGCTCGAACAAATCCAACAGCAACAGCAAATGCTACTCCACGAGCAGCACTTACAACTCAATGTAGTAGGTATTGCCAATAGCCGCGGCTACATCTTCAATGCCGATGGTTTGGACCTTACCAACTACCGCGAACAACTCAAATCAGCTGCGCCACTCAGTCTATCAACTGTCAACTGCCAACTATCCACTCTCTACAATAGCGTCTTTGTCGATTGTACTGCAAGTGCCGATGTAGCAGGTATTTATCTCAGTTTGTTGGAGAACAATATCTCTGTGGTAACAGCCAATAAGATAGCTGCTTCCTCCGAATATAGCCACTACCTCCGCCTCAAGCAAACAGCCCTTGACCGCGGAGTGAAGTTCCTCTTTGAGACCAATGTTGGAGCTGGTTTGCCAATCATTGGCACCATCAACGACCTCCGCAATTCGGGCGACAAAATACTCCGCATTGAGGCAGTGCTAAGTGGTACGCTCAACTTTATCTTCAACGAGATTGCAGCCGATGTACCATTCTCCGAGACGATCCGTCGTGCCAAAGAGCAGGGCTATAGCGAGCCTGACCCACGCATTGACCTCAGCGGAAAAGATGTGATTCGCAAACTGGTTATTTTAACACGCGAAGCAGGCTATCAAGTGGAGCAAGAAGATGTAGAGAAGCACCTGTTTGTGCCAGAGGATTATTTCCAAGGCTCTGTGGATGACTTCTGGAAGCGCTTGCCTGAATTGGATGCCGACTTTGAGGCACGCCGCCAAGAATTGGAGAAGAATGGTCTGCGTTGGCGTTTCGTAGCTACAATGGAAGAGGGCAAGACCAAGGTGAGTCTGCAAACTGTAGATACCGCACACCCATTCTACCAATTGGAAGGTTCTAATAATATCATTTTGCTGACTACCGAACGCTACCACAATCATCCGATGATGATTCGCGGCTATGGTGCTGGTGCTGGCGTCACCGCCGCAGGTGTCTTCGCCAATATCATGCAAGCGAGCCACTAATATTAATGCAAGCTAGTCATTGATATGCAAAAATTTGGTTTATAGGTCAAAAAGATAGAACTTATCAATAGTAAAAAAAAGAACTCGTTTTGTTTGCAAATGTGCATATTTTTATGTACCATTGCACCGCATTTATTCACAGGCACAAAAAATAAATACCTAATTACCATGAAAAGCAAATATTGGAATATTCTCCTAGTCGTACTGATCATTGCATGCGTTGGATGTTGCCCAAAGGCAAAACAAACTGTAGAACCAAGTCAAGTAATCGTAACATCCTATCCTACCAGTATTGGCGAATCGGGCGTTTCCGTTTATCTCCCAGAAGGTTACAACACTTCTAAGGAGGATTATCCTGTACTGTATTTATTGCACGGTAGCGGTGACGACGAGACGGGTTGGCTGACCAAAGGTCGCGCTAAGGCGCTACTTGACTCGTTGATTACTAACGAACTATGCCAACCGATGATTGTGGTGATGCCTAATGGCTACCTTGAGCAAACAAGCAAGCACTACCCAAAAGAGACACGTTTGTGGATGGAGAGTACCTTTGAGGAGAACTTTAGCCAACTCATCGCATGGACGGAAGCACACTATCGTACCATCAATGACAAGCAACATCGCGCTATCGCGGGTTTGTCGATGGGAGGATTTCATACGATGCATACGGCTGCGTTGCTGAACCAATCGTTTGATTATGTGGGCATCTTCTCCGCGCTCTATGTGCCCTATATGAGCCAACATCGTACTGAACGTACTATTGAAATAGGTGACTTGGCGCTATCGGACAAGCCTGCATACAACCAGACAGAGACTTTACTCGCCGAGCAGTTTGCTACTGCTCCACAACTCTACTGGATTGCTTGCGGTGTGGAGGACTTCCTCTACGAAGATAATGTAGTGTATCGCCAATATCTGGACGAGAAGCAATATCCATACGAGTATCATGAGTCAGCAGGCGGACATTCGTGGCAGAACTGGATGGACTATCTGACAATCTTTGCACAGCGACTGTTCTAAATTAACGACAATATAGACAACATTCCGCTCGAATCAACTCCCTCGAGCTGCAAGGGATGAATAATATTACTAATCAAAAATAGATTTTACATGAAGAAAACTCTTTTGACATCACTGTTTGTGATGATTGTAGCGCTATGTAGTGCTGCAGAACCTTATTTTCGTGCTACATGGGTGAGCACAGTAGCTAACATCGATTTCCCTAACAAGGCGGCTATCGGCAACTACGAGCAACAAAAAGCTGATATGATAGCTATGTTGGATGAGTTTCAAGCGATGAATCTCAATGCTATCGTATATCAAGTTCGTCCTACTGCGGATGCTCTTTACCCATCCGAATTGGAGCCATGGAGCCACTGGTTGACTGGTAAACAAGGCGAAGCGGCTAGTTACGATCCTTTGGAGTTTGTATGCACAGAGGCACACAAGCGCGGTATTGATGTGCATGTTTGGATTAACCCATATCGTGTGACTCTTCCTGCTATGAATATTGAAGATTTGGCTCCAAATCACATGTATCATAAGCACCCAGAGTGGTTTGTGAAATATGGCAAACAATGGTACTATGCTCCTCACTTGCAAGAGACACGTGACTTCTTGTGCCAAGTAGTTGCAGATCTTGTGACCCGTTACGATATTCAAGCTATCCACATGGATGACTATTTCTATCCTTATCCAATATCGGGTCAAGACTTCCCAGATGCAGAGGCATTTGCAGCTAATCCACGTGGCTTTGACAACGTCGGAGACTGGCGTCGTGATAATGTGAACAAAGCTATTGAGCAAGTGCACAATACTATCATGAGCATCAAACCTCATGTACAATTTGGTATTTCCCCTTTCGGTATTTGGCGCAATAAGGTGAACGATCCACGCGGTAGCGAGACCAATGGTTTGCAGAACTACGACCAACTCTATGCCGACATCCTCCTCTGGATGGAGAAAGGTTGGATTGACTATGTGATACCTCAGCTCTACTGGGAGATTGGTAAGAAAGTGGCTGACTACAAGACGCTTGCATACTGGTGGGCACAACATGCTACAGATAAGTGCCGCGTGTATATCGGTATGGCGCCATACCATATGGGTAATCCTAAGATGGCAGCCGCATGGAACGAGGGCAATGAGATCTGCCGCCAATTGCGTCTCAATCGCTCGATCCCTGGTATTACAGGCGAGTGCTATTTCCCTGCAAATGTGATACTCAAGAATCATCACAATGTTGCAGATAGTCTCAAACAAGTGTTCTATCCAACATACGTTTCTGCTCCACGTAAGTAATTGGTGTAGAGTGTAAGGCATAAAGTATAAAGGTACGAAGCATGAAAAAGGCGAGAAGATGTCTCGCCTTTTTCTGTATCTAGCCTATAACCTTGCAGCTTGTTGTATCGCCTTACTTATACAAGAATCGCTTGATACTCTTCTTAGGTGTTTTCTCGAAAGGCTCTTGCTTCACTTCGATGTCGTGTACGCGGGAGTAGGAAGGTAGCAAGTCGTTGAGTTTCTTGAGGTTCTCTTTCATCATGCGCTCTACTTCTGCGAGTGAGAAACCTTTGGTGGCTTCCTCGTCTGGGAAAACCAAACCGATGAGTTTGCCCTCACGCTCTACGACAATTGACTCGGCAACACCCTGTTGGTTGTTGAGCTTATCCTCAATCTCCTCGGGGTAGATGTTTTGTCCACTGGCGCCGAGGAACATACTCTTGATACGACCACGGATAAAGATATTCTGCTTCTTGTCCATATAGCCGAGGTCGCCAGTACGCAACCAACCGTCTTCAGTAAATGCGGCTTTGGTGGCTTCTTCGTTCTTGTAGTAGCCCATCATCACGTTCTCGCCGCGAACCAAAATCTCACCTTCGCCTCTCTCGTTAGGGTTATCTATCTTAGCTTCCATGCCTGGTACGGGAGCTCCGCAACTGCGGCGTTTGAAGTATTTAGGTGGCAGACCGCTGACGAGAGGTCCACACTCGGTCATACCAAAACCGATAGACAATGGGAAATTTACATCCATTAAACACTTCTCCACGATAGGGCTCATAGCCGCTCCACCGCAGAGGAAGTAACGTACTTGACCACCGAATGCTTTAACGAGTGATTTCTTAACGTGTCCACGGATGATATTCATAATACCTGGAGTGTACCAGAAGAATTTCAATACAGGCTTAGACAATAGTGGATCAAGTTTCTTTTTGTGAATCTTCTCTATTACCAATGGCACTGTGGCTACCAAATATGGTTTGACATCAGCCATAGCCTTGAGCAAAATACTTGGGGTTGGGGCCTTGGTCAGGTAATAGATGGTTGCTCCAGCACTGAATGGATAGAGGAAATCAGCCAGTTGGCCGAACATATGCGCCAGTGGAAGCATAGAAACCACTCGCTGACCTGGCTCAACAGGGAGAATATGCTGACCGTTCTCAGTGTTGTTGCTGAGTGAGCGGTGACTAATCATTACGCCTTTAGGCGAACCCGTAGAACCCGAAGTGTAGTTGATGAGGGCCAGTGAATCAAGATCAATCTCGCCGTCTTGAACGAGCGAGAAGAATGTGTTCTCGGTGAGAGTGGAAGGCTCACTCATTACATGCTCTACATTGCCTTTGAAAGGCTCTGCAAGATGAATAAACGAGAAATCATCCATAGACATAATTGCTTGCAGTTCAGGTAATTGTTGGTCCTGCAATTCGCGCCAAACGTATGGACCAACAATGAGCATTTTCGAGTCAGAGTGCTCAATGAGTCGAGCTAAGTCTTCCGCCTTAAAGTCTTGCAACAAGGTTACAGCTACTGCTTTGTAAGATAGGATAGCCATATAGCTGACGACCCAGTTCGAGCAGTTGCGGCTGGCAATGGCAATCTTATCACCTGGCTGAATGCCTAAAAGGCGGAAAAGCTTATGAAATCGACGCACCTGCTGTGCCACTTCGCCGTGGGTATATTGTTTTTTCTCTCCGTAATCCACAAATGCGACATCGCGCCAACGATTATGGATCACTTGATCCATATAATGTAAAAAATGATGTTTCATGTTAATTTTGAATTAAGAATTTAGAATTGCTTCCCCAACCTGTAAGCGCCTTGCGCCGTCTCCTGTAGGTCTTCGAGTGTCCTATAGCGCCACAGGCGCGTCCTCTAAACTCCTAAACTAGTTAATACTTCCTCTCGTGTTAGTTCCTCTCCTATTAATTCTGTTGGATTGTAAGGTACTTCAGCTGGTGCATGTGCCGCATCAAAAGTAAAATAGGTGCATGTACATTCCGCCAAGATTTCCCCCTCTGCACTGCGTATCTCGCCATCCACGATAGCGATGTTACGTTTCTGCTCGCGCAGGCGCGCACGCAATTCTATAAACTGTTGATTAATTGCCACTGGTTTGCGGAAGCGCGTTTCCATCTTCGCCGTCACGCCCGAAGCCATTAGCATGTGTGCGACAACCCATCCACACACTTCATCCAGCAATACAGACTGGATTCCCCCATGCAATGTGTTGACCCATGATTGATAGTTGTCTTGTGGTTTCCAGAAGCACACCACATCTTGTCCATCCTCATAAAAGCGCATCTTCACGCCATAAGGATTTGTAGGGCAACAACCAAAACAATTGTAGCCATCCGTTCCAAGCCATGGATTTTTAATTTGTTGCATTTAATTCCTCCAATAATTTTTGAAAATTCACATTATTTGGTTCTTCTGTTAACAACTCCTCACATAGTGCTTTTGCCTCATTTCTCCTTCGAAGTTTATGTAGGGATTGTATGTAGGTCATCTGCACGGCACGCCTATTCCAGCGTTCATAATCAGCACCTACTACGCCATATAAACTATCCGCCCTCTGAAAATATTCCAACGCCGTTTTCTTACTACCAAATGGGCTATAGAACTCTACATTCCCCTGCATAGACAACACAAACGGATCGTTGGCATTCAACTCCATCGCACGTTGGATATTGCTATAGATTCCTTTAGAATATTTCATCAATTGGTTTTTGTTTAACGCCAATTGATAAGTATATACACTCGCCAAATATGCGCAATATCTCTCCTCTGACAAGACGGTTTTCATTTTATCAAGGTGGTCAACAAATCGTAGGATCAACATTTTGCTTTTCTCCACATCGACTCCCAGCATGTACGCCGAAAAGCCATATTCATAATTCAACAGTTGCTTCCTCTGCTCTATGTTTAAACTATCCCAATCTGCTGAATCAATGTATTGTTGCCACACGCTCATATCACGTGTGATATATGCTTGATACAATTGATGGTTCGAGTACTGCGCTTGGCACATACTCGAAACCATCAATAATATTAGAAGCAGCAATCTAATCACTTACCCTCTTGCTCGAGCATCAAAGTACGAGTAGGTTGGTCGCAAACCTCGCTTGGTCCGTAGTATTGGATTGGACCTGGGTAGATGTAGCTGAGTTGTGGATCAGCCCAATCTGCGCGGTGAGCAGCCAAGTACTTGAATGGCTCGCCGTTGAGGTCAACCAATGCCTTTTGGATAACTGGTTTCATCTTACCGTGGCGACGCTCCATGTTCATCATCATGGTTACAGGTACACCACCAGCAACCCACTCACATGCAGGCTTGGTAAGGTTCTTTACCAATGCCATGTAGCCAGTCTTGCCTGCTGCGATGAGGTGAGCAGCGGTATTTCCGAGGCTGTAGCAGTAGTCAGCATCGAAGTTAGATGGCATAGCGCAACGACCCTCGTAACCGAAGAAGTGGTTCAAAGCTGCGAATTTGCCTTTGTATGTACCAGCAGCCTTGAGTTGAGCAAGACGCTTTTGTACCATCTCGATAAGGAGTTTCTCGGTCTCGATTTGGCTAACCATCACGTTGCCGTGAGGATCGCGGTCGAGAGTCAATTGCTTAGCAATACCCTTTGGCAAACTGCGATAGAGGTCGCAAGAAGCAGCTGTCAACTTGCTCTTCACGTACTCGCGCTTAGCATCGTCGCCTTCGAGAGCAGCAAACTCCTCGTTCTCAGCGAGCATGTCGTTGAGCTCTTGGATCAAAACGCGCATAGCAGGGATAAACTCGATCAATCCCTCTGGGATAAGGATAGTACCGAAGTTCAAACCAGCGTTAGCACGAGCTACGATTACCTCTACGATTTGCTCTACTACCTCGTTGAGAGTCATGTTCTTAGCCTCTACTTCCTCAGAGATAAGGCAAACGTTTGGTTGTGCTTGCAATGCGCACTCCAATGCGATATGGCTTGCGCTACGACCCATCAAACGGATGAAGTGCCAGTATTTCTTAGCTGAGTTAGCATCGCGTTGGATATTACCGATAAGCTCTGCGAAGGTCTTACATGCGGTGTCGAAACCGAAAGAAGTCTCGATCATCTCGTTCTTCAAGTCACCATCGATAGTCTTTGGGCAACCAATCACTTGGACACCGCAGTTCTTTTGGAGGTAGTACTCAGCGAGAACGCAAGCGTTGGTGTTACTGTCGTCGCCACCGATGATTACGATAGCCTTGATACCCAACTCGTTGCAAACCTTGATACCATTGTCAAATTGCTCGGTCTCCTCGAGTTTGGTACGACCAGAACCGATGATGTCAAAACCACCAGTGTTGCGATACTCGTCGATGATATCAGCGGTAAGCTCAGCATACTTGCCATCTACCAAACCGCTAGGACCACCCAAGAAACCATAGAGTTTGTTCTCTGGGTTTACACGCTTCAACACGTCGAACAAACCGCAGATTACATTGTGACCACCAGGAGCTTGACCACCAGAGAGGATTACACCCACGTTGAAAGGTGCTACCTCAACTGCCTCAGCAGCTGGTTCAAACTCGATTACAGGCATGCCGTAGGTGTTAGGGAAGAGTTTTTGGATCTCTTCTTGATCAGCTACTGACTGTGTTTTTGCGCCTTCCTTGAGGCTTACATTGCCTTGCAAAGCCACTGGCATCTTTGGTTGATACGCAGCGCGTGCAATTTGCAATGGGCTTTTTGTCATTGTCATAATTGTATAATTTTTAAAGTTTTATTGTATTAACACTTTTTTATTTCGCCGCAAAGGTACGAAAAAATTGTGGAATATGCAAATCGCAATTTAGTATGCCTCTGAACTATTTGGGAAGGTGGTTTGCTTTACGGCATCAATATATTCGCCTACAGCACCTTTCACAGCTTCGCCCAACTGCGCAAAATGGCGCAAGAACTTAGGCTTGAAGCCCATGTTCAGTCCCAGCATATCATGTAATACCAGCACTTGTCCGTCGGTCACATTACCTGCGCCGATACCGATTGTAGGACAACTAACCTCTTTGGTTACGCGTTCTGCCAAGGCTGCGGGAATCTTTTCCAGCACGATAGCAAAGCATCCTGCTTCGTCCAGCAGTTTGGCATCGCGAATCAGTTTCTCAGCCTCTGCCTCTTCTTTCGCACGAAGACCATAGCCGCCTAATTGATTGACGCTTTGCGGAGTCAATCCCAAGTGTCCCATCACGGGCACACCTGCTTGTATGATATGGCGAATGGCAGGCAACACTTCCTCGCCTCCTTCCAATTTGATTGCATCTGCTCCTGACTCTTTCATCATCTTGATGGCATTGCGAACGGCTTCCTCTTCGCTCACTTGATAACTGCCAAAAGGCATATCCAGTACCACCAAACAGCGTTTGGCAGCACGAACCACACCGCGAGCTAAGAATATCATCTCATCCACGGTGATTGGCAGCGTATAAGCGTTGCCACAAACGATGTTAGAAGCGCTATCACCAACAAGAATCATATCGATCCCTGCCTCATCAAGTAGGGTCGTGAGGGTGAAATCGTAACTGGTAAGCATGGCAATCTTTTCGCCTTCTTGCTTCATTTGGCGCAGACGAGTCGTCGTTATGCGCGTTGTGCGCGTGTGTACGGACATAGTTTATAGTTTACAATTTACAGTCAACAGTTTGTGATTATTGGTGTGAGTTATATTTCAACCTGCAAAGTTACTATTTTTTGAGCAGATATGCAACAAAAATCCCAATTTTGCTCTCTTTAAGTCGCAAAAATGCTCAAAAACATAAAAAAAACGCATAAAATTGTATTTTTTTTCAAAAATATTTGGTCATATCAAAAAAAAGCAGTACCTTTGCACTCGCTTTCGAAAAGAAAGTATGACACAACAAAAATTGGTGCGGTAGTTCAGTTGGTTAGAATACATGCCTGTCACGCATGGGGTCGCGGGTTCGAGTCCCGTCCGCACCGCAAAAAATCACTTATAACGAGTTAATACTCAACGAGTTATGAGTGATTTTTCTTTTATTTCACACGAAACTTCACACGAATTTCGCAAAAGTCTCTCTAAAAAGCACCTATACTACTCATCTGCCATTTTGGCAGGCTGTTTTGTGTTGTTTAGGGTTTTGGTATGGGTTTTGTAATAATCGTTGTAGCGACCTTAAAGTCCTAAAGACATTAAGGACCTTAACAGCTTTAACAAAACATAAAGACTATGAATACAACAAACAACAAAACCGAAAACCTCCAACGTTTCGCCATCAACCTATGCGAACGCGCCCAACAGGGCAAACTTGACCCAGTCATTGGTCGTGACGACGAGATTCGCCGCGTGCTACAAATCCTCTCACGCCGTACTAAAAACAACCCTATCCTCATCGGCGAACCTGGTGTGGGTAAGACTGCCATCGTAGAAGGTCTAGCCCACCGTATCATTCGTGGCGACGTGCCCGATAACCTCAAACGCAAACAAATCTACTCCCTTGATATGGGTGCCCTGATTGCAGGTGCTAAGTACCAAGGCGAGTTCGAAGAGCGCCTCAAAGGTGTCATCACTGAGGTTACCAACGCCGCAGGCGAGATCATCCTCTTCATAGATGAGATACACACACTCGTGGGTGCGGGCAAGACTTCTGGCGCCATGGATGCCGCCAATATCCTCAAGCCCGCTCTTGCACGAGGCGACCTCCGTGCCGTAGGTGCAACCACTCTCGACGAATACCAAAAATACTTCGAGACCGACAAAGCCCTCGAACGCCGCTTCCAGATGGCTATGGTGGACGAACCCGACGAGGCAGCCACCATATCTATCCTGCGCGGACTGAAAGAGCGCTACGAGACCCACCACAAGGTGCGCATCAAAGACGATGCCCTCATCGCAGCTGTCACCCTCTCCACTCGCTATATCACCGACCGTTTCCTCCCTGACAAAGCCATCGACCTTGTGGACGAGGCAGCTGCGAAATTACGATTAGAGGTGGACTCCAAGCCCGAGGAACTAGACAATCTCAACCGCCAGATCATGCAACTCCAAATCGAACGCGAGGCCATCAAGCGCGAGCATGACAAAGCCAAACTCGCCACTATCGAGGAGCAACTCCAAACCCTCCAAGCTGAGGCAAAGGATATGAATGCGCGTTGGGAGCAGGAGAAGGGCTATGTGGCAACTATCCAAAACGAGAAAGCCAATATCGAGCAGATGAAACGCGAAGCAGAGATAGCCGAGCGCGAGGGTAACTACGGCAAGGTAGCAGAGATTCGCTATGGCCGCCTCCAGCAAGCCGAAGCCAATATCCGCGCCGCTCAAGACGCCCTACACGCGATGCAAGGCGAGAGCCTCATCAAAGAGGAAGTCGATGAAGATGACATCGCAGAGATTGTTGCCCGTTGGACGGGTATCCCTGTAACGAAGATGATGCAGTCCGAGCGCGAGAAGTTGCTCCACTTGGAGGAAGAACTCCACCGCCGTGTCATTGGTCAAGACGAAGCCATTCAAGCAGTTAGCGATGCTATCCGCCGTTCACGAGCAGGATTGCAAGACCCTAAACGCCCTATCGGTTCGTTTATCTTCCTCGGCACGACGGGCGTCGGTAAAACGGAGCTTGCCAAAGCCCTCGCAGACTACCTCTTTGACGACGAGAATATGATGACCCGTATCGACATGTCCGAATATCAAGAGAAGTTCGCCGCCACTCGCCTCATTGGCGCGCCTCCAGGATATGTGGGTTATGACGAGGGAGGCCAACTCACCGAAGCTATCCGCCGCAAGCCCTATAGCGTGGTCCTCTTCGACGAGATTGAGAAGGCGCACCCCGATGTGTTCAATGTGCTTTTGCAGGTGCTCGACGATGGTCGCCTGACCGACAACAAAGGTCGCACAGTCAACTTCAAGAACACGCTTATCATCTTCACCTCCAACCTCGGCAGCCAACTCATCCGCGAGAACGAGGAGAAGGGTGTTGACCACGAGACAACGAGCCAACAAGTACTCGACTTGCTCCGTCAGACCGTCCGCCCTGAGTTCCTCAACCGTATTGACGAGACGATTATGTTCACTCCGCTCAACGAATCGCAGATCCGCGATATCGTGGGCTTGCAGATTGAGGGCGTACACAAGATGCTCATGCAGAGCGGCATTGACTTGCGCGTGACAGACGACGCCATTGACTATATCGCTCGCGAGGGCTATGATCCTCAGTTCGGTGCTCGCCCTGTCAAGCGTGCTTTGCAACGCCTCGTCTTGAACGAGCTCAGCAAAGCCATCATTGCAGGCAAAGTCAACCACCAGCAGCCCGTGATTGTCACTCTCCGCGACGGCGAACTGCAATTCAAAAATTAGCCCCCCTGCATCGAAATATATAAAATACATTCATTTTTCTATCCATCAAGTCGCAAATGGTTGTTAAACTATAGGGAAACTAAAGGATGGTAACGGAATGATAACGGAATAGTAACGGTAGAGACAGGAAAAAGATATTACCGAAATCTATAAACTATAAACTAAAAAATGCACTTTTTTCAAGAAAAGTGTATTTTTTTGCACTTTTTTTTGTTTTTTTCTTAGATACTGACATTTTTTAGCAGTCTGATATAGTAATTTTGCAGCGAATTAAGATATTAATTACTAACTATTAACAACAATCGCTATGCAACTAGAATTTAACTTCGAGCAAAAAGACTTGCAAACTAACGCAAAAGATTTTTTTAGCAACATGTACGGCATTCTAATTTGGATGCAAATCTTGACTGTTAACAATTAACCATAAATATTATTCACTCTTTAATTTTTTACAATTATGACATCTTCCAACAAAAAGGTGAATGGAATCACCAAAAAAAACGAAATTACACCATCTCGTATGCAAAACTACCGTCTGCATCTTCGCACGATTACTAATGGTTTAGAAGAAATGGCCAAAGCCGCAGGCCGTACCAAGTACACTTGTAATCAATTACTTCGCGAGTGTTACAATCTAGTAGATGCTGAGTTTCACACATACGAACAATGGAAAGAGCAAGGAGCCTTTGTACGTAAAGGACAACATGCTTATCTATTTTGGGGAAAGCCTATTACCAATGAACAAGGTATTCGTTATTGCCCAATAGATTTCCTATTCTCCCGCGAGCAAGTTTGCTTCAAAGAAGCCAACGCCCTCTGAACACTAGCACCGCGTACACTAAAAAAATGGCTACCAGCAACAACTGGTAGCCTATTTTTATATTTACCTAGGATGATTACTTTACTTGTACACCCATCACGTTGTAAACGTTCTCACCGCTAATGATCATCAACTGACCATTTTGCATTACCTTAACAGGAATCTCAACGGTAGTTACATTTTCTACGCCAGTAATGCCAGATGCGATTGTCACAATTACCTGTGTAGCACGTACTTGGTTGGTAGTTGCAGTAAATTCCACACTAGCTACGTTACCAGTCCAAGTTCCTACTGCACCCGAGTAAGTATAATCGCCAACATTAGCTACGAAGCAACCAGGACCATACTTAGCATCGTCGTTAGCGGTGCAAGTAAACTCTACTTTAACGATAGTACCTACCGTTGAAGTCAATGTCAAAGTTTCGTTCTTGTAAACACGATAGTGGCACTCGTTGTTATAAACACCAATAATACCCTTGGTTACATCCAATGTAATACCATCCTTGCTTACGGTGTATGGAGTTTGGTTAGCAGAATCCTCAGAAGCATTACCCTTATCTACATCTGCATCGAAGGTCACTGTACCACCTGCAGGAGGAGTTACAAGATCATTACCTGGTGTGTTGCCACCATCCTCGTTCAATTCAATCTCATCGCCAGTAGCGCCATCCTCTACCCAGATTATAAATGATTCGGTGTTCAGTTTGTATGTCTTGCCATCCTCGCCTACGAAAGAACCTACAAATGAATAGGTACCCTCGTTATCTACGTTCTTGATAGTCAATGTACCAGCAGCATCCTCGCTCATATACACACCATCAAGATATCCCTCTTCATCTTCGCCAGTTGCATATACAGCAAGCAGCATGTCGTATGTGCCATTGAGGGCAGTTTTGCTCTTTGCCTCTACAGCCACAACAGCGATAGGATATTCGATATTCTCGCCAGTAGCATCTTCATTAAAGAGCTGAATCTCCCAATATGCAAAACCATCCTCTTCCTCATAGAAAGCCATAGCATAGTCCAAACCTGTTACATCCACCTCTGTTTCAGGTGTTTCACCACCAGGATTCTCACCATTGCCGCCACCTTCGCCAACTAAATACATATAGAATGGCTTGTATTGAGCATTACCTGTTTTATCAACATACATGCGATAAAGAGGGCTACCGTTGTTTGCATTCTCATACAGCAAATAGTCCTTACCATCAGCCTCCAAGGTAATGTACAAAATACCTTCGGCTGTTACCTTGCACACACTACCTGTAGCAGTGTAGTCAAAGCGATTCTTTGCTGTTAGTCCTACATATTGCTCTCCATCTTTAAGGAGAACACCACCATCAGCAGCTTCTACAACATACTCCACCCAACCATCGGCAGCAGCGGTGGCAGTTTTATTACCATCCCAACCAGTAATTCCAAGTGCAGCGTCGTCGCAGTAAAGTACCACTTTGTCGCCAGCAGACAATGTAGTAATGTCGGTTACCTTAGTGTAACCTTCGCCTAAACCAGCAAAACTCATCACAGAGAAGAGGATTGCAGAAAGAAAAAGAGTAATTTTTTTCATACGCTTTGAATTTTTATTAGTTAATTGTTAATATTTTTCAAATTACCCTGCAAAGTTACCACTTTTCTATGATATATACAAAAAAAATTTGCTTTTTCTGTAAAAAAGCAGTACCTTTGCGCAAAATTGTACAAATTTATGGCTAAAATTCTTGTAATAGACGATGAGCGTGCCATACGCAACACGCTCAAGGAGATTTTAGAATTTGAGGGTTACACAGTGGAAGTTGCCGAGAATGGTCGTATCGGTTTAGAGCGTGCATTGAGCAACGCTTTTGACCTCATTTTCACCGATATCAAGATGCCTGAGATGGACGGAATGGAGTTTCTGCAAGCCTATCACGAAGGCATGGCTCAACAGAATTCCGACGAAGCCCCTATAGTGGTGATCACGGGGCATGGCTCTGTGGACACAGCCGTGGAATCGCTGAAAGGTGGAGCCTTCGACTTTATACAGAAACCGCTGGATCTCAATCGATTATTAGTAACCACCAAGCACGCTATAGACCACAAGTCTCTCGTCCAAGAGACCAAAGTGCTACGCAAAAAGGTGGGGAAACGCAATCAAATGATAGGTGATAGCGTTGCCATTGCTCGCGTGCGCGCCATAATAGACAAGGTAGCTCCCACGGAAGCACGCGTACTTATCACAGGTTCCAATGGCACGGGCAAAGAAGTGGTAGCGCACCTCATTCACGAGAATAGCCAGCGCGCCAATGCAGTAATGGTAGAGGTCAATTGTGCGGCTATCCCCAGCGAACTGATTGAAAGCGAACTGTTTGGCCATATGAAAGGCAGTTTTACTGGCGCAGTCAAGGACCGTGCAGGTAAGTTTGAGCAAGCCGATGGGGGAACGCTGTTTTTGGATGAGATTGGCGATATGAGTCTCTCCGCCCAAACCAAGGTGCTACGCGCCTTGCAAGAGAACGAAATCACACGCGTGGGTAGCGACAAAACCATCAAAGTTAACGTGCGCGTGCTTGCCGCCACCAATAAGAATCTGAAACAAGAGATTGAGAAAGGCAACTTCCGCGAAGACCTTTTCCACCGTCTCAACGTCATCCCTATTCAGGTACCAGACCTGAAAGATCGTAAAGAAGATATTCCGCTGTTGGTCAACCACTTCATTCAACTCATATGCGCCGAACAGGGCTGGAAAACCAAATCCATCACGGAGGAAGCCATCCAATCGCTGCAACAACATCATTGGCCTGGCAACATCCGCGAACTGCGCAATGTAGTAGAGCGTTTGATTATCTTATCGGGTGATACTATCACGGCAGAAGATGTGAATTTGTATGTTTAAATATCTACCATGATATTAAACGAAATCAGCATAATCAACTACAAGAATATCCGAGAAACAACACTTCGTTTCTCGGATAAGCTCAATTGCTTTGTAGGGCTCAACGGTCAAGGCAAAACCAATCTGCTGGATGCCATCTACTACCTCAGCTTCACCAAATCCGCCTATAATACAATTGACAGTCAGAACATTACGCACGACGAGGACATGGCCATGATTCAAGGGCGCTATATCTTTGACCACGCTGCGGAAGAAGAAGTCATCTCGTGCGGTATCAAACGCGGAGTGAAGAAGCAATTCCGCCGCGGCAAGAAAGACTACAAACGCCTCATTGAACACATCGGACTCATTCCGCTGGTCATGGTCAGCCCACAAGACAGCGAACTCATTAGCGAGGGTAGCGATGAGCGTCGGCGGTTCATGGATGGCGTCGTCTCACAATACGACAAGGCCTATCTTGAGCACCTTATACAATACAATGTACTACTCAAACAACGCAATGCATTGCTCAAGCAATACGAGGACCATCCACAGCAAGCCCCCATCGAACTCTTCGAAGTGATTGAGATGCAGATGGTGGAGCATGCTATGTATATCTACGAGCAGCGCACTGATTTTATCCTGCATTTCGGTCCTGCATTTCAAGAAATGTATGCTGCCATTTCGGGCGATAGTGAACAAGTGTCATTACAATATATATCGCAACTACAAGAACGTGACTTGCTGGAGGCATTTGCACGCACACGCCAGCGCGATATAGCGGTAGGTTGGACCACACAAGGCATTCACAAAGACGAATTGGATATGCGTCTAGGCGAATATCCACTCAAGCGCGTAGGTAGCCAAGGACAACAAAAATCCTATCTACTAGCCATGAAACTAGGACAGGCAATTTTCCTGGGCAAGCCCATATTGCTATTAGACGACATTTTCGACAAACTAGACGCAGAGCGTGTAGAACGCATTATTCGCTTGGTGAGTAGCGAAAAGTTTGGGCAAATCTTCATTACTGATACCGACCGCCAGCATCTAACCAACATGCTGGACATGATGCCGCACCTTGCATCTGTTTTTCAAGTATCCAACGGTCAATTCAATAGCCTATAACCGATACCCGATACAGAAAAAAATTCCATTTCTTTGGAAAAAAGTACCTTTCTTTAATAATCGCGAGCATGCGCACGTGAGAAATTTGCATATTCCAAATACTTATATTAATTTTGCAGCGTATTTTGGATTTATATGCGCACTTTTTATCTTATAAATCTTAAAAAACAACACAGAATATTAACAAAAAGCATATTTTTAAATGAAGAAAATCTACACTTTTCTATTGACAATGTTGCTGCTCGTTTTGGCAGGTAGCAACCTAATTTACGCGCAACAAGTCCCCAACTCTGGCTTCGAAGATTGGTCTGGCGAGAAGTATGATGGAGAGAGTCAGCCCAAAGGTTGGAACGCTAGCCATGTCACCCAAGAGGTATTGGGCTCTACCATGCGCTTTAACTTTGCGCACCAAGAGAGCGGTCATACTGGTTCCAACTCACTGATGGTGCAAGATACCGAAGTGGGCGCAGCTGGTATTACAGAAACATCGCCTGGCTACTTCGCCCTAGGCAACCCATGGACATATCTAGAAGGTCTCAGTGTAGGTACTGCTACCGCTGGTACTTCAGGTGGTATCACATGGACACACCGCCCCGACACCATGTCTGTATGGATCAAACGCACTGGCAACGACACCGATAAAGAGGATTTCTACCTGCTCTATTACGCATGGTCTGGCACTGCCAAAGCTAGCAAATATAAAAACAAAAACAATGGTTGTACTTCCGTCAGCCAAATCAACGAGGAGAGCGATATTCGAATCGCCCTCAATGCCAACGAATGTGGTACTGACCAAAAAGCCACTCAAGTAGCCGAGGGCATGTGGCGCGAGAAGAAGCAGTACGGCGAATGGACCAACATACGCGTACCTATCTACTACATGAACGATGAGGTACCTACGATGATGAACATGATCTTCTCCGCATCCAACTACCCTAACTTCCGTGCTAACGATGGTCTCTACGTAGGCAACTCACTCTACGTAGATGATATAGAACTCATCTATTCATCCAAGATCGACAAACTCTATATCCGCGACCGCGAGTGGAAGGCCTTCAATCCTAATAGCACGGAGGAGCAAGTCTATTCAATGGGCAAAGCCACCGAAATTCCTACTGTGTTTGGTGTGCGCGGCGTAGGTTCGCTCACCAATGCGCGCGGCGACAAAGCCACTTTCCCGGGTCGCCGACTCAGCGACAGCGAGTTCCAGATCCTCCAACAAGGCACGATCGACGGCGAACCAATGATTATTCAGGTCAATGCCACCGACGGCAGCAGCACCACCACCTACAAGATCAAGTTCGTTTCCGCGGCGTCCAACAACGCACGTCTGGCTGATATTCAAGTCAACGGCACCACCATCGCGGGCTTCAACGCCTACCTCAACACCTACAATGTGCAACTGCCTTATGGCACCACCGACATTCCTGTGGTAACTGCCACTGCGCAGGACGCAGGCGCTACTGTGACTATCACACCAGCCACCAGCACCACAGGATCTGCTACTATCCACGTAGCCGCTGCCGACGGTGCTACCACCAATACCTACACCCTAAACTTCTCCGTTGCACAACTATCCGACAACACTCTCCAGGCCATCTACATCGACGGAGAACTCCTGCCTGGCTTCACCCCTACCAAGAACAACTACACCATCTCTCTACCTCTTGGTACTACCGAAGCGCCTATCATCACATGGCAATCAGCATACGCAGAGGGGGCGCAGACAATCACACTTACCAAGAATAATATAGAAGAGGGTGCACAAATCACCGTTTCTGCTCCTGCGGCACAAGACACCCGCACCTACAAACTGACCTACAAGATCGAGGCGTCTTCCTATGCTTATCTAGCAGGCATCTCGCTCGACGGTCTGCCTATCGAGGATTTCTCTCCAGAGAAGACCAGCTATACCATCACCCTGCCTATCGGCACCACCGCCCTACCCGCTATCACTTGGACACAGGGCGACCCTTACCAAATGGTAAATCTCACCGAGGGCGGCGTGGACGGCACCACCCGTATCGTGGTTACAGCTGCCGCAGGCAATACCGTCACTTATCGTTTGACTTTCTCCACTGAAAAGTCATCCAACAACGCCCTCTTGGGCATTGCACTCGATGGTACTCCGCTCGACGGCTTCCACCCGGACACGCTCAACTACACCCTCACCCTGCCTGCTGGCACAACCACCTTGCCTGTCGTGACTTACACTCCAGGCGATGAGTATCAGACCATTACGCTCAATACCAGCGCTGCCACACGCACCATTCGCATCGTGGTCAAGGCTGGCGACGGCTCGTCACGTGTCTATACACTGACCTTCGAGGTGGAGAAATCTGCCAATGCGTTGCTGAAGATGATTTACCTCGACGGCGACAGTCTAGCCGACTTCACCCCTGAGCAACTCAGCTATATCGTCTCGCTGGAGCAAGACCTGATTCCAGACATCACCGTGGACCAAAGTCCCGACCAAAAGGTAAATATCACACAACCAAATAGTTTCGGCACAGCGCGTATCTCGGTTCAACCCGAGGTAGGTACACCTATTGAATATACTATTATCTTCACTTCGGCTTCCGAACCTGCTATCCCTGAGTTTGCTGTAGATTCCTTCCAATTGTCGAACGACGCGTCTCTGGCGGCTATCTATATCAATGGCGCGTTGTATCAGGAGAACCCTGCTGCTCAGACCTATACCTACAGTCTCCCATGGCGTACTGCACAAGTGCCATCGGTGGTACCTGTAGCTAATTCGCTGGGACAGACCATCACTGTGAACAGTCCTGGTCTCAACCAAACGACCACTATCCACGTAGTGGCAGAAGATGGTATCACCACGGCTGACTACGCCATCGCTTTCCCTGTTGCCAAAAGCAGCAATACCCAGCTCGAACTCATTGACATCGACGGCATTAGCTTTGACTACGAT
>JAFZGC010000034.1 GCA_017555595.1 Paludibacteraceae bacterium | reverse complement strand
TTATGTTCCACAATCAACCAGTTCGTCGTGAACGAAAAGTGTATATTCTGCTTAATAAACCTAAAAATACGGTAACAACTACCGATGATCCACAAGAACGCCATACCGTGCTAGATATAGTGCGCAACGCGTGCGCGGAGCGTATCTATCCAGTTGGTCGTCTTGATCGTAACACGACAGGTGTGCTGTTGCTAACCAACGATGGTGATCTTGCTGCTAAGCTGACTCATCCTAAGTTTGGTAAAAAGAAAATCTATGCTGTTACTCTTGACCGTGATTTAGATGAAATAGATGAAACCACTTTGCGTGCAGGTGTGATGATTGATGATGAAAAGATTGCACCAGATGCCTTGGAATTTCCACAAGAAGACCGCAAACATATTGGCATTGAGATTCACTCGGGACAAAACCGCGTGGTGCGCCGTATGTTTGAGCGAGTAGGATACAAAGTGACCAAATTGGATCGGGTGTCTTTTGCTGGTCTCACGAAAAAGAATGTAGGACGAGGTAAGTACCGATTCTTGACTCCAAAAGAAATAGCAATGTTACAAATGGGTGCGTTTGAATAAGTAATACTAAAGCCAATGCGAGGTAAACTCGCTTTGGCTTTTCTGTTTCAAAATGACTTTCACTATACGGATAACCTTAAAAATATTACATAGTATTCAATAATATCATGAAAAAACTCCTATTTATTGCAGTTGTTATGCTGCTGACAATCAATGTTTATGCGGAAGTTATTCCCGCAAATGATTCGCGTGTAACCTATGTTGGTCGTACATGGGTAGATAGTACCAATGTGTCATTCGACTGGACTGCAACCTATTTTCGTATTGCATTCTCGGGCAAATCATTGACCATGAAAGCGTCTGAAACAAAATGGGATGTAGATGCAGACAAGGCAGCTACTCGCCACAACTACTATGCTGTATGGATTGACTCTCCAACCAGTGCAGAGCCTCATCGCATTATCGAAGTAACTGGTAATGACACCGTTATCGAATTAATAGATCCTGTCTATCTAAAAAAGAATCGCCGAACTATTCATAATGTTATTGTACAAAAACGTACTGAAGGAGAACAAGGTAAAACCACAATCCATGCTTTTGAGACGTCTGCGAATGGTAAATTCTATCCTGCAGAGCCTCTAAAAGGGCGTCAATTAGAGTTTATCGGGGATAGTTATACTTGCGGCTATGGCATTGACGCGCCTTCTCGTAAGGAGCGTTTCTCACCAGAAACAGAAAATGCATCTCGTTCGTATGCTGCCATTGTTTCTCGCTATTTTGGTGCCGATTATGTGGCGATTGCCCATTCAGGTATGGGTATTGCACGCAACTATAATTCTAAATTCAAAGGTTGGTGGATGCCAGATCGTTATCTCCAAACGTTTGATATGGATTCTACGAAAAATACCCGTTGGGATGCTACTAAGTCAGATTTCCATCCTGCAATGACCATCGTTTATTTGGGTGCAAACGACTTTTCTACCTCCCTTGCTCCAAGGTACGAAGACTTTCGCAAACACTACTATCGCCTCTTCAACTATATCAAAGCTAACTATGGCGATGATCATCCCATCTTGTGTGTTTCTACCAAAACTCACGAGTACCTATTCAATTATGTTCGAGACTTGGTGAACAACTGCGATATGAAGAATATTCATTATCTTGGCTACTGTCCTGCACAGCACAATCATACTGATGAAGATCTTGGTGCAGATGTACATCCAAACTACAATGGACAAAAGAAAAAAGCATATTCCATCATTCCTTACATTGCCACTATCACTGGCTGGGGATTGCAAGATGAAGTAGTGAAATAATGAAAAAGATATTTCTTTTAGCAGCTGCAATGCTGCTGGTACTAAATGTGTTTGCAGAGAAAATTGCTGCTACTGACTCTCGTATTACATTCGTAGGGCGTTCTGTTATTGAGAATGACTCCTATCGCTTCGATTGGCCTTCTACCTACTTCCGTGTAGCGTTTATGGGCAACACCCTCTCTATGCGTGTCACTGATACCAAGCGCAACTTCTATGCGGTCTGGCTTGATACCCCTACCTCTGCAGAACCTACTCATATCATAGAGGTAAAGGGTACTGATACAATCATCGATTTGATTACCTTGGCAGACACCAAGAAGTCGAAAATCAAACAGCATCAGGTCTTTATCCAACGCCGTACTGAGGCTAACTGTGGTATGACAACCGTCAAGGAATTTATCACTGATGGCAAGTTCCTACAGGCTGAACCTCTCAAAGCGCGCCAAATCGAGTTCATCGGCGATAGCTACACTTGTGGCTATGGTGTAGATGCACCAGGTCGTCGTGATCCGTTCAAAGATGAGACAGAGAATGCTTCGCGCACCTATGCTAGTATCATTGCGCGATATTTCAATGCCGATTATTTCACCATCGCACACTCTGGTCGCGGTATCACTCGCAACGCTGGATCTAATATCCCTTGGGAGGTGATGACCGATATTTATCAGTACGCTTTAGATCGTGATTCTATATCGCGTTGGGATGTCAATAACTCTAGTTTTCGTCCTGCCTTGACGGTCATCTATCTGGGAACTAACGACTTCTCATCACATATGATGCCAGACTACAACAAGTTTCGCAAAGATTATATGCGCATCCTTAGCTATGTCAAAGCCAACTATGGAGAGGAACATCCTGTGCTCTGTGTCGCTTCGAAGTCCAATGAGTATCAGTTCCGTTATGTGCGTGATGTGGTACGCAATAGTGGTTTGAAGAATGTAGAGTGGTTGGGCTATTGTGAATCCTTACACCTCAGCACCGACGAGGATCTTGGTGCGGGTTGGCATCCTAACTACAATGGTCAACAAAAGATTGCATATGCTATTATCCCTTATATTGCTACTATCACGGGTTGGGGATTACAAGATATGCCTGTTAAATAAGTTTAGAGTTTAGTGTTTAGAGAAATGAAGAAGATATTTTTCTTTGCAGCTTCTATGCTGCTTACAATCAATATTTTTGCGGAAGTAATACCTGCAAATGATTCACGAGTGACCTATGTGGGGCGTACCCTCGTCGAAGGTACCGATGTGTCCTTTGACTGGACTGGCGTATATTTCCGCCTCTCTTTTTCGGGTAAGTCACTGACCATGCGTGCCACTGATACCAAGTGGGATGCTACCCCAGAGATGGCTGCTACTAGACACAACTACTATAATGTCTGGATCGATGCGCCTATGAGTGCCACTCCTCATCGTATCATTGAAGTGGCAAGTGCTGATACAGTAATCGAACTCATCGCCCCTGAATATCTTAAATCATCGAAGATTAAACAGCACACCGTTATTGTGCAAAAGCGAACTGAGGGTGAGCAGGGCAAGATGACTATCCACGAGTTCGCAACCGACGCGAAGGGAGTCTTTTACCAAGCCGAACCCATTCGCAGCCGCCAACTTGAGTTCATCGGTGCGAGCTATGACTGTGGATATGGCGTGGATGACACTAGCCGCTTCGCTAAATTCACTCCTGAGACAGAGAACGCTTCTCGCTCGTTCTGCGCGATCATCTCTCGCTATTTCGATGCGGATTATGTGGTTGTTGCGCACTCGGGTATGGGCGCTTCGCGCAACTACAACAGCAAGTTTGCGGGATATCACATGCCTGATCGCTATCTGCAGACCTTTGATATGGATTCTACTCAGGCTACTCGTTGGAATGCGGCTGAGTCGGATATCCGTCCTGCGCTTACATGTATCTATTTGGGCGGCAACGATTTCTCGGTGGCTTTGCAACCATCCTACGAGAAGTTCCGCGATGGATATTATCGCCTCATCCGTTCAATCAAAGATTACTATGGTGAGGATCATCCTGTGCTCTGCGTCTCATCCAAGTCGCATAGTACATTGTTAGACTACATGCGCGACATGGTGAAGTTCTGCCCAATGCCTAATGTACATTTCATGGCGTGCTGCCCAAGTTTGTATCTCTCTACCGATGAGGATCAAGGAGCTGCTATGCATCCTAACTACATCGGTCACCAGAAGTTCTCCTATGCCTATATCCCATATGTAGCCACCATCACGGGGTGGGGATTGCAAGATAATCCTGTTAAATAAGATTATATTCCTTAATCTATTGTATCTTGACCCTTACTCCTTGCTTTACCAGCGTACCACAATTGCCACGAATTGAATAGGTTTTGCCATATTATATAGGCTGCAGGACCGATAGCCGCTAAAGGATTAAGATACATTTGTGCCATCCACACTCCGAGCGCAGTATTCTTTTGTCCAAAGGCTTGCCCTGCGGTTATACAACTTTTCTTATTGATGCTATAGTTGGCTGCTTCTGGATTAATCAGTACATCGCAGTAATCGGCACCGTGGCTGGAGGCGGGAAAGCGAAAACCAATCCAGCGACCTAATGCATATTGTAAAAGACAGGTAATTAATGCACCAAAGCATAGAATGCCAATAGTATATCCTGAGTACGACTCATTTAGGAGGGTGTAGGTGATTTTTCCCATGAGTATAACTAGCAAACATATCCATAGGTAAAAAGGCATGGAAGCTAAGGTTGAGGAAAAAGTAAAACTGCGTGGCATGCCTTTGTAGCGGAAATAACTTTCATAACCAAGTCGTACTAACCAGGCGGCGATAAATGGTCCGAGCAATAGGGGAACTACTCGTCGTAATATATGCCACATGGCAGGTAAAAACGCAATTTCAATTGAAGGATTTACAATTGGGAAAAAGGCTGGTACAATTAATGCTGTGATGATGTTGCTTAGCAAACTGAACGTAGTTAGGTTTTGAATACTACCACCTAGTTTGCCTGCAATGATAGGGGCTGCTGTAGCAGTTGGCATAATGACACAAACCATTAGTCCTTGTGCAATAACATGCCAATCCCCTATAGGCCAAAGTCTATTACCTATCGCCAATACTCCCCAATATACTCCTGCCGTCAAGAGTAGTTGTGTTACCAATACTATCCAGTGCCATACACGCAATCGCAAATCCAACGGATTAATTTTGCAAAAGGTAAAAAAGAGCATTAGGAAAATCAGAAGTGGCATACAGGCATCTAAATGGCGAAACCATTGATGACCCAAGAAACCAATAAGCATTGCGATAATCAATGCGTAGCGATCTATAAAACGGCGAAAATGCATCATAATTTCTACTATCACACCGCAAAAGTACTATTTTTTTCTCACTTACGCAATAGTTGAATGATTTTTTACGTGATAATGCTACCTTTCTCTTGCGTAATTCGGAAAAAAGTTGTATCTTTGCACCTTGAATAGATATGGATACGTTGATAAATATAAATAACGAACCATAGAAAGAATGCGATATAATTTTTGTAAGAAAAACAATTGTATGAAGAAACAAAATATTTTCAAACAATATTTGTTGCTGCTTGTAGTGCTGATGATGGCTCTCTCGCTCATGTCTTTTACCGTAGTGATTGATGCAGGGCATGGCGGACACGATACTGGAGCAGTAGGACTTAAAATGAAAGTACAAGAGAAGGACCTTAATCTCGCTGTGGCAAAACAACTCGC
>JAFZGC010000033.1 GCA_017555595.1 Paludibacteraceae bacterium | reverse complement strand
CTATAATAATGATCGTATTAAACTGCGTCTTAATATGAGTCCTATCCAGTATAGACAAAATTACATGAACAACATGTCAATGAATATGCATACAATTAACAATATTTACTAACCCTGTCCAACAAAATGGGGTCACCTCAAAAACACCTCACATGCACGAAAAAGCACATTTTTCTCGCCAAAAATTTGCTTATATCCTTGTTTTTTACTATCTTTGCACACAAATTATGAACCTATAGTCCTCTCTGGCATAGAGGATATCCGAGTACAACAGACCTCAAAAATCTAACAGCGAGAGCGTTCCGACTGTAAAACGGTCTGACAGCGCGCGAAGCTAAGCGGTCTAACAGCCCAAAGGGCGGTCTGTTCGGCTCGATTGCCGAACCCTATGGCAAAGATTCTTCTTGATGCTCCTGTAGCCAATGTCGCTGGTTCTATTTCCAAGCACCAGCAGGTCATTTACCGCACCCGTAATGGGCGCACGCATGCTTATGTAGTCACTCATCCCAACGAGCTGCCACCTTCCGACACCCAGAAGCGCAACTCCTCGCTTTTCGGTCAGATCTCCAAGCAGGTGCATGCTGAGATGGCTGACGCGGAGAAGCGTGCTGAGTGGGAAAAGGCTTTTGCGGCATATACTAAGAAACGCAATCCTTCGTATAGGCGTCCTGCTTCTTCCAACGATCATATGCCTTATTCATCTCGCCGCAAACCAGTCATCACCACCCTTTACGGCTACATTTTCCACACCCTCCACACCCAAACTAAATCCCAAGAATAATCCCTTAAACCCTCTCTGGCATAGAGGGTATTCGAGTATAACAGACCTCTAAAATCCGACAGCGAGCTGTGCAGGGCTCCCAATTGGGAGGCTAAGCGAGCGTTCCGACAGTGAAACGATCTAACAGCGTAGCGGTCTAACAGCCCAAAGGGCGGTCTGTTCGGCTCGATTGCCGAACCCTATGGCTCGCATTACTCCTTCTTCTCCTTTTTCCTCTGTTACGGGCAAGTTCACTCGTACTGATAGTATTTACACTCGTGCCAACAAGCATACAGGTCAGCTCTATGGTGTTCGCATGGAGAATCCTAACCGTGTGGATAACCCTACAGAGGCGCAGCAGCAGGCTCAGTCGCGTTTTCGTGATACTTGGCATGAGGTAGATGCTTTGCTCTCTGATACAGTTCAACGCGCTGATTACGAGCGTCTTTTTCGTGAGCATATTGCTCAATCTCGCAAGCGTCATAAGCGTCCTTGTTCTTCCTTGCGCACCTTCGTCTTCCGCCTCTTGTTCCCTAAAAAGTAACCTGCTCTCGGCGATTTTCCGCCAAGCCCGTCTCCCGCCCATCGGTTTAGTGCTCAGCGCTTTCCCGCCGAGAAGTCCCTGCCTTTACACCATACACACTACACTCTCCACCATGAAAATCGCCCTAAAAAGCGATTTTTCTTGCTCAATCTACATACTTCACATAAAAAAATCGCCCTCGTGGCGATTTTTTTTGCATAAGTCATTATTTTTTACTACCTTTGCAGCCAATTATAAATTAGGAGAAGTTTGGCACAAAAGTTGATAATAAAGATAATATGAAGAATATACGAAATTTTTGCATTATTGCCCACATCGATCATGGCAAATCCACTTTGGCGGACCGATTGATAGAGTACACCGCTACAGTGGACAAACGCTTGATGGAGAATCAAGTGTTGGACGACATGGACCTGGAGAAAGAGCGTGGTATTACCATCAAGTCCCACGCCATCCAAATGAACTATAAGGGTTATACCCTCAACCTCATCGACACCCCAGGACACGTGGACTTCTCCTACGAGGTGAGCCGCTCTATCGCTGCCTGCGAGGGTGCACTACTCATCGTAGATGCTTCACAAGGCGTGCAAGCGCAGACTATCTCCAACCTCTATATGGCTCTTGAGCATGACTTGGAAATTATCCCAATCATGAATAAGTGCGATATGGACTCTGCTATGCCTGAGAAAGTAGAGGACGAGATCATCGACCTTCTTGGCTGCAAGCGTGAGGAGATTCTTCGTTGTTCGGCTAAGACTGGTGATGGTGTACCAGAGATTCTTGACGCTATCATCGAGCGTATCGCTCCTCCTGTGGGTGACCCTGAGGCGCCACTGCAATGCCTTGTATTCGACTCAGTATTCAACCCCTTCCGCGGTATCATTGCCTACTTCAAGGTGGTGAACGGAACGATGAAGTCGGGCGACCGTGTGCGCTTCTTCAATACAGGCAAGGAGTATGACGCAGACGAGATTGGTGTGCTGAAGTTGGGTATGCAACCTACCAAGGAGATCTCGGCAGGCAATGTAGGTTATATCATTTCGGGTATCAAGACCTCTACCGAGGTAAAGGTGGGTGATACCATTACCCACGTGGCTAACCCTTGTCTGGAAGCTATTGCAGGTTTCGAAGAGGCTAAGCCAATGGTCTTTGCGGGTGTGTATCCTATCGAGGCAGAGGATTTTGAGGACTTGCGTGCTTCGTTGGAGAAACTCCAACTAAATGATGCGGCGCTTACATTCTCTCCTGAATCATCTGTGGCTTTGGGCTTTGGTTTCCGCTGCGGATTCTTGGGCCTCTTGCATATGGAGATTGTGCAAGAGCGCTTGGATCGTGAGTTCAATATGGATGTCATCACCACTGTGCCTAACGTTAGTTATAAGGTATATACCAAGGATGGCGAGATGCTAGAGGTGCATAACCCAGCGGGTATGCCAGATATCACCCAGATCGACCATATCGAAGAGCCATATATCCGCGCCAGCGTGATTACCACCAGTAATTTTATCGGTCCAATCATGACTCTGTGCTTGGGCAAGCGCGGTGAATTGGTGAAACAGGAGTATATCTCTGGCGACCGTATGGAGATTCTCTATGATATGCCACTCGGCGAGATCGTGATTGACTTCTACGATAAGCTCAAGTCTATCTCCAAGGGTTATGCTTCGTTTGACTGGCACCACAATGGCTTCCGCCCAAGTAACCTCGTGAAACTAGATATCCTGCTCAATGGCGAGCAAGTGGACGCCTTGAGCACCTTGACCCACCGCGACAATGCCGAGAGTTTCGGTCGTCGCATGTGCGAGAAACTCAAGGAGTTGTTGCCTCGTCAACAGTTTGATATTGCTATCCAAGCGGCTATTGGCGCGAAGATTATTGCCCGTGAGACCGTGAAACAAGTGCGCAAGGACGTCTTGGCGAAGTGTTATGGTGGTGACGTGAGCCGTAAGCGCAAACTCCTAGAGAAGCAGAAGAAGGGTAAAAAACGCATGAAGCAAATCGGCAACGTGGAAGTACCGCAAAAGGCCTTCCTCGCTGTATTGAAACTAGATTAAGCAGGCAACTGCAGTTTATAGAACGGCGCAAAAGCGCCTACAGTTTATAGTTTAGAGGCGATGGATGTGTGGCTACGCGCCCTGCCTTTAACCTCTAACCTCTAACTTTTAACCTCTATATGGATATAATGGAACAATTAGTACACAGCGCATGGAGCATGATCCCATTTGGATTGATGCTGTTGACCATCGCAGTTGCCCCACTGATAGCGGAGCATTGGTGGGAAAGTAACAAACACAAACTGACAGTGGCACTTTTCTTGGGCGTTCCAACAGCCGTTTGTCTGATTGCTGGAGGAATGTTGCGCGAATTGGAGCACCAACTTTTTGGTGACTATCTGCCTTTCATCATCTTGTTGTTGGCTTTGTATGTGGTAACAGGCGGTATTCACCTTTCGGGTGATATCAAGGCAACGCCTTGGGTGAATACCAGTTTCTTGGGTTTGGGTTGGCTGCTGGCAAGTATCATGGGTACAACAGGCGCTGCTATGCTGCTGATTCGTCCGCTGATTACTACCAATCAGCAACGCGAACACAAGGTGCATACTGTGTTGTTCTTTATTGCCCTGTGCGCTAACTGCGGTGGCTTGTTGACTCCGCTGGGTGATCCTCCTTTGTTCATGCTCTTTTTGCGTGGTGCAGAGTTTACGTGGTTTGCATCTATGTGGGAACCATGGCTCTTTACGGGTGCGTTGCTGATGGCAATCTACTATGTCTTAGATACCTATTATTACAAGAAGGAACATGAACATGCTTTGCAAGAAGACCATGAGCAACAAGAACCACTTACTTTGAAAGGTAAACACAATTTCCTCTACCTCGTTGGTGTTGTACTGGCGGTAGCTTTCATCAATTCTGGTACTATTCCAGAGATGGGAAAGGAACATGCCCCCGTGTGGCTCAAATACTTGCGTGAGATAGTATTGTTGTCATTGACATTCATGTCGCTCTATACCACCAAACATAGCGTGCGTTATGAACTTAATAAATTCTCATGGGCACCAATCATTGAGGTGGCAGTGTTGTTCTTAGGTATCTTTACCACCATGACTCCTGCACTGGCATATCTGAATGCTAATGCAGCGTCATTGGGATTGACTGAGGCATGGCAATTCTATTATACCAGCGGTGCATTATCTTCCTTCTTGGATAACACTCCTACAGCGGTGGCTTTCCATAGTGTGGCTTCTGGTTTAACTGCTTCACAAATGGCGGCGTTTGGAAACAGCAAGATGGCGGGTATTCCAGAAATACTGCTGACTGCCATTTGCATTGGTTCAGTATTCTTTGGAGCAATGACCTATATTGGCAATGGACCTAACTTCATGGTGAAAGCCATTGCAGAAGAGAACGGCATCAAGATGCCATCGTTCTTCGGTTATATGTTGCAATTCTCATTGATAGTGCTGTTGCCTGTATATATATTAGTACAATTGATATTCTTATAATTAGGCGATGAGGCGATAAGGAATAAGGCAAGACATGGCGGCAAAGCCGCATATCTCAGCCTTTAGCCTTTAACCTCTAACCTTTAACCTAAAAAAATATGAATCTTTTTGATCAAATCAGCGAGGACATCAAAAAAGCGATGCTCGCAAAGGATAAAGTAGCGTTGGATGCGCTGCGTGGTATTAAAAAAGAATTCCTCGAGGCGAAGACTGCTAAGGGTGCAGATGGTGAATTGCCAGATGAGCGTGCTTTGCAGATCCTTCAAAAGATGGTGAAGCAACGCAAAGAAGCGGCCGAAATGTTCCGTGCTGCTAATCGCCCTGAGTTGGCTGAAGATGAGATGGCGCAATGTGCTGTCATCGAGCGCTATTTGCCTGCTATGATGTCCGAAGAGGAACTCAAAGTAGTGTTGGCAGAGATTATTGCTCAAGTAGGCGCTGCTGGCCCACAAGATATGGGCAAGGTAATGGGTGTGGCTACCAAGCAATTGGCAGGTAAGGCAGAAGGTAAAACCATCAATATGCTAGTACGTGGACTGCTGGCGCAGTAAGGTTGTTAGGCGAAAGACGAAAGTCTATGAGGCGATGAGGTTAGGAGTAGCGGCGAAGCCACATATTACCAGCCTTTAACCTCTAACCTTTAGCCTTTAACCTCTAACCTTTAACCTAAAAATGCACTTTTTTTATACAAAAATGCATTTTTTTGCAAATATATTTGGTCAGTTCAAAAAAAAGCAGTACCTTTGCACTCGATTTCGGAATTACCGAAAGATGGTCATGTAAATTAGCGACTTGCGTCGCATGCCCAGATGGCGGAATCGGTAGACGCGCTGGTCTCAAACACCAGTAGGTTCACCCCTGTGCCGGTTCGACCCCGGCTCTGGGTACCAAAACCGCTTAGCAGAAATGTTGAGCGGTTTTTCTTTGAAAGATTAATAACTAAGTTTAACCCATAAAAAGGTCATGCGGGAGACTTAAACATCCGCTATCACTCGGAACGGGCTAACTGCCTGGAGAGAAAACGAAAAGGAGGTGTATGCAATGATTATTGTACCAGTTAAGGAAGGCGAGAACATCGAGCGCGCGATTAAGAAATTCAAACGCAAATTTGACAAGACAGGTGTTGTAAAAGAGCTGCGTCGTCGTCAACAATTCTCAAAACCATCAGAGATCAAGCGTGAGAAAATGATGCACGCAATCTATGTGCAATCTTTGCATGCGCATGATGGCGAGTAATTCGTAAGTAAGCGAAGATAAAGAAAAAGCATACCGATAGGTGTGCTTTTTTTGTGCGTGTAGAGTTGTTTAGAATTGTTTCGAGTTGTAGAGTGGTACAAAAATTGTGAATAATTTGCCGATTCTTAATATTTGGTTGATAAATAGTGCAAAAATTTGCTCTTGTGAAAATAGAAAGAAATAGGGCGTATCCATTGAGATATGCCCTATTTTTATGCTTGTATGCTGCCTATTTTGCTCTTCCGTATAAGATACAGAATTGCGAGTAGGAGGACAAAGAGTAGTGCATCCCAATCAAGATGGAGAGGTAGGTCTGGTGTACCAGGCCCAATGCCGTCTTCCTCATCATTCCAATTGGAAGTGGTAGTATTGTTTTCGGTGGATATGAAGCCTGCATCATCTGCTAGTATGCCGCCTGTTAGGGTAGAAGCCGCAGTGCGAATGTTGCTGTTTGCCATTTGCATAGTGGCAACGGAGAAAGTGGAACTATTAGCTGAAGTGGTGGCATAGATACTTGTGGAGCGGAACGAAGTAATGGTAGGCTCCTGTATAAATACGGGGGTACTACGATGACGATTAGCACTCAATGATGCTTCTGCAGTACTATATATCTGTGCTGATAGTTGGGCTGGGATAATCCAAGCGTACAAAGAGAATAATATGGTAAAAATCTTCTTAATCAAACAAACTAATATTTATATTGTTATAAACTAATACCGTGTTATTTGCTAACAAACTTATACACCTGATTGTTGAGTCGGATGATGTACACGCCTTCTGGAAGGTAGGATACATCTATGGTGATAGGTGATGGGGTATTGGCGATAGGCGTGGAGAGGACAAGGTGTCCGCTGACAGTATATAGCGAAGCTACACTATTGGCTGGGGCATTAGCGATATGAACCGTTTTACCTACAGACCATATTTTGGCGAGGTTGTCGCCATTAACCTCTGGGTCAGTAGTAGCGCTATTGGGGGTAAGGCGAGGGTGTAATAGCAATTGGAAACGGTTGTTGTTTACCGAATTAGGTGTGGCTGTGAAGTGATATTGCTCACCTTCAATCATCTGGATAATGCTATCGTTCTCCAAGTCTTGCAAATAGAGCGAGTCGCCTACGAGTGCGCCAAAAGTGAGTGTATAGTGGGTATCGTTGCCTGTGCGCAAACCGATATACATGCTATCGATATTGTTGGCGCAAGATACTTCCATCTTGCCAAAAGGTTCGCTGGTGTAGATATTTACTTGTCCGCTGGCATTGATGTTCTTGCCATCATAGCCATTGTCGTAGTCGCGAGTAGTAGATGGCTCCTGAATGATGTACATGCGATCAGCACCGCTGTTGTCGCTGCTGACCTGAATGCGCACGCGTCGGAAGTCAGGTGACTGCTTTTGTGGCGCGCGCATAGGTAGGTTGCCCGCAGTGCCGTTCCAAACATGCTTCTCGTAGTTCAGCGTGATCGATACGGGTGCTTCTTCGGTGTGTACATACACGCCTTGCATAGGTGGCACGATTGTTTGTGAACCCTCTAAGTATGGTGCACTGAAGAGTGGCACAGCGTAGTAGTGACCTGCCGATGATGCGTCGTCGTGCGAGTGGTTAGGATTGGTACCTTGCCAGTCGTTCCACGAGCCAGTGTTGAAGAAATAGAAAGTCTGATAGTTCCAATTGCCAGTAATATCGGTAGAGTCAATCTTTGTAATATCAATAGGTGCGGTGAAACTATTGACAAAAAGATTGTCACCCTTCATGCCTGAAGCAGTGTAGGTGAGGTCAATGGTCTTGGTACCTTGGATGGCTTGGGCCGTGATATGGTAGGTATGATTGGTTTCGATGCTCTGTGTGAGCGCATAACCTTGCCATGTAGGGATAGTACCAGTGACGGTGTATGGTGTCCAACCCTTTGTTTCGTCCCAGTGGTAGATGAGCGTTTGGCTATCCAGATTCTTGATAGTAGCATTGTTGCCTGGTGCGCCCATATACTGCCATGTCTCATCGCGAGGTACGCCCTCGTTGAAGGCACGGGTGGTGAAGTTCATTGTGAAGTATGGGTACTTATTGGCTTCAGGTGCAGAAGGCGAAATAAGTAAGAATCCTGCTCCTTGTGGGTTGTTGTCGATGGTGATGCTACTGCCATCGGTGGCGGCGTTGGTTACGCCGGCCTCGTTGATGGTGAGTCCGCCTGTATGGGTGATATGGATAGAGCCGTTGGTGGAGAAGATGACCCCTGCGACAGTCGCGTGTGTGGAGAGTGTGGCGGGGTGCTCCATAGTTACCACTTCGGTAGGGTATGGCAAGCGGCACATGGTCCAGTTGTTTGGATTATGCCAATAATTGTTTTCTGTTCCTACGAAAATAAGGTCGAGTTTGATCTCGAAATTATATTGCATAGGAGTTAAAGGCTGATAGTTGGCTGTACCTTCTTGGGTAGCTTCTACGATGATGGTACCGTTTTTGTAGATTTCAAGTATGCCATCCTCATTGAAGTTGGCGTACTCTTCTCCCTCAATGACCGTCCAAGTGATAGGAAGGTTGGCAGTTGTCCTTTCTGGGAATTGGATGTTGTTACAATTCTGAATAATATTAGGGATATTGTCCCAATCGATATTTTGTGTACCTGTGGTAACCTTAGCCCTGAGTGTAACCACTTTCGTTATGCCCGAATTAGGATCTGTGAAGGTAATGGTGGCAGTTGCGTTATCATCTACCTGTGTTGGGAGCCATGTCACGCTGATTTCTTGTGTTCCCACCCCGTTACATTCTCCAAAGCTATTAGGCGAAGCTGTTACTTCTGATATGGAAGGAACAGGAGTTAGTGCGTGCTTGATGTTGGAGTAACGGATAGGGAAGGTGCGTGTTTCTCTACTACCCACGTGTATCTCGCCAAAGTCTATAATATCTTGTGACTCAATGTATTGAGCGGGGTGTACGTCGATGTTATAAAGGAACTGATAACCTTGACCTCCATAAATGCGCACAAAACGGATATGTGTGGCTTCGCGACGGAGTGGTATGGTGTCAATATTCTCTTGATCCTTAACAGGATAGATTGTTTGTATTGTTTCCCAGTTGTTTCCTCCATCGATGGATTGCTGTACTTGAATCTCGGCATTGTAGTACTCAATAGCAAGATTCCATGATTCGCCATAATGCGCCACAACTAGATATCCTGCCTCATATGCGCTACGGTCAAGTGCAATAGGGTCTTTGGCAATTTCGTTTAGGTTGTATTGGAAGAACTGGATAGGGTCGCTTTCGTGATGGTAAAGAAGGTTGTCTTCGCAGCCAGAGGTGGCAGAGCGAACAATGACTGTTTTGGTCAAGGACGCAGGAGCATAATCATTGTTGCCTTCTACCGTAGCGGTAAGGGTCGTTTTACCGATATTATTGATGGTCAATATATTGGTGTTGGTGGAAACGATATTGTTATTGCTACTTTGGTATTGAAGATTGTCGGTTTGCTCTTGGCTAAAGACTACGGTTCCGTCTTCTTGTTGGAGATAAACTTGTGCTGTGAGTGTGAGCGTTTGGGGGTTGATGTCCTCTTTGATGATATTGGTGAGGTTGTCGTCCCAAACGATGTATTGCAGCAGTTTTTCGGTAACGATGAATGTTTTGGTGATAGGGTCAGCAGGTAGCCATGTCTCATTACCCAATTGGTAGGCAGTGATTTCTGCCTCGCCTTCTGCAACAGGAATAAGCGTTTTGCCGTCAGATGATATTTTGATGACAGCTTCGTTGCTTGAGGCGAAGGTGACAGGCAGATAGCTGGTAGCCCAAGCCGCATCGGTGATTTCGCCATTTTTGAGGCGGATGATAGGTTGAGGTATGGCTTCAAAATCATTGCGCCAATGGATTACCTGTTCTGCTTTGTATGACGAAGCAGAGAGAAATACAGAATCTCGATTGCCAATCTCATCTGTTAGGATAATCATAGCATCATCGGATGTTGCGTATGGCTCTGTAGAAGTGTATGTTACGTCGATGTTGCGTGTGCCGTGGTACTCGCCACCGATGTCGCCAATATAGGATGGGTCAACGGTGAAGTGTGGGTCTGTGGACTCAACTGTGATTTTGTAGCCAGGGTTAGCGTAGCGCAATTTGAATGGCAGGGTTTTGTAGGTGAATACCTGATTGGCACCGAAGTCCAGATGGGTGATGTCCTGTGTGTCTTTGTTTTGGTCTACGGCACGAAATTCGTTGAGCTCGGTGACGGTAACACCACTATATTTGTTGGTGCCTTTAAACCAACCGCGCAAGTTACCTGTATAGCAAAGTTTTACAAAGCGCGTGTTAGGATTGAGTTTAAGAACAACATCATTATTTTGTTCAGTGTATTCCCATGTTTGAGTGAAAGTAGGAGTGGTTGTACCTTGAGGCATATAGCCTTCGGAGATATAGAAGAAAAGATCGCTTTCTGTGCCAGTAGTTGCTGCATCATCGGTGTCGGTAGTTAAGTATAGCGTATCAGGAATACCCGTAAATTCGATGATGATGTGTTTGTCTGACCAGTCATATCCTCCGTCTTTATCGCCTCCTACAGAACCAAGAACCCAGTCATCATCGCCCAAACGTATACCATTATCCCAAGTTAGGTCATCGGCATTGTTGGTAGAATACTTAAAGACATTATTCATCTTGTTGTTACTATCGATGGTAAATGTCACGTGGTTATTAGGATCAATAGGGGTGATAGTGTGTTGTTCGGAGTAGCCATTCCACTTGTAGTTCTCTTCTTGGGAAACGGTGACGGTGGTAGATGCCTCCTTGTTGAAGGTAATCAAGTCCAAAGAGTTGTTGGATGTAGGGTTGAACTCGGTGGTGAGTTTGGCTACATCGGTATCTGTTTGAGATTCAATCAAAATAGGTGAAACCGTATTGCTTGTCGTGAAGTAATTGTAAATGGTGTCGTTGAAATATACTGGGTCATTCCAAATACGTTCTACATCGTGTTTGGAGACGGTGAGGGTACAAGTGAATTGTTGCGACTCGAAATGCTTATCTGTCTCATCGTGTTTGATAGTTAGAATCGCAGTACCTGCATTATGAGCAGTGATTACTCCGTTGTTATAGGAAATAACTTCGTTGGGGTGATTAGGATTTCTGTCGGCAGGGTTTTCGTCCTTGAAAGTATGTGCAATAGCATAGTGGAACGCTCCATCTGTTGTTGGGTATTTTGACGCTCTTTGTATAGGGAAATAGAAGTCGGTATCCCATGACTCATCTACTTTCATAGAGTGGGTGGCAGAACCACTGATGGAGTCGGTGAGCCATTTGGTATATACTTCGCATATGACAGGGAACGTTTCTTTCTGCTCTTGGTTGTAAATAGTTACATCGCCAATAAATGTACCTATTTCTGAAGTATTGCAAGTTATGGTGATGTTTTGACTGCCACTAACGGCAGAAATATCGGTTGTCGAAATAGTGAACTTAGGATTATCGCATGTGATTTTTATATCCGAGCAAGCACTCCACTCAAGATTGAATGGCTTGCTACGTGGGAGATTGATAGCTACGGGAGGCAATACCAGCGCGTTCGTGCTATTTAATGCTTGACCATCATCCGTTGGACGGATATATTGTGCACGGGTGACAGTGATGTTGGAGACATAAATATCTCGACCTCCAGTTCCGTTTGCACTCCATACAAAACGAATATATTTGGCTGTTTGTGGAACTTGAATTTCATGCGATTTCGTGTTAGTTTTCGTGTTTGTGGATACTTTTGAGTTTGAAATATCGCTAAAATTAGTTCCGTCATCTGAATATTGTGTTGTAACATGGTGATCGTATTGAACCCAATCTGTACCACTATTAATTTTATAATAGAAGGTTAGAATGTTTCCAACTCCATCTAATTGTATGGTTTGAGATGTTTTACTATTTTTTGTAAGATTAAATGCTTTTGTGTTGTCGTTAAATGCATAGCAGCCGTTTTTATCATGTTCTACAATTAACTCAAGTTCTTCATGCAATTCATTGTATTTGTAATCTTCTTGACGACTAACTAGGAATTTTACAGTTCCATCGTTAAAGTAGGTCTGGATATTGCGCGTGTTGGCATCCATGAGGGCAATATGCTCGTTGCCTTGTTGCTCTACATTGAACTGATCAATTGGAGTGACTTGTCCAGATACAGGATGTGTAGAAGTAGCTGAGAATGGATTACTTACCAACTCATTCCAATAGGCGATGTTAGGGTTGATGGTAGCAACAATGTCGTGTTTGAGGATGGTAATCTCTTTCGTTTGGGTAAATGCAACCCATTTGCGATCAGTGGCTTGTGATATGGTAATTGCTGCTTTTTCAGCATTCAATGCTACTAATTGGTTGCCTTCTACTTTGACAATGTTAGGGTCGCTGGAAGTGATTGTAGTAGGAAGACTATTGTTGGTTTTTGTGAAAATGTCCGTAATAACGTCCTCTACATAATAAGTGTCTTTTAGTAACCAACTAAAATCGGTGGGGTATTTTTTGACCAATACCTCTTTGGTGAGCGTTTTGCCCGTCCATTTGTAGGTTTCGGGTTGGGTGACAGTGATAGTAGTTGTCTCAGAATTTGCATTAAGGGTTGCACCGTTGGCTTTGAGAATACTGCCGTTATAGGTGAACAATGCGCGATTATCCGCAGTCTTGTCGGAGACTTGGATAGCTACTTCACTATT
>JAFZGC010000004.1 GCA_017555595.1 Paludibacteraceae bacterium | reverse complement strand
CACATTGATATAGCGAAGCGATTGCAGGTGGAGTTGGAGGTTCTCGTTGAGCTCGTTTTTCAAACTGCGAGCCTCGACCTGAAACGCAGGACGCTTTTCTACGAAAATTCTATAGTTCATATTGTTTATGTTATTCTCCTTGCTCGCAAGCTCGCAGAAATCTTATTAAATCTTATTTTGCGTTGACTCTGATTATATTGCCACCGCTCCTTCGCACGCTCGTCGCTGAATCTTAAGTAAATATAGTTACTTTCGACTTTGAAATGTGTACGTCCGCATTTACCTAAGATTCAGTGATGAGTTTTGGTTGTTCCCAAAACGAAGAACGGTGGTAATGTGTTACGGAGTACCTGGGCGAGTGAAAGCGAGCGATAAGATTTATTTAGATTTCTTGGCGCTTGCGCCATAGGAGTATTATATCACTGTATTAACTACTTTCTCGGTTTGTTCACGGCGGAAGGCCTCGAGTTTAGCGAGGAGTTCAGCATCTTGCAATGCAAGGATAGCGATAGCGAGCAATGCTGCGTTCTTTGAGCCATTGATAGCCACTGTAGCTACAGGAATACCTGCAGGCATTTGCACGATGCTAAGGAGTGAATCTAAACCGTCCAAGGTCTTGCTGCGAATAGGTATACCAATCACGGGGAGTGAGGTGAGTCCTGCAATCACACCTGCGAGGTGTGCTGCGCCGCCTGCACCAGCAATGATGATGCTCAGTCCACGCTCACGAGCGGACTCTGCCCATTTCATAAGCTCATGAGGAGCACGGTGCGCACTGATGACGCGTTTATCTACTTCTATTCCAAATTGTTGAAGGGTCTCAATAGCGGGAGTCATTACTTCCAAATCGCTGGTTGAGCCCATTACTACGCCTACTTTCATGATTTATTTTTTTGAAACAAAAATACGGGCTACGCCCTACAAAAATAAATAAAAATCCATATAGACACCTTTTGTTTTTGCTCCAAAGAAATGCGGTAAGCCGCATTTAGGGAGCAAAACAAAAGTATGTTCTTGCCTATAACCTATAGCCCATAAGGGCGTCCTATAGGCGAAGCCGTCCTATAACCGACCGCTTGCCAATTGGGGACCCCGCGAAGCTCGTGGCTTCGTGGGGAGAGCGGAGGCACAAGTCGCCTCAATGCTGACGTGGTCAGCAGTCAATGCGACCTTGTTGCCGAACGCGATTACTCCCACTCGATAGTTGCGGGTGGTTTTGCAGAGATATCATAGCATACGCGGTTAACGCCTTGCACCTTGTTGATAATCTCGTTAGACACCTTCGCCATAAACTCGTATGGAAGACGTGCCCAGTCAGCTGTCATAGCGTCCACAGACAATACTGCGCGGAGCGCTACTGGGTGCTCGTAGGTACGTACATCGCCCTTCATACCTGTGCTGCGCACGGTACTGAGAAGGATTGCACCTGCTTGCCATACTTTATCATAGAGAGCAACACCGTTCTCATCTTTCCACTCGCGAAGCATGTTCACATAGATAGCGTCCGCCTCTTGGAGGATGCGTACTTTCTCAGGAGTGATATCGCCCAAGATACGCACGCCAAGACCTGGACCTGGGAATGGGTGGCGACCGATAAGATGCTCAGGTACACCCATATAGCGACCAATGCGGCGAACCTCGTCCTTAAAGAGGAGCTTGAGTGGCTCACAGAGCTTGAGGTTCATCTCTTTAGGCAGACCACCTACGTTGTGGTGGCTCTTGATTACTTTACCAGAGTGGTTGATAGACTCGATGATATCTGGGTAGATAGTACCTTGACCAAGCCATTTAGCGTCGGTAATCTTCTTTGCTTCCTCATCAAACACTTGGATGAAGTCGCGGCCGATGATCTTACGTTTTTGCTCAGGGTCGGTAACACCAGCGAGGTCGCCGTAGAAACGCGCTTTAGCATCTACGCCGATTACGTTAAGGCCGAGGCACTCGTAGTCGCGGAGTACGTTCTCAAACTCATCCTTGCGGAGCAATCCGTGATCTACGAAGATACAGGTGAGTTGGTTGCCGATAGCACGGTTGAGGAGCACAGCAGTAATAGAGCTGTCCACACCACCAGAGAGAGCAAGGATAACACGGTCTGTACCGATTTGCTCTTTGAGTTCAGCTACGGTAGTCTCTACGAAGTTAGCAGGAGTCCAGTCTTGTGCGCTGTGGCAAGTGTCAAGCACGAATGGACGGAGCTCCTCTACAGTAGGTTGCTCGCCTTTAGCGATGTTGAGTACTGGGATGCAAGAGCAGAATTGGCTGAGAGTATTTACGAGAACCTCAGGTTGTTCTACAGCATCCTTGTCGCCAGAAAGGATGAGACCGATGATGTCTTTGTCATCCTCTGGATACTTGTTGTAAGGAAGGACCTCGCAGAAAGTATCCAGTTCGCGCACACGGCGTCCAATGACTTGGGTGGTTTCTGATCCGAGATCAAGAATGATGATTTTTTGCATATGTTCGTTTTTAGTTCTTAATATTCACATATAATCGGGTGCAAAGGTACAAAAAAAAATGTATATGCGCAAGAAAAAACTTGTTTTTCATTGCCATAGGCTACATTTTTTTGCAGTAACGCTTACAGATAAAATCACTTCCTCCACAACGCTCTTGTAAAGAGCAGTAGGACAGTGAAAATCTCCAAACGACCAATCAACATCACGAAACTCATCACCCACTTTGCCACCATAGGGAACTCTGCGTAGGTGCCCGAAGGACCAAATTGACCAATACTGATGCCTACATTGCCAATGGCCGAAACCGCTGCACCGATCGACTCGTCGAAGTTCACACCGCTGGCGCAGAACACCACCACTGTCACAACGATGATAAAGATATAGAAAATCAAAAACGCCATGATATTGTTGATAGTCTGTTGTGGCACATTCTTCTCGTTGAGTTTCACAGGGATGATGGCATTGGGGTGAATACGTCGTTGAAACTCTGCCACGCCATTCTTCAAGATAATCGCCAGTCGCACCCACTTGATACCACCTGCCGTACTACCTGCGCACGCACCCGTTAGCATCAAGAAGAAAATCACTACCCATGCCACTACAGGCCAGTACATATAGTCGGAGATGGTATAACCCGTAGAGGTCATCGAACTGACCACCGTGAAGATACTATCGCGGAATGCGCGCTCCATATGCAATCCCGTCCAACCTGGACGAGCGATATACAAGCCCACCGTGAGCATCACCGCAAACAGTAGCACCGCTATGCTATACCAACGCAACTCCTCGTCTTGGAACAGGTTGCGCGCCTTGCCACGCAGCAAGTAAATGAGCAGCACGAAGTTGATACCCGAGATGAACATAAAGAATGTCACGGTATAGTGGATAGCCGCTGAATCGTAGAACTCCAGACTATTGTTGTGCGTAGAGAAGCCGCCTGTGGCAATCGTTGAGAACGAGTGACACACGGCGTCAAACACATCCATGCCGCAGAGCCACAATGCCGCCACTTCGGTAGCGGTAAGCAACACGTAGATACTCCACATCATCTTGGCTGTATCGGCAATGCGAGGCGACACTTTCTCGTAGGTCAAACCCGATACCTCAGCAGCGTATAACTGCATACCGTTGAGACCGAAAATAGGTAATATGGCAATAGATAGCACGATGATTCCCATGCCGCCAATCCATTGGGTCAGCGACCGCCAGAAGAGTAATCCGTGGGTAATCACCTCTAAATCAGGAATAATGGTTGCGCCCGTAGTGGTAAAGCCCGACATGCTCTCAAACCATGCGTCCGTGAAACTGGGCACTTGTCCGCTGAGGTAATAGGGCAGCAAGCCAAAAGCGGAGAACACCACCCATACCATCGCCACAATGACATAGCCCTCTCTTTCGCCCATGCGCGACTCGGCTCGGCGACCGACTAACAAGCCAATCACACCAGCCAACAGGGTGATGATGGTAGAGATCAGAAATACATCGCTGTCTGCCTCACCATACCAAAGGCTTACGCCCAATGCCATGGCCATGAACACCGCCTCGATGATAAGCAGTGCACCCATGGTGCGGAAGACCATCCGTGTATTGAAAGTGCGGGTCATTTGAAGAATTTTTCTAATTGTCTGATTACTTGACTTTTGCAGAAGACTACTACTTGGTCGTTGGGCAGGATCTGTGTGTCGCCATTCACCAATATACCTTCGCTCGCCCGCACGATAGCACCGATATTTGCGTCCTTTGGCAGACGCATATCGCGTATTTTGCATTTGGTAATGCGGCTGCCTTCTTCCGCCATAAACTCCACAATCTCGGCATCGGCACTGGTCAAGTTGCGCACGTTGAGCACGCTGGCATCCAGCAACATCTGATAGATATACGAAGCAGCGATTGTCTTTTTGTTGAGCACAGTACCAATGTCCAAACCCTCAGCCATAGGGATATAGTCGATATTCTCCACTTCGGCAATGGTCTTCTTTACACCAAAACGTTTGGCAGCCATGCAGGCAAAAATATTGGCTTCGCTGCTGTCTGTCACTGCTACAAACGCATCTGCGTCCTCTATGCCTTCGTCTTTCAGAACGGCCATATCGCTTCCGTCGGCATTGATGATGAGCGCATTGTTGATTTTTTCGCTGAGTTGATAGCAGTGCTCGCGATCGGTCTCTAGGATCTTAATGCTGAGGTCATCCGATAAGTTTTGAACCGTTTTTTGGGCTATTTTAGAGCCACCGAAGAAGATGATGTTATGAATATCTTGTTTCTGTTTGCCCAGTTGCTCGCGAAGCACCTTCATATTCTCGCGCGTACAAACGGCATAGACCATGTCGTCAGCTTGAATCTCATCTATGCCTGTAGGAATGATGGTCTCTTGTCCGCGTTTGATGGCCACTACGCGGTATAGTCCGTGATTGAAGAACCCTGACATAAACTGCTTGCCAATCACCTCCGCACCCTCGCGCACTTTCACCACACAGAGCTCTAACGCCCCATTACACAGGGTCAAGTGGTAGCGCATCCAGTTGGTCTTGAGTGATGCGGTAATCTCTTGTGCTGCAAGCAATTCTGGGTAGATAAGGTGGTTCAAGCCCATCTGCTCAAAGATACGCTTGTTTTCAGGGATCAGGTATTCGTAGTTGTCAATACGCGCCAGCGTTTTCTTTGCGCCCAACTGATTGGCGAGCAAGCAGGCGGTGATATTATCCGACTCAGATGGTGTAACCGCGATAAAGAGGTCCACGTCCTTGACACCAATACTCTCCAGGTCGTGAATCGACATCGGACTACCCACCTTCGTCAGCAGGTCGTAGTTTGCATCCAGATCGCCCAAACGGTCTTGGCGGTCGTCAATCAAACTAATATCCATATCTTCGCGTGACAGCAACTTTGCCAAGTGGCGACCTACTGCTCCAGCGCCTGCAATAATGATTCGCATATGCCTTCTTTATCTAATTTTAACAAATGATACAATTCTTTGGTGCTTCCGTGTTCCACAAACTGGTCGTTTACACCCAATCGGATAACGTGTGGAGTATAGCCATGATCTGCCATAAACTCAAGTACAGCACTGCCCAGTCCGCCGTTGATAACGCCATCCTCCACAGTAATGATGGTCCTAAATTTCTTGCCCACCTCGTGTAGAATAGCCTCATCTATTGGCTTCAACCATCGCATATCGTAGTGTGCCACTCTCTCCTCTAACCTCTCGCCTAATAACCTTATCGCCTCACTCACCGTATTACCTATTGCACCAATACTGAGCACAGCCACTTTGCTACCTTCTTTTAGACACAGACCTTTTCCTACTCCTAAACTCCTAAACTCCTCAACTCCTAAACTCCTCAATCCCTGCACCCTGCCTCTTGGATAACGTATAGCAATCGGACCATCATAATCCTTAGCCAGCAACATCATCGCCTCTAAGTCCTCCTTGGTCATTGGTGCACCGATAACCATATTAGGGATAGGACGCAAGTAGGCCAAATCCAGCAATCCGTGATGGGTAGCACCGTCGTTGCCCACAATACCCGCGCGGTCAATGCATAGTACTACGGGCAGTTTTGGCAACGCCACATCGTGAATGATATTGTCGTAGGCACGCTGCAAGAAACTGGAGTAGATATTGCAGTATGGTTTGAGTCCTGCTTTTGCCATACCTGCTGAGAACGTTACGGCATGCCCTTCGGCAATGCCCACATCGAATACGCGTTCGGGCAGTTCGCGTTGCATGATGTTCATGCTGCATCCGCTCGGCATAGCAGGCGTTACTCCCACTACACGTTTATCTTCTTTGGCTAATTTTAGCAGTTGCTCGCCAAACACCTCTTGCCAAAGTGGATCCAGCCTTTCACCTTTCACCTTTAACCTCTCACCTGTTTCTACACTAAACTCTCCTGGCGCATGCCATGTGGTCTGGTCATTTTCGGCTGGCTCATAGCCCTTGCCTTTTTTGGTGATGATATGTAGCACCTTTGGACCCTCGTAATCTTTTATCTCATTGAAGATACGCACCAAACTTAGCACATCGTGTCCGTCCGCAGGACCAAAATAGCGCAGGTTCAGACCTTGGAAGATATTGTTGCCTTGCTTAGTCAATAGGGCTTTAAGGTTATTTGTGAAGCGTTGTACACGCCCTTTGTTGTTATCGTTGATCAAACATAATTTGCGAGCTATTCTATATCCCAACCAACGCCAACGATTATAGCGATTGCTGGTTGTTAGATCCACCAAGTATTGCGTAAATCCACCCTTGATAGGGTCGATAGCCATATTGTTATCGTTGAGTACAATCAGTAGATTATTCTTATTCATTGAGGTGTTATTCAGTCCCTCGAATGCCAATCCGCCCGTCATTGCACCATCGCCAATAATCGCCACCACTCTTCGCCTCATCGCCTCATCGCCTCTCGCCTCATCGCCTATAGCAATGCCAAGCGCCGCCGAGATACTATTGCTGGCATGTCCTGCGATGAAGGCATCGTACTCGCTCTCTGCGGGGGTAGGGAAGGGGGCTACACCTTTGAACTGGCGATTGGTGTGAAAGCGTTCGCGGCGACCTGTGAGGATCTTGTGTGCATAGGCTTGATGACCTACGTCCCACACCAGTTGGTCGTTTGGCGTGTCAAACACATAGTGCAACGCCACGGTCAACTCCACCGTGCCGAGCGACGAACCCAAGTGACCTGGGTTCTGGCTCAATTGCTGAATAATAAAGTTGCGTATTTCTGTGCATACTTGTGGCAATGCCTTCAATGGCAATGCCTTCAAGTCGCTTGGATAGTGGATAGCATGTAAATAGTTATATTCCATAATCTATTTATATCTTTCTATTTTTTCTCGCTTCGAAACTGATTTAGCCCGCAAAGTTACACAAAATATTGAATATATGCAAATTTTTCGTGTTTTTTGACGTTTTTTCAGGGGATTGCATCAAGATTATCCTTGAAATGCTATTTTTCTGCTTCGTGGTAAGTCTTTTCCCCGCCTCTACCGTTATCATTCCATTAACACTACCCTAGCATCTTTTACTTTCACTATAGTTTGGCAGTCTTTTTGTCTTCTTTGTTGTCGATTTTGGGTTTAACTACTTTCTGCATAATATAATTTTTTTTACTGAACGCTTGCGTATTTGTATTTTTTTTTGTACCTTTGCGCCGTCAATTCAAATGAAAACGGTTAAGACACTCCACTTTGATGCGATTAACACTATGTATATCAGCGCGCAATGCTTTTTTTTGTTGCCCTTCTAGGGCTGAAGTGCATGTATGTGTCTTAGGGCGATAGGTAACGACTATCGTCTATTTTTGTATTGATAACCCAAACGAAAGCTGTGGTTTTTATTGTTTAGACGAGTATAGGTTTGCTATACCGTCTGTTGGTGTTTTCTTATCATGTGCGCTCGCGTATGTACGCTAGTATTCGTTCATAAAAACGAGCGTTTTTTGATAAGAATATGAATAACGAAGATGAGTAGGTTTAGTGGGGGTAAATGGTGTAGATTTTGATAGCAAAAAAACGCTCCTTTTTTTGCAACGGGGTGTAGTTCCCTCATTTGTTTATAGGCGTTGCTGTGTAGTGTAACCTATGTTGTTTGCAAAAGTGCGAACGCGAAGTGTTCTTTGAAATGTTGACATAATTTGGATAAAAAACGAAATAGAGCCGTATAGCCCTATTTTATTTGGATAGTACGAAAAAGTTCGTTATTGGATAATAGATATGCAATCTACATGATTGCTTCAACAGTATATAGCGGATAGTTGGTTAGCCAATCTTGTGTTCTATATCCAGACATAGAAAAGCGTATGCCGTGCAGCCCCTTGTTGTTCTCCACGAACCATTTCAGACTCTTGGCTTGCAGATTATCTTTCGCTTTTACCTCAATGGGCAAAATGCAATCTGCTTGTTGTACAAGAAAATCTATCTCACCTTGCGAAGTCTCTTGTGACCAGTAATAGATGATATTTTGCTGGTTACACCGCAATTGCTGCATCACATATTGCTCGGTTAAAGCGCCTTTAAACTCCGACATTAGTTCGTTTTTCTGCAAAAGTACTTGTTCGGAAACGCCTGATAAAGCACCTAACAAACCAACATCTAATAGGTAGAGTTTGAATGCAGAGAAATCTTCGTATGCAGACAATGGCAGTTTTGCAGTTTTAGTGCGATGCACTTTGTACACCAAGCCAGCGTCTTGTAGCCAAGATAGTGCCAACTCAAATTCTTTGGCGCGTGCACCTTTCTTCAAGAAGCCATAGATAAACTTCTTATTCTCTTTGGCTAATTGTCCGATAACACTTCGCCATACCATACGAATACGAGGTACTTCGTTAATAGGAGCATGCTTAGAGAAATCACGGTCGTAACTATCAAGAATAGCTTGCTGAATCGTTCGCACTTGCACAAAATCGGTATTCTGTATAAAAGCATTTACCACTTCGGGCATGCCTCCAATGTAGTAATACTTGCGGAGCAGTTCTTCCAACTGAGTAGCATATGAAGTGATCAAATCCCAATTCTTTTGTAGCACTTGTTTGATTAGCAGTTCTTCTCCCATCGCTTCTGCAAACTCGCAGAATGAGAGCGGATAGAGTGTTATAAAGTCCACTTTACCAACAGGAAAACTATCATCACGGTGCATGGCTATCCCTAAAAGTGAACCAGCTGCAATGATAGGTTGCTCGGGGCGCAGTTCGTAAAAATACTTGAGAGCAGTTACTCCGCGTTTCACTTCTTGAATCTCATCAAAAAGCAATAAAGTGTTAGGGGTTATCGTCTCGCGAGTGGCTATTTGCAATTCAAGCAGGATGCGGTCTATATCAAAATCCTTCTTAAACAGATGTTCTAACAACTGATTGTTCTCGAAGTTGATATACACCGAGTGTTCGAAGTATTCTTTGGCAAACTGCTTCATGAGCCATGTCTTACCCACTTGTCTCGCTCCTTGCAAAATCAAGGGCTTGCGATTAGGCTGGTCTTTCCACGCTTTTAGTTGATTGATAGCATATCTTTTCATATGGCAATGATTATTAAACGATTTCGGCTGCAAAGATACTGCTTTTTTTTGAATTACGCAAGAAAGTGCGCCTAAAAAGTGCAGAATTTCACAAAAAGTGCGCCTAAAAAGTGTAATACTTTACAAAAAGTGCGCCTAAAAAGTGTAAAGTCCAAATATGTCAATACGTCAAAGAACGTGAAGGCACCGGTCATTGGTTTGCCCCCTGCTCACAAAGAAACCAAGGTTCAGCGCGAAGCGATGAGGAATCTCAGCCTCTAGCCTTTCGCCTCTAACCTTTAACCTAAAAATAGCGGCTCCGCCGCGTAACGGTCTTTGACGTATTGAAATGACTGATTTTACGCCATATGGCATAAAACAATCTGACACAGAGCTTTGCTCCGTGCCAGACTGATAATGTGCGATAAAACGATGTTAATACATCAAACCAAATAACCACAATGGTAATTTATTGCCCATTGGGTAGTCAAATTCGTCAGAAGCGATGTATGCATTTTCTAAATTTGCCACTTGCTTACCGTCTTTGGCTTTTCCGCCAATCTCGAAAACTAATTTATGGTCAATGAGATAATCCCCACGTTTGTTATATTCTACTTGGTGCTTATATCCCAACTGATTGCAGAAGAAGGTCTCTCGCATAGTGCCGATATTCGGTGTTTGGAGCGACAATGCTTGTAGCAGGTTGGTATTCTCCATAAGGATCTTATCGGGTTTCTGCATCTTCTTGACACTCAAATCGTCGGAATAAAGCAAACGAATGAGTTTTGCTTCATGCAAGTACTGAAGATAAGCCAGTATCGTAGTACGAGCAATCCCTGTGAGCGTTGCCAACTTCGTAATATCTACCAACATAGGCACTTCCGTGGAAATAATTGCTAGCAATGCTTTGATTTTGCGGATATTACCAATGTCCACACTGCGCAGCTGTGGCAGTTCGATATTCAATAGCATATCTACGATATTCTCCACTCGTTGGTGGTACAGAGCAAAACCTTCTGTTCCAAACGGATAATATCCCTGTTTGAGATAGTCAGGAAAGAACTCTAATGGACGACATTTACTCATCACCTCATTGACAATAGGCATGCTATTATGTAGGATGTCATCCAGCGAGACTTTAGGCAATTCTATATGGTGATACAACTGCATGTACTCGCGGAAAGAGAGTCCCTGCATATCATAACTCAAACAGCGACGTGACAAATCAGCTTGGGCATTCAAGATGTGCAACAATGAGGAGCCTGTAAAGACGACATGCAAGGTTGGGAACACATCATAGATTTCTTTGATCTCTTTTGCCCAATAAGGCGCGTTATGTACTTCATCTACTAACAAAAGTTCGCCTCCTTGTCGCTCAAACTGCTCTGCTACTTCAACCAACGAATGTTGTGTAAAGTAGAGGTTGTCCAATCGTACATAAAGAGATTTGCGATTACTCACATCGCCATAATGCAACTTTTGATATTGCAGCATTAGGGTGGTTTTTCCCACTCCTCGAGCACCGCAAATGGCGATCAAACGAGATTCCTTCCACGGAATATCATCAATAATTGATCGCACGAATGTGGTAGAAGTGGCGTTAAGTAGCTTCTGATTGTACTCAAATAAAGCATCCATAGCATGTATATTTTAGTATATTATTGTATACGAATTTTCAAATCGGCTGCAAAGTTACAAAAAATGTTTTATATGCGCAACAATTTTCGCGCAAAAATGTTTTACAAAGGAAACAATTTTATTTAAAAAGTGTTTTGTGTGCACAACATTTAGCCATCAAACTGCATAAAAATGCACATTTATCAGTCATTTTCAACATTTCAAAGAACCCTTGCGTTCGCAAAAGTGCGAACAACTATATATATAAAGTGCATTGTCTGTTTCGCGACCACCATAGGACATCTGTGGGACATCTATAGGACTTCTATAAGACAAACAAAACAACGATATACACCCCCGAAAGGGAGAATAACAAAAGATATGGCATTATTTGTAATATATGGCTACCAAAATTCAGGCAAGACGCATACGGCTTGGCTGGTGTATAATCTGCTCAAGGCAGCAGGTTCTAAATTGTATTTTGAAAGCCATCCGGCACAAAACGAACTCACATACGCTGAGATACTGCAACATATTACAGATAGATATAATGCTCCTGACACCACACCTCACATCTCGGATTTTAGGGCGTTGGTTGAGTATAAAGGCAAAAAGGTGGCTATCTTCAGTGCAGGCGATTGTGTAAAAGATTGGAGATGGGAAGTGACTAGTTTGGAGGATAATTTGGATTGGGCAAAGCAGAATGGAGCTGACCATATTGTTTGTTGTTCAAGATATCGAAACAATGATGGGTCTGTACGCAGGTATTTGTTAGATAATTACCGTTTGTCAATATATAAGTGGTATTACAAATCTCGCACAAATATTCTCTCTGAGCAATTAGCGGATATACAAAAGGTAGCAGAAAAAATATTTACAGATATAAAACATAGTAGTATGCTTCAATCAGCACTGCAGGACGCATATAATCAAGATAATGGTATTGGAGAAGTTGGTTTATTTCAAAGGATAATTGAATATTTTGAGTGTCATCCTAAATGCACTCCTATCGAGATGCACCAACATTATGTTCAATATGGTAATCCTGTTGTTAAATGTGAAATCTCAGACATTTTATTTGTGTCTTATTCGAAGTATTATCCTTGGATGAAAATAAATTTTTTGCAGGCAAAAAAAGCGGATTTTAACAATAGGAAAGAGGGATTGGTTTCAAATAATACAAAATTAAAGTTTAGCATTGACAAAAATCAGTACAATTTATTAAAGGATCGTCCTGACATTGACCCATTGAAAACAGGATTGCCTAAAGACATTTTGAGTAATGCTTGTAATTCATCAATCACTTCATATGGAGTATTCTACAATGCTTCGAATTCTAGTAAGACTACTACGGTTGAGTTTGCATTTGAGATTACTGATTTATTGCAACCTACTCCAAAAGTTACAAGGGCTTGTTTTGGAACAATTGACACCTACTATGGTTGTATTTGCAATAATAAATATTGTCATTGTTGGCATGAACCTAATTTGTTGACGACTTTAGATACAGATTGTTTTGAGAACGCACTATTAAATTTCCAAATAGGTTCACCTATTGAAGATGAATGGGCAATCCACTTAGCAAAAGCCATTGAAGCACTTTTACAAAAAGAGGGGAAAAGCAACCATTCATTCATGCAATTTATGCAAGAACATGAACCTCGGTGGAAATCTAGTTCGAATGACAATAATAAAGGTTCAGACATGGACCATTTCGAATCATTATCATCCATTCAATATGTTGTATTGGTAGATATTGACAACGAAGAATACAGCAATAACGACTAATCCCCTCGGGCACGGGTCATTGGGTTGACCGTTGCTCACAAAGAAAACAAGGTTTAGAGCGAAGTGATGAAGGTTCCTGCCTTTACACTTTACACTCTACACCCTACACTAGAATATTATTAACGCGGCCCTGCCGCCAAAACATACAGATTATGAAACAATCTACTTCTTTCGCCCAAGTGGCAACCAATCTTCTCAATGTATTGCAAGGATATACCAAGGGTATACGATTTGTACTTGTATTAACGATACTCCTTATTGTCGGAATCGGACAGGTGTGGGGAGCGGAATATGAATTAGTATCATTTTCTGATATCAAGACCAATGATGTCATTATCATTGTCGGTACCAAGTCTAGTACTGCGTATGCAATGAAAAATACAGGAACACCACCAACGCCTATTAAGGTAACCATATCTAATAGCAAAATAACTTCTACTGCCACAGACATCACTTTTACGGCGACCAACAATGGTGATAATACCATAACATTTGTTTCTACCACTAGTGGTACGCTTTATTGTACAGATGCCAATAATGGTGTAAAAATTGGGTCTCAAACAGGTAATAATACTAAGTTCTCGTTTGATTCTAGTGTGAACAGATTAAAAAATATAGGACAAACACGTTGGCTCGGTATTTACAATACCCAAGATTGGAGATGTTATACTACTGCATCTGCTGCAAATATTAGCGGAACCACTACTACTTTTTATCGAAAAGTCACCGCTGCCCCTTCCTGCAAAGTCACTGCCACAAGTAACAACAATAGTTACGGAACAGTTTCTGTGAACGGTACAACCATCACGGCAGAACCTGCTGATTGCTATCAAGTTGTTAGTGGCACTGGAGGTTATACTATTATATCAGGACCTGCAACTGTAACTCATGAAGGCAATTCAGATACATTAACTGTCAATGCTTCAACCGATTGCAGTATTCAAGTGAATTTTGAAAAAAAACCTGTTAATACATATATTGACAATGTACAAGATTATGAAGAACAAGAACTATGTGGGAATCACTCCGCTCCATCTTTAACGGATAAGGAACCTAAAACTACAGGTACATGTGAACAACAACATTGGCACTTCATGGGTTGGGTAACAGAAGCAAACAAAGAAAATCTTACAGACGATACTAATATTGTCAAAGCAAACACATCAGTTACTGCAAACGGTACTACTTATTATGCTGTTTGGGCAATAGGTAAGACTACTGGAGGAGATACATCAAAACAATATTCATTTGATATTACTCCAAGCAACTTTAACAGTACATCATACGCTGCAAATAATAACGAAAAGACATCAACAGCAAAAGCATCGGATGGTTCTACTTTGTCTGTAAAATGGACATCCTCTCAGGTAATGCTTCAGTCTAGTGTGATGCAATGGCAAAGCGGTAAGGGATATATTTACAACTCTACCGATTTGGGTACTATAAATTCCGTAACTGTAACATCAACTGCTGGAACTTTTACAAAATATTATGGAACATCGCAACAACCATCTTCTAATACTACAGTTGGTAATGGTTATTTTCAAATCAAAGTAGGCAATGCTACGGGTAAAACTTCTAAAGTTACAGTAACTTTCACCATGCAAGGTGCATCTACCACCACCTACTCTGATTATATAACCCAATGTACCAAAGAAACGGTCGTTTCTTTTAACCTAAATGGAGGTTCTGGAACGTTTTATGATGTTACTCTAAATAGTAATACATATGCTATTCCTGAAACCGAACCAACCCGAAATGGTTACAACTTTACGGGATGGAAAATACAAGGTGGAGATGAAACCATTTATAAATACGGAACAAGCAATTCAAGCATTTCTAATATAACAGAATCTATAACTTTGGTTGCCCAATGGAGTGCAATTGAATATACTATTACTTACAATCTTAACGGTGGTTCTGGTGTAAACGATACGATATATACCATTGAGTCTGAAGATATTACATTGCCTACACCAACGCATTCACAAGGATTAACTTTCGCTGGTTGGTATCAATATGAAGACTTTACAGAAGATCCCGTAACCGTCATTACAAAAGGTAGTACTGGTAATAAAGAGTTCTGGGCAAAATGGGAAAAAGCAACTCCTACCTTCGCTTGGTCTGATGCCACCTGCACCGCAGCGTTGGAAGCGGATAATACTTTCCCAACTTTGAACAACCCTAATAGTTTGTCGCCAATTACTTATACTAGTTCAAATACCAGCGTAGCAACTATTGATGCGAATGGAAACATCACCCTTGTAGCTACGGGTACAACGACTATTACTGCTACTGGTGCCGAAACTGCTACTCACAAATCAGCTACTGCTACCTACACACTAAATGTGTCTGCTGCTAACTGTAAATGGATAGAAACCGACATTACTGACATCAACTCTGGCGACGAGGTAGTAATCACGATGAGTAAAGGTGAATTTACATGGACAATATCAAATGAAAAAAATACTTCTACTGCTCCAACTGCGAACAATATTACTGCTAACATTCAGGGAAAATACTTAACAACAGTTAGTGATGAATATAAATGGGTAATAAAAAAAAATAACGCTAATTTGACATTCTGTTCATATAGCGACAATGCGAATTACCTCTACTGTACAAATGCAGATAACGGTGTACGCGTTGGTACTGGAGCTGCTGAAGTATTTGTTGTAGATGGCAATTATCTAAAGAATATTGACACAACACCACCTCGTTATGTAGGTATATCGTTCAATACAACCCCCTATTCTTGGCGTTGCTACACCGTCACTACAGGTGTTATTAAAGACGAAACCCTCAAATTCTACAAGAAAGTCTGCCTTGATAGCGAGCACTATTGGGTAACTTGGGATGCTAATGGTGGTCAATTGTCTGACGGCTCAACCAAGAAATTAGAATCATACCAAGTTGGTGCTGATATCACCAAACCTGCAGACCCAACTCGTGAAGGCTATAAGTTTACAGGTTGGAATCCTAATCCAACCACTATGCCTGATGAAAACACCACTTTCAAAGCTCAATGGGCAGAACTATATACTGTAAACTTCTATAGCAATGGTATAGAGGTGTGCTCTTTTGAGGAGGTTGCAGGTCAGACTGTGAATTGTACGAATACTCCTACCACTTGTGATGACGAATATCCACATTTCATTGGTTGGACAGATACTGAAATTGACGGCGTAGCAACAGACAAACCTGCTCTTGTTACGTTACCTCTCACTGTTTCCAAGTCGCAAGACTACCACGCTGTTTTTGCAAAAGGAACATTGGCTACAGGTGGAGATGCAGAAACAGTTACATTTGCAAATAGCGGATATTCTAATCAACAAACAATATCGACAGTAACTCTTACCAACGCTACCATCACATTTGCGAAAGGTTCTAATAATAACAATGCACCTAAATATTATACTACAGGTGCAGCAATTCGTTGCTACGGAGGTAATACATTTACAGTAACATCAAATAATGAAATTACTAATATTTCGCTTTCATTCGCAACAGGGGAAGACAGTAATGAGATTACTGCTAATGTTGGCACATATAGTAATGGTGTCTGGACTGGATCTGCGAAATCAATCACCTTTACAATTGCCGGTTCTTCCGGACATAGACGTATTGCAAGTATATCAGTTACTGCAGGATCGCCTGAGAACCTAACCGCATTTATTACATCTTGCTGTACACCGTGGACAGCCCCTACATTATCTGCTACAACTTCAATTACAGTTGGCGGAACCACCACCATCACTCACTCTGGTACAACTCATGGTGCTGTAAGATACACATCCAGCAACACAAAAATCGCAACCGTAGATACTAATAATGGTAAAGTTACTGGTAAGAAACCTGGCAAAACGACTATCACTGCTTCATGGGATGGAGTAGATGGTGCTGGTAACTATTGTCCAGCAGAAGCAACTATTGACATCACAATAACTGGTACATTCACTATCACTTACAATGCTAATCACGCTTCTGCTACTGGTGCAACTACTGCTACGACAATTGCCTACCCAACAGGTCAAGGTACTGTAGCAGCCAACGGTTTTGCCCTCGCAGAACATCAATTCGTGAAATGGAACACTAAATCAGACGGTAGCGGTACATCATACAATGAGGGGGCGTCTATTACTCTTACAGGCGATACTACTCTCTACGCTATATGGCAACGCTATTGCACCATTACCTATATTATTCCTACTGGCGGTGGTACATTGGCAACTGGCGCAACAACTACCGTAATATCGGGTGGCTCTGTATCAATTCCTGGAATAGAAAATAATTCTATTGATCCAGAATACTCTTGTGAGGAACTCATCGGTTGGACCACAGAAGCAACTTACGAGAATGCCAACGGTCAAAAGCCAAATCCATTCTACGCTATTGGTTCGAACCTCTCCAATATCATACAAAACACCACCCTCTACGCAGTCTATAGCCGCGCAGGAGAAGGTGCAAGTGGAACAGTAGAACTAACCTGTACGGATGTATCGACATGGAAGAGCGATGTATTGAGCGGAAGTAATAATGCTTATGGTACGGTTACTACCAGAACCGCTGCTGATGGTTCAGTATGGAAGACCAATGGTCAAATCCAAAATGCGGGTGGTATTGATCTAAAAGAGAATTATTACATACAGATTCCAACACTTCCAGGACCTGCAACAAGTATCACCATGAAGGTTTCTCAGGGCAATATAGGTTCAGGAGAAGATGCATGTACAGATAATGTGGCTTCTGCTACCTCAAGAGCTTTCTATTTCCGTTCCACAGATAACGGCTCTAATCTTTTCACAAGTGAGACGACATCATCTCGTAGCCGAACAATCAACATAACAGAAGGCAACTATACTTCTGGATATATCATCAATGGAGAAGGAACAAGTCATATTCACTCGGTTACGGTAGCTTACGGCTCGCCAAACATCATCTCTACATCTTTGAACTGTTCCAACGATATAGATGAATTTACGATTACATATAATCTCAACCAATCCTCTGTAGTAAGTGGTACACAAATTACAGGAGTGTGTGAGAGCGGAGTAACATACAAATTTAGTGAGATTACTGAATACACTATATGTTCTGCTCCACGAGCAAATGGATATCAATTGGTAGGTTGGAATACCCAAGCTAATGGTAAGGGCGGTTTGACATATACTCCAGGTCAAGTCATCACTTCAGTTCCATTAAGCACACTTACACTTTATGCTCAATGGGCACCAGTTGTTTCCCTTAGCGATGTAGGCAACATTTCTACAGTTAATGCAACTACTGTTGGAGGTTCTGTAACATTACCTGACGGAGAACGAGGTTGTGACCCATATGAGTTTATAGGTTGGACAGAGGTTTATCCATCATGGAATGAAACGGCTCAATTGCCAGCCTTGGTTGCTAACCCTTATACTCCTACTGTACCTATCACACTCTATGCTGTATATACCCAACGCACCACAGCGGGAGCATTTACCGCTAATAGTGCAGGTGGTGTGTATGAGATCTGGGTAAATAATTCTGCTAAAGATCACATGGCTGGTCAGATAAATGGTAGCTATAACTTATATACCACAAAGTATTGGGATGACAATTATGACGAAGCAAACAAAGCTCCATTTACTATTACAAAAATAGACGAAAATACCTACACAATTCAAAATACAGATGGACACTATATCACAAAACATTATTACGATAATAAATTGGATGTTGAAGACGAATGGGATAATTTAGATCGTTACAAATGGACCGTATCTACAGGTACCAATGGTTCATGGCGTTTCACAAATAAGGCGGCTACTACTTATGCTTTAATTTACTACAATAACTTCTTTAGATTGTACTCGGCAAGCAGTGTAACTAACGGAAGTACTTTATACTACGACCTCGAATTAACTCCAGTGGAATCAGCAGTGTATTATTCTGCACCAAGTTGTGGTGATTATGCTATCCACTTCTATACACACGGAGGCGAGTTCGTACAAGGTTATTATGCTTATCCTACTGCTGTTAAAGAAGGATTGAATGGCACTGTAGAAACTAAATTCCCTTCTGCAACACTAAATGGTTATACTTTTGTGGGTTGGAAAGAAAACTCTCCACAAGACGAAATAACCGATAATAGTCCAGAAGGAGACACTTCAGCAACACCGTACGGTTTGAAGAAACCAGGCGACGACTTGATTACTACTACCCGCAGAGAATACCACGCCGTTTATTACTACTACGACGAATTGCAAGATGTTGATTTGTCAGGACCAATTACAACAAGCATCTTTGCAGAAAACAACGCAGGTGAGAAAAGATTCCTTTCTGGTACACCATCTGATAACCCAGGAACACTTAGTTCAACAACTGCCTGTGGCGATGTGGCTGTAGTAAACATCACTCCTGGAACGGGTGAAAATGCAGGCAAATATAAAATCAATATCAATGGTTACGATATCGAACCTCAATCAACATCATCAACTGGTTTAGCAAGAGGTACCGAATGGTGGAATATCGAAGAAACATCTGCTGGTTCTGGAGAATACAAAATTTATGTACAAAATGGCAGAAATATTGTTTTGAATGGTGTAAGCTTTGGTAACTATGCATATAACGCTCAAGGCAGTTATAATGGTGATTACCATTATGTGCGTTTTGGTAATTGCCGCGAACACCACTGGGCTTCTGATCCAAAGAGAAAACCATCTATCATTTTGAGTTCTTCTGGACCACTCACCGTAACATCCACTGCAGGACAAACCATAAAAGCTGCTAATAAACTATATGTAGGCGCAGCTAACTACGAAACACAAACAAAGATTTATCTATCTTGCAATGTAGAAGGTGTTGAATTGATATACGAGAATGGTACTGCACTTTCATCTGATGCTAATGGTAAATATCTTACCACTACAACAGATGGTATGCTGACAAGCACTACCCTTATCCTAACATACACTCCTGCTGCTACGACAATAGAGGATGGCATTGAAACAGTGACTATCACTGCTAATGATGCAGCTACTTTGGCAAAAGCATCTCGTTTAGCAGAAGTTCGACATCTCCCAGCTACCTTCGCCATCGTAGCGAAAGTAGGAGAAATATGGTATGCTCTCCCATCACAAGGACTCAACTCTGTTACACCACCTGCTGCATATCCTATTGAAGTAGATAACCAAGATGACCCAACCGCAGTTACCGCTGTTCCAGAAAACGCTGATTGGTCATTGCGTCAAGTATATAAGAGTTCAGGAACTCTTGACCGATATACTACAAATGGTCATAATCTCGTATTTGTAAACAACGAGAGTCCAGAAAAAGCACTCAATCCAAGTAGCTCTGAAAACTATCTACTTACCAATGCGCAGTATAATAACTATCATAATGCTACCAACCCAGGACTCTACGAGTGGACACCTACAACTACAGACTTGAAGACCTACCAACTTACCAATGCACATCGCACAGATAGAAAAATATCAATTGATGCCCTCACTCGCTTCGGTGTTTACGTTGGCGAGATTACGGATATGCGCTTCCTTCCTATTCAAGATCGCTACACCCCATTAGCAGCACAAGTGGTAGAGTGGAAAGAAAATAGCGTGGTGGTTATGTACAACGGCGATCCTACACAAACAGCTTCTGTTTCAGTTAATGCCGGTGAAGCACAAACAACTGAATTGTCAGGTGATGGTGTACAAAAAGATATTGCAGTTTATGAGCTTGCAGCTGATGGCTTGGCTACTAACCCAAGACAAATGCTGAAACTCGTTATCGGCTCCGAGCAATTGCTACTCCCTATACCTTATATAATAGGTAGTGCAACAGACGATGCTACTATATTAGGTAGTGGTAGTGTTGCTGCTAAGAAAGAGATAGCGAAAGTTGCTGACCTCGTAGTTCTCAACGGTGGTAAACTTACTGCCGATGGTGCAGCAAGCGGTCCTTTCAAATTCCGCAATGTGACTATCTACGGCGGTGGTAAATTAGTCATCCCATCCGACAAAGGATTTGGCGTGGCATCACTCACGCTCCGTGCTGGTGGAATCACAGATGCTGGCGAATACGACTACGTATATCCACAATTCGAACTCCGTGGCACATTCACCAATAGTGCAGGTAAGTTCTATTATGACTACATTACAGACTACGACCATTGGTATCACCTTGTATTACCATTTGCTGGAGAGTTAGGTTCTATTACCTATCCAACAGAGTTCTATGGTTCAACTGTAACTACAAGTAATAGCGGTAGTTGGATTATCAAACGTTATGCAGGTGATATTCGTGCTACTGGTAATTATAAAGCATGGGTGGATATTGAGACCGATAATCCAAAACCAACCGCCACTACTCCTGGCGTAGGCTACATCTTCTGGGGTGCGCCTAAGAAAGTGAGTGTCAATGGCGGTGCTTCTACCCGCCAGAAATGGGGTATCCAACGCATTACCATGCCAACAACAGCGGATAATGCTATAGACGCAGAGAATGATAAGGAAGGTGGAAAAACAATCTCTAACCTCAGCTCATACGAGAATGTCGCTAACAACAGCGGAAAAGACAACGATCAAGGCTGGAATCTCATTGGTAACCCATATATGGTTGATTTGACTAATATGTCAACTTCTGGTCTGCACGCTTGCAAATTAGTGCCAGTGAATGACGCTGCGGGTAATTGGACTGGTAAATGGGAATGGAATGATGAAACCAATATCCGTTATCTCACTATTCCTTCTGAGCACTTCGATACCTATACTGCTAAAACGGTAACACAAGCTGTTCCTTTGGTAGCTGGTCGCGCATTCTTCATACAGCTAGAGGGTGAAGCAAATAGTGTTACCTTCAGTGCTGCAAACCGCGCATCACTCTTGGCTGCTCGTGTGGCTGCTAATGAACCAACCACCGACATTGAAACAGGTATCGTGCTCAGCAATGAGACCATGCAAGATGAGGTGAACTTCTGGATCAAAGCAGGCAAGACCAACGACTATGAGTACAATGCCGACTATCCAAAGACACCTAACAACAACCAGTTCAATATCTATGGTGTACACACCAATGGTGATTTGAGTTGGGTGGCTACCGGTCCTGAATATGCAGCAGAGAGCATGCCTATCGGCTATCAAGTACCTGCTGCGGGAACATATGTATTGAGTCTCAGCGAGATATACAATTCCGATGGCTTAGATGCACTCTATGTTACTGATCACGCTCTCTCGCCAGAGGTGACGGTGGATATCATGAGCGAGCCATACGAGTTCTCGGTTAATCAAGCAGAAACCAATAACGAGCGCTTCACCGTTTCTGTCCGAGTAAAAGCGAAGACCGAGAATGGCGCTACAGGTTTGGGCAATGTGGGTGCTGATGGCGAACAAATCCACAAGTTCATTTATCAAGACAAGATGTATATCCTGCATCATGGTGTAATCTACGATGCTACGGGTAAACGAGTAATAACTATCAATAAATGATGATATAAGGTTTAATGTTTAAGGTTTAAAGACATGGAAACAATGAAAATTATGAAAGCAATGAAATTCTTATTGATAGTTCTTGGATTAGCGAGCGTGCTGAGCATTAGTGCTCAGACGTTCGCCGAGCAACCAGTAGTACAAATGCACTCCACTTCGGCTATGATGGGCTCGGGCAGCGAACTGCCACAAGCGGCTGTCACGGGTACATACACCACCTATAGTTCGGGTCCATCATATGCACCACGAGGACCCCAACGTGGGGCTGCGGATGGTGATAATCCACCTGCTGATCCTGATGGACCAATGGAAGAACCTCTCGGCGACACGCCATGGGTGTTGATGGCATTGCTGGTGGCGGGGTATGCTATCTATATTGCTCGCAGACAGCGAGCGATATAGATAATGGGAGTCATGGGACTCATAAGTAATTAGAAGAATAAAAAACACAGAAAATAACATGAAAAAACTCTCTCTCCTCCTCCTCGCTCTGGCGAGCGCATTCATGCTCCAAGCTGAGACCTTCGTTAAGGTCACTGATCCCGCCACCCTGCAAGATGGTGACCAAGTAGTATTAGGCTACGCCGATAAGAACCACGCTAGCGCGGGCTTCTCTTCCACCAAGAAGTACATTGATGTCACCACCGCTACCTTCACCAGCGATGCTGTCACCCTTAGCGAGCCAACCACTATCACCCTCAAGAAGAATGGCACCTACTGGAACCTCTATATCGACAGCAAGCCCGTAGGACACAAATCAGGTTCCAACGACTTGGATGTCGACCGAAAAACGACAACCGACTTTGCCATCTCCATCGAGAATGGAAATGCCAAAATCATTAGCCAAACTCCTGGCAAGAACAATAACGAGGTCTTCTTCGCTTACAACCCTTCTTCGCCACGCTTCGCGCTCTATCACGCAGGCAGCAATATGAAGGCAATCTCCCTCTACCGCCTCGACGAGACCTCTATCCCTGATGTGGTAGTCAAAGAGGTGACTATCGACCCTGCCGAACTCACCCTCCGCGTGGGCGATGAAGCCACCCTCACCGCCACCCTACTCCCTGCTGACGCGGTGGACAAAACCATAGAATGGGGCAGCACCCATCCCGAGGTGGCAACCGTCAGCAATGGCGTAGTGACCGCCCTAACCAAAGGTACAGCACAAGTCTGGGTAAAAGCCACTGCAGTCGGTATCACCGACACCTGCTCCGTAACCGTTCTTGACGCGATGGACCAAACCACCGTTACCTACAACGCTGTCAAAGACCCTGCCTTGCTCACCGATGGCGCGAAAGTGTTCTTCGGAACCAGCAAAGAGGGCGAGGATTATATCATGGGCTTCTATGATGTAGATATCAGCAAGAATAACATCAAGGGCGTAGCTGCCACCTACGGCGAGAACCGCCACACCGTTACCGCTGAGCAGGCATACGCCTACACCGTTCAACGCGATGGCGATTACATCATCTTCATCGATGCCGACGGCAACTACCTACGCCCTATCAGCGATAGCAAACTGCGCAGCAGCACTACCCTCGACAACCAATCCAAATGGACCATCAGTTCCATCAACCAGGACGATGCTACCGTAGAGGTTAAGAACGCGGGATTCACTTCGCGCTATATCTACAACAATTGCCAAGGCTCCAACGAGATATTCAATATCTACAGCGGCTACGATGATAGCTATTTGGCTAAGACTATCCTCTACGCCTCTACCGCGCCTGAGTGGACTGACCGAGTACTCGACTCATGGATGACCGTTAGCGACACCCTCCTCGATTGGGGACAATACGAACCCGACACCACTTACGCTTCCGATGTGAACTGGAAAGACTGGGGCGATGTGCGCCGCTTTACACTCAGCTTCAATGACCTCACTGATGATATCACTGTTACCCTCACTGGCGACACGGCTTTCTACTGCGGAACAGAGGTCATTCGAACTACTGCTAAGCAACCTGTGGAACTTTCCGTCTATTGGGAGACCGATGAGGTGGGCGTTTATACGGGCGAGTTGCGCCTCTCTACAGCCACTGAAGGAGTAGAAGATATCGTTATCCAACTTCGTGCTGAGGCGGTACCAATGGGTACATTCCCAGATCCAAACCAACCTGTGTTCTCACTTTCAACCAAAGTGCTGACATTCAACCTCAATCCCGACTATAGCGATATACAGATGTTTACCTTCAGTGCCAGCAACCTGCAAAAAACACTCTACTGCAAATGGGCACACACCAGCAGCGTGCTTTTCAAATATGAGTACGAGAATGCATGCATGGAGATACTGGCAGGCGATTATGATTTGGAACTCAATGGCTCGGCACATTTCCCCGCAGGGTATGATTATGAGGATGAAGAGGTATATGTGGCAGTGGATAATCTTTGGTCAGTAGGCAGTTATGCCACTAAACTTCATTTCTATAGCTATGAAGTGGATAGCAAAGAGGAACTGTCTATTGATGAGTATGTTACGATTCGCGTGAATGTGTCGTCGGTAAGTACTGATGTGGAGAATATAGGCGATGCGGAGAAAGGCGATGAGGCAAGAAAAGTGATCCGCGATGGTCAGTTGCTCATTCTGCGCAATGGCGAAGCCTACTCAGTACTGGGCAATCGGTTGTGATAGCCAATAGATAGATCTATTTTTTTTCAAAAAAGCACTCGCGTTACTTGCGTATGTGCATTATTTGTAGTACCTTTGTACCCAAAATCAAATGAAAACGGTTAAGACACTCCACTTTGATTTGGTCTCTGTTGGTGTATCTTTTTCGTTATCATTTGGTTGTGTCATATTAATGGTCGGTTTTATGCCGCCTTTTTTGGCGTTGTATATCTTCGCCAGTGACGAGTGATCTTTGAAATGTTGACATAATTTGGATAAAAAACGAAATAGAGCCATATAGCCCTATTTCATTTGAAGAGTAACACAATTGTGTTAGCACCGTATTTTTGCTATAAATCAATGCTTTAAGCAGCCTATAGGCACTACTAAAGTACCGTCTTCAAGTTGGTATGCTTCATCTCCTACTGCTGTTAGCACCATACAGAAGGCAGGCTCTCCTACGCGGTCGGTGTTAATTTTTTTTGCCAATTTTTGCAGCTGCTTAGCTGCTGTGAGTATATTAACCATACCACCTATTTTGATTTCCACCAAAGCGTAACGACCATTGCGCAACTCTATCACGGCATCACATTCCAACTCATCCTTGTCGCGATAATGGTAAACTTTGGCATCTAACGCATCTGCATACACACGCAAATCGCGTATTGCCATTGCTTCAAAGAGGAAGCCAAATGTTTGCATATCGTCTAACAACTCCGCAGGGGTAATACCCAATGCAGCAACAGCAATACTCGGATCGACAAAATAGCGTGTAGGACTTGTGCGGATAACCGTTTTGGAACGCAGATTGGTACTCCATGCAGGCATGTCCTCAACCACGAAGATATTACGCAATGCCTCAATATACGAAGCCACTGTGTTCTCTGCTAACGAACTTTCATCGTTTGCGAGCATATCTTGGCGAATAACGCTGATAGCAGTCTGAGTTCCTTGCAAACGTGCAAGTGAGCGAAGGAGCATACGACTACGAGTTTGGTTGCGAAGTGTACCATCTACACGGATAAAGTCTGTTTTTACTACAGCATCGTAATAATCTCTTGCCACACGCAGTGCTGCACGAGGACTACGATTCAACGAAGAAGGCCAACCTCCACGACAAAGCATGAAAGCAATATCTTCAAGTGTGTGTGTATTCTCACCTTGAATTTGCAACTGCCCATCAAAAAGTGCTTGGAGACTCACTTCGCCTGTAGATTCTTCCGATTCCCAAAGGCTCATCGGACGCATGGTTACCCAAGCGAAACGACCAGTACCCGAGTGTACTATTTTATCGGATGTGATAGGCACTGCCGAACCTGTCAATATGAATTGACCTTCCGCGTTGCGACTATCCACCTCATATCGGATATTATCCCAGAGCTCTGGAATAGTCTGCCACTCGTCAAACAACTTGGGCGTCTCACCACTTAGAAGGCGTGAGGCATCAGTAGCAATCAGGATCTTGCTTTTTTGCAACTCCTCTGGGTTTGCTAACATGACCTTACTATTCGATTGCTGGAGTGCAGTTGTGGTCTTTCCGCACCATTTGGGGCCTTCAACTAGTACTGCTCCCACTTCTTCCAAACGCTCTGCCAATAGTTGATCAGCGATACGTTTTTTGTATATTTTTTCTGCCATAAGAATAAGTATTAATCTTTCTGCAAAATTTAACGCTGCAAAGGTACAACTTATTTTTCATATATACAAGTATTTACGATATTTTTTAATGAATTTGGCGCATTTTTTTTAAGGCGTTTGGCGGAAAATTTTTAAGGCGTTTGGCGGAAAATTTTTACTGAGTTTGGCGAAAATGCGCCTAAAAAGGCTAACAGAAGCATTCAGCAACAATTCCATAAGATTAAGCGGATGAGCGAAGCGAGTGCTAGCGGTGGTAATTTATTGCGGAGCACTATTTAATGGGCGGGGATTTGCGCAATAAGATTGATAAGATTTCTGCCAAATGCAAGGAGATTTCAAATCCAAATATGTCAATACGTCAAAGAACTCTATATATTTTTCTTCGGTATCCCTTTTGTAAGGGTTCAGAAGAAACAAACGAAGCGAGAGAGTGAATGATATGATGAAGGTGTATAGCAACTGTGCTATCTGTTAGGCGACCATTTCGCGACCACTATAGGACATCCATAGGACATCTGTAGCACATCCATGGGACTGACTTATCCTTTCCTCTCGCCTTTAACCTTTAGCCTCTCGCCTAAAAAAGAACATTAACTAACTAAAACATAAAGCTTTATGAAAACTTTTACCAATTTAGCCCATTGGGCTGCAAAGAAATGTGCCACTCACGGCACGTCTAATAGGAATAGATACTATCTATTCACTATTATCATGCTCCTCACCCTCGGCACAACAACCGCCTGGGCGGAAGATGCGACTTTATCGTTTGCTGATAATGCACAACGAACAGAGTATTCAACAAGCAAACAAGTGTGGGAGCAAAACGGAATAACTTTTACGAATAATAAAAGTGAGTCTACTACCAATGTTGGAGACTATGCAAAGCCAGCACGCTTATACGCAAGTTCTAACGTTATTATAGAGTGCAGTTTAGGTAATATAAACCAAATAGTTTTTGATTGTAATAGTAGTTCTTATGCAACAGCAATGAAGAACTCTATCGGCACTACTGCAACCACTTCAGTTTCTAGTGATAAAGTGACAGTTACGCTTGCTGGTACATCAAACTCATTTACTATTAGTAAATTAACAGCTCAAGTTCGTTTGGATGCTATAACTGTTACATATACACCAGCAGGTGCTACGACTTATACTGTAAATCTGAATCAAACTGCAGGTGGAACCATTGTGGCTGATAAAGATGAAGCTGCTGAGGGCGCAACTATTACATTGACAGCAACTCCTGATGCAGGTTATAAATTTGGAGTATGGACTGTTACTGGTGCGAGCGGCAATGTTGCTGTAAACAACAACCAATTCACTATGCCAGCTGAGGAGGTAACTGTTTCTGCTACCTTTGAAGAAAAAACTCAATACGCTATTACATGGAGTGTAAATGGAGAGGCAAAAACATTGTCCCCATCTTCTGTCACTGAAGGCGAAGCACTTGGCAGATTGCCAGAAGCAGATAACTGCCCAGATGGTAAAGTGTTTGTAGGTTGGACTGCTACATCAGAACATAACGACCCAACAAACCCTCCAACATACATAGATGAAAATACAATCCCAACACAGAGTACAACTTTCTACGCTGTGTTTGCGACAGAAGAAAACTCTGGGGGAACGCCAACAGAAAAAACAGGAAACTATACTTTCTCGAACTATACTGCGGGTACGCAATATGCAGACAATGAAGAGCATAAGTTGGACGACGATGTTACTATTTATACTACAGATTGTCATTTTACTACAGAATTGCGCATCTATTCATCCACTACATATAATGGTTATGTAGTCTCAAATAAATTACCTGGAATCATAAAGTCTATTGGTTTCAATGCTGGTAATAAGTCTGATGATATTATAGTTTATGGTAGCTCAAATGGAACTGATTGGACTTCTATCGGGGAGGTTTCTGTAACTACAAGTTATAAAGACTACTCTTTAGAATTTGGCGAGACAAATTACACTTATTTCAAATTAGACGTAAATGGCACCAACCAAGTACGTCTTAAAACTCTTAAAATTATCTATCTTTCTGGTGGTGGCTCAACTAAACATACCGACTACTCTCTTGATTGTTCAGCAGATGAAGAACCTTATTTGAGTATTGAGGATGTTACTAGCAATGCTATTGATTTTGGTTCTTTATTCGTAGAGAGTACTTTAGAAAAAGAGTTTTCTATCAATGCTGCCCACTTGGAGAACGATATAACTCTATCTATTTCAGGTGATAATTGCTTCACTGTATCAACAAATTCAATCTCCAAAGGTGAAGAATTCCCTCAAACTGTGACTGTGACTTACGCACCTACAGCATCAAGTACTCATAGCGCGGAACTGACAATTACTTCTGGCGAGTTGTCAGAAACAATTACTCTAACAGGTCAAGCAGAAACTCCAACAATATATACTCTTACTGATTTGGCTGATATTAAAGCCAAGGATCAAGTGATTATTGTGGGTACAAATGCTAATGGAACTTACGCCATGAGCAATAACAAAGGTACAGGTTCTGCTCCTGTTGCAGTTAAAGTTGACGTTTCTAACGACAAAATTTTAACAAATGATGAAACTATCGTTTGGAATCTTGTTAATGATGGCGATAATTTGACATTCTATCCTAATGGCACAATAGCGACTTGGTTGTATTGTACAAACTCCAATAATGGTGTCCGCGTAGGAACTAACGAAAATAAAATATTTACTCTTGATGCTACTAGTGGCTACCTAAAACACACAGGTACATCTCGCTATGTAGGTATTTACAATAATGCTGATTGGCGTTGCTATACATCATACACAACAGATAACATCAAAGACCAATCTTTTGCATTCTATGTGTTGCCAAACACCGATCCATCTATTGATGTGAATCCTGAGAGTCAAGATTTTGTAGTAGCATTGAATGGTTCTGCATCGCAGGAAGTTGAAATAACAGCACACAACATTGCTACTCCTGAATATTCAACATCTATTAGTGGCGATACATATTTTACTGCAACTGTTAATGCAGGTAAAGTAACTGTTACTTACGCTCCTACAGTAGTGGGTGAGCATGCTGCTACTTTGACAATCACAGAAACTACATCTTCTCAAACCGCTACTGTAGAGTTGACAGGTAAGTGCATTGAAACCATGGATGTGGCTGATGCTATGGAAACAGCCGACAATACTGAAGTGGCGTTGAATCCATTTGAAGTAGTGAAAGTAATCTCTAACAATAACTACGTATATATAAAAGATGCTACAGGCGCTTCTATGATTTTTGATTATAACAATGCGCATAGCATGACAACTTTGGTTGAAGGTGCTACCGTAACTGGTTTTGTTGGTAAGAAAGGTGCATACAATAAAAATCCACAACTTACACCATCTGTAGATTATTCTGCATTGTCGGTTAGTGGTTATGGCGCTGCTGTAGCAACTGAAATCACAGAAGTAAAAGCAGAAGATGTAAACGAGTTCGTAGTATTGAAGGGTGTTGAAATCACATCAAACGTAAATATCAACACACATCCTACACTCTCTGTAAATGACAAGAATGTTGCATTCCGCAACCAATTTGAACGTAATTTTGAATTCCAATCAGGAATGCTGTACGATATTTATGGCTTTGTAGGTGTTTATAATGAGACCGTTCAATTCTGGTTCTTAGAAGCTGCTTCAGCAGGTAGCGCGATAGAATATTATACTGTTACTTACGAAAAAGGTGCAAGTGATGTAACTGGCAATGTACCAGTAGATACAAAGGAATACGCTGAAGGCGAATATGTGACACTAAAGACTTGCGAATTGACTCGTGAGGGTTATACTTTCGCTGGTTGGAATGTTACAACCACAAACGGTACTGTGGCTGTGACTAACAACCAATTCATCATGCCAGGAGCAAATGTTACTGTTACTGCGCTATGGGAAGAAGTCAAAACGTATGATCAAGGTGCTTGGGTTCTTGTAACCGATGCAAGTGATTTGGCTGTTAACGATGATGTGATTATTGCTGCTGCAAATGAGAATTACGCACTTGGAACGGAACAAAAATCTAATAATCGTGGCACAGGTACGATCGTGAAAGGTAGCAATGTCGCTCTCCTTGAATCGAATGTACAGATTATAACCCTTGAGAGTGGTAAGCAAAGTGGTACTTTAGCGCTCAGTACGGGTAATGGTTATCTCTATGCGGCATCTTCAGACAAAAACTATTTGAGAACAGAAACATCTTTGTCAGACAACTCTTCTTGGACAATAGAGATAAATGAGGGTGTTGCTACAATTAAGGCGCAAGGAGATAACACGCGTAACTTGTTGCAATACAACAGTAATGATAATCTATTCTCTTGCTACTCATCTAACCAAAAACCAGTAGCTATTTATGAGTACAATCCAAATGAACGTGTCATAACATTTGATGTGAATGGTGGTGAGGCGTATGCTCATACTTATGTTGCAACTACAGATGGTATCCTAATAGTCCCAACGGAAGTACCTACACATGCGGCTGAAGGTCAGTTGTTTGACTCTTGGAACGACAAACAAGATGGTTCTGGTCATACATATAATGCTGGAGATATTTTCTCATTCTCAGAGCACACTGTTCTCTATGCGCAGTGGACTGT
>JAFZGC010000032.1 GCA_017555595.1 Paludibacteraceae bacterium | reverse complement strand
TGGGTTATTGGATATCGGCTGTAAAGGTACAAAAATATTTACAAACACACAAGTATTTTCTAAAAAAGTTTGTTTTTTATGCATTTTTTATCGTACATACTTGGTATAGCCCTTACTTTTATTGACCAATATGCCATCTTGGTAGTCTTCTGAATGATAGGTGTTGTTCAGTGCATCTTGCCATGTATATTCCATAGTATAACTACGATTAGTTACCACTTCACCTTTTGTATTTAGGTATATAACTGTGCCGTCCTTCCTCGAAAGTCCCTCTGCTACATATTCATTTTTTTCGGAAGTGAAATAATAGGTGTACGTGTCATCAAAATAGTTAATCTGTTTCGATTTCCATGATAGTGGTTGAGAGAATGAATTATCAACGAACACAGTAGTATCATATTGAACACTCATTAATTCATCGTTGTGTTGCGCATAGTTTTTGTATTCTCCATATCGTGTAAGGTGGGAATATGTATAGGTGTATTCGTGTGTTAATTTTCCCCACCAATAAATCTTAGATGAAATTTCTCGATGGTTGTTATCATACTGATTATACCTTACTGATTGCTTAGATCTTTCCTCCAGCACTTTAGTCCTTTCCAGATCATACCAAATGATTGTATCACGAGTACGTACCTCGTTACCTGCTGGATATTCTTGCCATCTTATATCCATATTATTTATATTTTCACGAGTAGATTTATGTACCAATTTATCTCCGCTGTATTGAGATTCAGATTTGATATATTTAACATCCTCTCCTCGCTCTATTACCGTCTTATATACCATATTCAACGGTGTTGATAGATAATCTGGATGTGAATAAGTACACCAATTAGCACTTTCAATTTCGTATTTTGTGCTCATTTTAGTGATTTCTTCTGGATTGTTACTTGGGCTTTGCTCACAAGAAAACATCAGCAATGGTGTTAAGATTAAAATTAAATGATTTTTCATGTTGAGGGAGTTTTTTATTATTGGTCCAATAAGTCAAATTATCCGAGTTGGTGGAATATTGAGTGCAAAGTTACACATTTTTTTGCAGATACGCAAATTTTGACGTATCTTTGCAAAATATTTGAAGAACATGAAAAAATGTTGTAGTAAATTAGATAGGTGATGCGTCTAATGGGTAAACATTAGTAAAAAGTTCGCGGCAAGGTATGTTGATTCTATGGGCAAGGCTGCTGAATCACCTATAAATAACCTATGAATCACCTAAGAATCACCTAAGATTTACAGGGAAAAGGTAGCATAAAAACAAACGAAAGATATGAAACAAACCGAAAAAGAATTTGCAGCCCTGGTCCAGGAGCAGAAAAGCACGATATATAGTATCTGCTATATGTTCTCCAAAGACAAGGATGAGATAGATGATCTCTTTCAAGAGACATTGATCCATTTGTGGCAGGGCTTTGAGAAATTCAGAAACGAGAGTAAGATTGAGACATGGGTGTATCGCGTGACGATGAACACATGTATCTCGATGGACAGAAAAGAAAAGAGACGTGGCGAGCGTATTCCGTTGGCGGTGGACATTGACTTGTTCGATGAGAACGACAAAGACATGGAGCAAGTGCAGATGCTCTACAAGCGGATTCAGAAGCTGGGGCTGTTCGACAGAGCGATAATCATGCTTTGGTTGGAGAACCTAAGTTACGATGAAATCGGGGAAATTGTGGGCATTAGCGCGAAAAATGTGTCGGTACGATTGGTGCGAATCCGTGAACAATTGAAGAAACAATAACCATTAACCTTTAACGAATAAATATTATGGATGAATTGCAAGAAATGCGCGAGCAAATGGCTGCGCTAAAAGAGAAACTGAATAAGCAGGAAGTGGTGAATGACCGTCTAATTCGGGATGTTTTGAACCAAAAGATGAAGGTAATAAACAAGAATGGATGGTTTTCTAGTATAGCAGGTTTGTTTGTGATAACTTTTGGTAATTTTATATTCTACCAGATGGGATTGAGTACATGGTTTTTGATTGGAACGACTGTCATGATGATCTTCTGCGTTGCAGTAACTTGGATATCTCATAGTTGGGTGAATTCGAACGAAATAGCCAATGGCGACCTGCTACGGGTAGCCAAGCAAGCTTATCGATTGCAGAAAGTGTACAAAAATTGGAAGTATATTGCCCTGCCGATGATCCTCGCCTGGGGCGTTTGGCTTGGCTTGGAGTATACTGCTATTGTGCAAGATACAACAATAGTGCTAGTCACGATGTCTGGTGGGGTTGTTGGTGGCCTAATAGGTGGAATCATCGGATTTCGACAAAATAAAAAAGTGATTAATGAATTGGATGAAATGATACGTTATATTAAAGAAATATCCGATTTAGACGAGGAAAATGATAAGGAGGAGAAGGGGGTGTAGGTGTCTGCATGGTATGAATAAAGGAGCGCACTTTGAAAAAGGTGCGTTTTTTTGTAGGAGAAGAGGTGATGAAAGGTGCTGGAAATCAGGGTTGTCTTTCGGTAAAGATAGGGTGAAGTCACGATGAGGTCACGATGGCGATAGGTGGCTAACAAGGGGCAAATGAATGGGGAATAATAGGGTGGATGGGAGAAAAAACAAGTTTTTCTTGCGTATGTGCATTTTTTTTTGTACCTTTGCACGGATTTTATACAATGCAGAAATATGCCAAAATGGCAGTAGAAAACGGTTTGGCAAAGTTTTTGTAAGAACAAAATTAGAAATAAAGGAAACGAAAATAATGAAAAAAGAAGTATCAACCAAGAAATTAGTAGAGACGATTATCGAAGGTATTCAAAATCGTAAAGGACAACGCATTGTGACAGTGGATTTGCGCAAGTTACCAGTTGCGCCAGCGGAGTATTTCGTGATTGCAGAGGGTGGAAGTAATACACAAGTGGCAGCTATAGCAGACGAAGTGGATAGCTTCGTTCGCACAGAAACACATGTGCACCCATTGTTCGTGGACGGACGTGACAATGCGGAGTGGATTGTGTTGGACTACGGAAATATCTTCGTACACATTATGCAACGCGAACCACGTGCTTATTACGATATTGAGCACCTGTGGGCAGATGGAAAAATAACAGAAATACCTGAAGTATAATTATGAACCAAGAGTAAAGAACAAGGAACCAAGACTTTTTAGTGACGACAGACGATAGTATTTGGCCTTGAATCCTGAATCCTTACTCCTTATTCCTAAAAAAAATATGGCAGAACAAAAACCTAAGCAAACTAAACAACCGACAAATAATCAACAGAACAAGAAGCCAAAACGCTCGCCGCTGACTTGGCTTTATTATGCTGTGATGATAGGTCTGCTGGTGTTTTTCTTCTTCCCAGTGGGGGGTGAGAAAGGCGCTGATAAAGACCTGAGTTACACCAAGTTTACCGCCTATATCGACAACGATGCAGTAGCAGCGATAAAAGTATATGACGACAATAGCGCCGAGGCGAAGATTCGTCCTGAGAGTTATGCGCTTGTATTCGGTAATCAAGAGGCAGGCGAAGATGTGAAGGGTAAATTAAATGCCCAAGTGCCTTCAGTAGAAGAGTTTGCGAAATACATTGATAATGTAAATGTTACACGCAAAGAGAAAGGCAAAGTAGCCATCGACGTGAGTTATGCCAAGTCGAAAGGCGACTGGTATTTGATATTGGTGAATATATTGCCATTCTTGCTGATTGTACTGTTCTTCGTATGGATGAGCCGCGGTATGGCCAATGCGGCTGGCGGCGGTCCTGGTGGCATCTTTAATGTGGGTAAGGTGAAAGCTGAAGTGCAGCACAAGGACAAAAAAGATAAAATCACCTTTAAAGATGTAGCAGGTTTGGCTGGCGCAAAACAGGAGGTGGAGGAGATCGTGTCCTTCTTGAAAGAGCCTACGAAATATACTAATCTAGGTGGTAAGATTCCGAAGGGTGTCTTGTTGGTAGGCCCCCCTGGAACGGGTAAGACCCTGCTCGCCAAGGCTGTAGCAGGTGAAGCGAATGTACCATTCTTCTCGATGTCGGGTAGCGACTTTGTGGAGATGTTTGTAGGTGTAGGTGCGAGTCGTGTGCGTGACTTGTTCCGCCAAGCCAAGGAGAAAGCTCCTGCTATTGTTTTTATCGATGAGATTGATGCAGTGGGTCGTGCCCGTGGCAAGAACAATATGATGGGTGGCGGCGGTAACGATGAACGAGAATCGACTCTGAATCAACTGCTTACCGAGATGGACGGATTTGGTAGTAACTCAGGTGTTATCGTCTTGGCTGCGACCAACAGAGCGGATGTGCTGGATTCGGCATTGCTGCGTGCAGGTCGTTTTGACCGTCAGATACATGTGGAGTTGCCTGATTTGCAAGAGCGCAAAGAGATCTTTGGCGTGCATATAGCAGGTATCAAGATTGACAAGGATTTGGATATCAATTTCTTGGCAAAGCAGACACCTGGTTTCTCGGGCGCAGATATTGCGAATGTCTGCAATGAGGCAGCGTTGATAGCTGCACGTAACGACCACAAGAGCGTGAGCAAGCAAGACTTTATGGACGCTGTGGACCGTATCATTGGCGGTTTGGAGCGCAAGAACAAGATTATGACCGAGGATGAGAAGCGTTCGGTGGCTTACCACGAGGCTGGTCATGCGACAATCTCTTGGCTGCTGCGTTGGGGCAATCCATTGGTGAAGGTAACGATTGTGCCTCGCGGTATGGCGTTGGGTGCAGCATGGTACTTGCCAGAGGAGCGACAACTGACTAACAAAGAGCATATTATGGATAATTTGTGTTCCTTGTTGGGCGGTCGTGCTGCGGAGGAAGTGTTCTTGAAACAGACTTCTACGGGTGCACTCAATGATCTGGAACGTGCTACCAAACAGGCATACGCCATGGTGGCATACTATGGTATGTCAGACAAACTCAAGAATCTCAGTTATTACGATTCAACAGGTCGCTACGATATGGGTATTACCAAACCATACTCAGAGAAGACTGCAGAAGTGATTGATGCTGAGACTAGTGCGATTATTGCAGAGCAGATGGCTCGCGCTAAGAAGATCCTCGAGGAGAACGCCGAGGGGCATAATAAGTTGGCAGAACTGCTGATTGAGAAAGAGGTTATTACCTCCGACGATGTGGAAGCAATATTAGGTCCTCGTCCTTGGATTAGTCGCACAGATGAGATAATCGAGGCGAACGAGGCAATGCAAGTTCAAACAGCTGAGGAACAGCCAAAGAAGAAGCGTGCTCCACGCAAGAAGAAAGAGGATGAGAGTCAGGAACAAGGAACAAAGAGTCAAGACGAAAATGCCTTGACTGATATTGAAGAAAATAAAAATTAGTCAAAATTATAGAAAATTTACCAAAAATTTCTGGATATGAAAAAACTTATTCTGAGTACTTTAGTGCTGGCATTGTCGCTTGTAGCGACAGCGCAACAACCGCAACTGCTGCCAATCGACTCGGCAGTACGCGTGGGCAAGTTGGAGAATGGTCTGACTTATTACATCCGTCACAACGAATATCCTAAGCAACGCGCAGAGTTCCATATCGCACAAGCCGTAGGTGCAACCATGGAGGAAGATCACCAAAATGGTCTCGCTCACTTCTTGGAGCATATGGCATTTAATGGTACAGAGCACTTCGAGGGCAAGGGTATCATTGAGTATTTTGAGTCTATCGGTGTGAACTTCGGTGGAAATATCAATGCCTACACTTCATTAGACGAGACCGTATATCGCCTCAGCGAAGTACCAACTATTCGCGAGGGTATCATTGACTCAGCTCTGCTCGTGATGCACGACTGGGCTTGTGGTCTCTCACTCTTGGAGGAGGAGATTGACGACGAGCGTGGTGTAATCCGCGAGGAATGGCGTACAGGCGCACAAGCCAATCGCCGTATGTGGAAGGCCATTAACCCACTCAAGTACCCTGGAAGCCAATATGCGAAACGCGATGTGATCGGTGATACTGCCGTGATCAACAACTTTACTTACGATGCGCTTCGCGACTACTACAAAAAATGGTATGGTCCAGACAACCAAGCAATTATCGTGGTAGGAGATATTGATGTAGATCAAATAGAGCAAAAGATTAAGGCATTGTGGGCAGATGTGCCTGCACGCGTGAACCGCGGTGAGCGTCCGTTGCACTCGGTGTATGACAATGCAGAGCCAATCGTGGCCATTGTGCGTGATAAAGAGGCACAGTACACCCGTATTGAGATGGAGTTTAAGAAGCCTCAGTTGCCAAGACCATTGCGCGCAACGAATGTAGCTTATGGGCAAAGTTTGGCTTATGAGTTGGTTTGTGACATGTTCAATAACCGCCTCTCTGAACTCAGCATGAAGCCAGAGGCTACTTTTGTGGGTGCTGGTTCGTACTATGGTGAGTTGGTGAAAGAGAAAGATGCGTTTGTAGCAGTCTATCTGGCAAAGCAAGGTCAAGAGGTAGCAGCATACAAGAGTTTGTTGACCCAATTAGAGAAGATGCGTCGCTATGGCTTTACCAATGCTGAACTCGATCGTGTGAAGAAAGAGATGTTGGCGGCTTATGAGAAGTCTTACAACGAGCGCAACACCGTGCGGAATATTGCATATGCGCAGGAGTATATCCGTCACTACTTAGATGCAGATCCTATCCCAGGCATAGCTTGGGAATACGAAATGGTACAACAAATTTTGCCTATGTTGAGCGTAGATGTGCTCAATCAAATAGCCCAAAACTTAGTAACGGACGAGAACTTGATTATCTCTTTCCAATCTCCAGAGGATAAGAGTGTTGTGCTTCCTACTGAGGTGGAGGCAGTTGAACTGTTGGCAGCAGTGAAGAGCGAGGAGATTGAGGCTCCAGTTGAGGAGGCTATCCGCGAGAACCTTGTAGAGACTGCACCAAAAGCAGGTAAGATCAAAAAGACCAACTATGTAGAGAGCTTGGGCGTGACCGAGTGGACACTTTCTAATGGTGTACGCGTAGTTGTAAAACCTACAACCTTCAAGCAAGACGAGATTCTGTTCTATGCTTTCTCACAAGGTGGTAATTCGTTGGTGGCTACAGTGGATTTACCTTCAGCTGTGTTGGCTACAAGTGTTGTGGAACTAAGTGGTTTGGCTGATATGAATGCCACCGACTTGCAAAAAGCGTTGACTGGCAAACGTGTATCGATTAGTCCAAGCATAGGTGCGTATGCAGAGAGCGTAAGCGGGTCAAGCACAATCAAGGATTTGGAGACCATGCTCCAACTCAACTACCTCTATTTTACCGCTCCACGCCGTGATGAGGAGGCTTTCCAAACACTGATGAGTATCCTCAAATCACAATTAGCTAACCGCGACAAGAATCCTAAAGCTGCGTTCTCGGATTCTATCCAAATGTGGGCAAGTGACCATTCACCCCGTACGGTTTTGGAGAATATGGCGTTTGTAGAGAAGGTAAACTTGGATAAGGCATTAGATATTTACAGATCGCGTTTTGCTAATCCTGCGGACTTTGTATTTACATTTGTGGGTAATGTAAATCCGTCAGATGAAACGTTCCAACAAATGGTTTGCACATGGTTAGGCGGTCTTAAGACTATGAAGAAAAAGGAGAACGTACGTGATAATGGCGTGCGCGTGCCTAATGGAATGACACAAAACTACTTCACTCGTGAGATGGAAACCATGACCGCAAGTAATCGCATTCAATATACTTCCTACGATATGCCATACACCTTGGCTAATGATTTGAACATGGAGATGATTGGTCGTATTCTCTCTACTCGCTATTTGGAGTCTATCCGCGAGCGCGAGGGTGGTTCGTATGGTGTTGGTTGTGCAGGTTGGATGAATCGCTACCCTGTACCATATGCCCAACTCATTATGCAATTTGATACTGACCCTGAGAAGCAGGAGAAACTGATGAATATCATCCATGAGGAAGTGATGACTATCGTAGAGAATGGTCCTTTGGCAAAAGACCTCCAAAAGGAGAAAGAATCTATGCTTAAAGACTTTGAGGAGGATCTGGAGAAGAATAACTACTGGAGAACTATACTCTCCGTGTACTACAAGGAAGGTATAAACTATATAACAGACTACAAAGTTGCTGTTGAGGCTATCACTGCTGAGACAGTACAAGCAACCTTGAAGAAACTTGTTGAGGCTGGCAATATGTTTGAGGTAGTGATGTTACCTTGATCATTCCTTCGTCAATATAAAGAAAGCACTTCCGTGTAGGAGGTGCTTTCTTTATGTACTATGTATTCTTTGGTGTTCCTTTAGCAAAGGCACGAGTGGGTTTACTTCAGTAAGGCACTACAACCTTCCACCAAGTCACGGTAGGTGGCTTCGAAGTCGCCTGTGTACCAAGGGTCAGCTACATCGCGGTTTAGCAGACGTCGAATCTTGGGTTGAGGTAGAGCCGCATCTCGTTGCATAATTTCCTCGCCTAAGACACGGCGGAGATTGCGGATATTGTAGTCTTCCATGCAGAGAATCATATCAAAGTTTTCATAATCCTCGCGCGTGATCTGGCGTGCTGCATGGCGCGTGAAAGGTACACCATGTGCCGATAAACAACGTTTAGCAGGTGGGTAAATATCGTTGCCAATTTCCTCGCGCGAAGTGGCGCAAGAGTCGATGATAGTTGATAGTTGACAGTTAACAGTTGGTTGTTGTTGCTCCAGAAGATGGCGTATAATCATCTCTGCCATCACGCTGCGGCAGATATTACCATGACATACAAATAAGATATGCTTCATGTCTTCTATTCTTTTGCTTTGGGGACAATGAATCCTACTACGATACAACCAATCAATCCTGCTACTACTACCACCAGACGAACAACGGCATTCTGGATGAACAACGTCGTAGAGATAGCCACCATTGCTGCCATCAATGCAATGATAGATAGTCGCTTACGTGTGGTGATGCCACCCTTGTCTTTATATTCACGGATATATTTGCCCAAAAACGACTGCAATAGCCATGCCTGCAAGCGCGGTGAACTTTTGTAGAAGCACCAGGAAGCAAGCAAAACAAGTGGTGTGGTGGGCAAACCAGGCATCACCACACCAATCGTCCCTAAAAAAACAGCAATACAGCCCAATACGATATATACATGACGTAATATAGGGCGATTATTAGTGTTTTTAGGGATAGTCATTAAAGGTTATTTTTTAGTTAATATGAGTTCATTGGATAATCCTAATTCGCTAATCGAAATACCAATTTGTTCAATCGAAATGCTAATTTGATTATGGGATTGAATAGTAAAAATACCACATTCGAATCCTTCGAATAAATAGGCATATTCATTCTCGGTGTCATATTCGGTTGGTACAAAGACACCCATGCCCGCTCGTTCACAATAATGAAGTTTACCTTTGGCTTCACCAGATACACCTTGGAGGATATAATTAATTTGACATTGCTCGTTTTCATCTACAATAATGGATAATTCCAATAAACCAGGAATAGACGTTATCCAAGTTCCTTGTAATGTTTTGGGTGCATTGATAAAGCGTGGTTGCTTGGTCAGGTTGATGTCTTTACCAAATGTAAAGGTAAGGTGATTAAAATCGGTAGCAGTAATGGCAAACATCTTGTTTGTTTCTCCAATGTAGGTAATAATTCCTGTGTATGTCTCATTGTCGAATGATACGATATGCGCCATACTCCCCTCTAAGATTCCATCCTCTTCTCTAATAATAGTAACAATATTCTCATCTTGTTTGTTTTTTGGATAGAAGAGCAAATGTGTAGCATAGCCGCTGGTGGTTTCTTGTTTCCAATAACCTGTTAGTGAAAAGGCTTCTGCTGGTTTAGTTGTCTTGGTAAAAGTCATGTCACCGCCAACCATTTGGATGGAAATAGTAGTATCGTTGATAGCTTGTATTTTTCGGGTAACTCCATCGCCAGTCAATGTGCCTTTGCCATTAGTAGAAGTATAAACGAGTTCAAATGCATCTATATGAAGGCTTTCTGTACCTTCATAGGTGATGAAATTAGCGTGATTGGCATCTAGTACTTCTAGTCCATACCATTGCTGCTCTGCATTGGATGTGCTTGCCCAAAAACCAATCAAATTGTTAGGATAAGTAGTAGGCTCATTAGTAGATTGGCAACTGCTTATTAAGCAAGTAATAATAGCTGTAAAAGCGATAAAGAGTAGATTTTTTTTCATAATTGTTATTGTTTTATAAAAATTGTTTTTGCTGCATTATGGGCGGCTGATTCATCGCCTAATATTGTTTTTATATCTGCATATTGTTGTTGCATATGTCTACGATATGGTTCGTCGTTCAATAGTCGTCGCAATTCATTCTCGATATTAATTTGCGTGAATCGTTTACCGACTAACTCTTGTATTACTTCTTGATTAGCTATAATATTTACTAATGTAAAGTGCTTGATTCTAAACAATATGGGTTTGATTAGCCATTCTAAGTATTTACTACCCGTGATATGATACACAGCGGTTTGAGGGCAACCAATAAGGGCTGTTTCAAGTGTAGCAGTACCAGAATTGACAATAGCCGCTTGAGCTTGCGCAAGGGTAGCGTAAGGGTTGCGTATGAGGATTTCATTGTTAAGGTATGGTTGGTAAAAATCATCTTCTATTCCTGGAGCAGCCCCTACAACTATTTGGTACTTATCGTTTGCCACATTTCTTGCGGCTGCTAACATTATAGGCAAACAACGGCTAATTTCGCTTGGACGAGATCCTGGAAGTAATACAATGATGAATTTTGAGTTTTGAATTTTTAAGTCGTTTTCTTGAGTTGTTAATTCTAAATTTTTAGTTATAAATTCGTTTATGCATTCAACTGTAGGATTTCCTACATATTGGCATTTATAACCATGTTTTGCATAAAATGCTGGCTCAAAAGGGAATATGCCCAATATTTCATCAGAGTATTTGGCGATTTGGTGCACTCGCCATTCTTTCCATGCCCAAATCTTTGGCGGGATATAATACACAATCCTCGTATCAGGCAAATGCTCACGACAGAATTGGGCAATACGCAGATTGAACGATGGATAGTCTATCAGTATCAGTATATCAGGCTTTTCGCTGAGCAATGATTGTTTCGCAATACACATATTGCGGCGCACCTTGTGCAGATTGGCTATTACTGCCACAAAACCCATGTACGCCATCTCGCGATAATCGATGCGAATGTCACATCCCTCGGCACGCATCTTGTCACCACCAAACCCTACGAATAACGCTTGCGAGTCTTTGGCTCGCAAGGCTTTCATCAGATTTGAGCCATGAAGGTCACCCGATGCTTCTCCTGCTATGATAAAGTATTTCAAGATTCTTAATTCAAATTTCCTATGTCATCAGCGCGATGCTGGCGATGAGGTAGGGTAGTGCTGCCAAGAGTACGCCTTTGGCCATACGCCACATCTCAAGGGTGTAGAACACAAACAAGAGTGCCAAGTTGGGGAAGATACCTACTTGCAATATCTTGCTCAGTATTCCGCCCATTAGATTTATGTCAAAGGTTTCGAACGTGTACCACAGGTTGAAGCGTTCGATATAAATATATCCCACTAGGGCTGGCAATGCTAGCCCCAGTAGGACACCAATCCAATATTTATCAAATCTCTGCGTAGGCGGTTTGATCTATGGTGCAAGGTTGTACGCTGACATAGTGGTTGTTCATTGCCCAAATGTCAGTACCTTCCACTTCAGGTTCGATATTTACAAATTCTCCAGTCAACCAGTAGTATTTCTCTCCGTTCTCATCCACGCGCTCTTCCATCTCTTTTTGCCAGAAGCCGCGACATTGGCGTGTCCAACGCACCCCTTCGAGCGGTCCCACAGGCGCATTGATATTGTAGCATACACCGTATGGCATGCCTTCCTCCAATAGGTGGCGAGTTAACTCCAATATATACGCCTCAAAATAGCTGAAATCTGCATCTGGTTTGTGGTTGTCGATGGAGTAGCCAATAGACGGAATACCATGCTCTGCGCCCACAAACACAGCTCCCATAGTGCCCGAATATATGACATTGATAGCAGCATTTGAGCCATGGTTGATACCGCTGGCAAGCAGGTTAATACGGCTTGGGTCGCCGTCGAACAACACGTCTAATGCCAACTTCACACAGTCGCTAGGTGTTCCGTCGGTGGTATAGACAGTTGCGTGCTTATGCCACTCTTCTGAGCCCCAGTTAGGGTCGTTGAGCGGACGGAGATACATGGGTTTTTGTACGCTGATGGCATTACTCATGCCGCTTCGTGCCCCATCTGGGGCAACGACTGTCACGTGCCCCAGTTGGGTCAAGATACGTACAAGAGTGAGGATTCCTTTTGCTCCCCAACCGTCATCGTTAGTAATGAGAATTTCCATTATCCTACTACTTCCCAAACCACGTCAATCACTTTCTTTGCCAATGCGTCCGCTTCCTCCATAGTAGCTGCCTCAGAGTACACACGGATGATTGGCTCAGTGTTAGATTTGCGCAAGTGTACCCAACCGTCAGCGAAGTCGATCTTCACGCCGTCCTTATCATTGATACGCTCGCCTGCATATTTCTCCTTCACTGCCTCCAATACCTTATCTACATCAATCTCTGGAGTGAGGTCGATACGGTTCTTAGAGATGCAGTACTCTGGGAATGTTGCGCGGAGCTCGCTTACCTTGCAACCCTTTTGTGCCAAGCTGCTGAGGAAGAGAGCGATGCCTACGAGGGCATCACGACCATAGTGGCTTGCTGGATAGATCACACCACCATTACCCTCACCACCAATGACAGCGTTGGTGCGCTTCATCTCGGTAGTCACATTCACCTCACCTACAGCACTTGCACTGTATGAGCCACCATGCTTAACAGTCACGTCGCTGAGTGCGCGTGTAGAAGACATGTTGCTTACAGTATTGCCTGGAGTCTTGCTGAGTACGTAGTCAGCTACTGATACCAATGTGTACTCCTCGCCAAACATATCGCCGTTCTCGCAGATAATTGCCAAGCGATCTACGTCTGGATCCACCACGAAACCTACGTCTGCCTTGCCCTCGCGCATGAGGTCAGAGATCTCTGTCAAGTTTTGTGGCAATGGCTCTGGGTTGTGAGCGAAGTGACCAGTAGGTTCGCAGTTGAGCTCGATGATGTTCTTCACGCCCAAAGCACGGAGGATAGCTGGGATAGCGAGTCCACCTACTGAGTTTACACAGTCGATAGCCACGGTATAGTTTTTAGCCTCGATAGCTGCTTTATCCACGAGTTCGAGTGCCATCACATCGCGCACGTGATCCTCAAGGTAGTCACGACGAGTGATCTTACCCAGGTCGTCCACCTCAGCGAAGTTGAAATCCTCAGCCTCTGCGATAGCCAATACCTCTTTACCCTCTACATCGTTGAGGAACTCACCTTTCTCGTTGAGGAGCTTGAGGGCATTCCATTGTTTTGGGTTGTGGCTTGCAGTGAGGATGATACCACCAGCTGCGTTGAGACCAGTCACAGCCAACTCAGTAGTTGGAGTTGTAGCCAAACCGATGTTGATCACATCGTAGCCCATACCTACGAGGGTACCGCATACCAATTGGTCCACCATCTCGCCAGAGAGACGAGCGTCACGACCTACTACGATTGTCTTGTTGTCTGGCAACATAGCCTTACGTTGTGTAGCATAAGCAGCCACGAAACGCACAACATCTACTGGGCTCAAGCCCTCTGCCACGCGACCACCGATGGTGCCGCGAATGCCTGAAATACTTTTTACAAGTGCCATAATATTAGAATCGTTTGATTTTTATTTTCATATCGTATCCATAAGGAATCACATTACTATTTTGATCTGTGAATCCTAATTTGCTAGGGCAGATAATTTTGCATTGTGCCCCCGTATATTGCATATGTTCCAATGCGATTTGCCAGCCAGTACAAGAAGATTCTGTCGCTACTCTATACTTCAATTCAGTGGGATTCGGTTGATCGTCGGAGTTCCAAAAACGTACAGTATCTGCATAGGCTTCCAGTGTATATTGAATATAACGTAACAAAACCTTATCATTGGCTTCTAAAGGGGCACTCATCGTGTCGCCTACTTCCACTAAATGAAAATAGTAATTATCATAATCGGGAAGTTTCCAATATACATTTTCTTTCCATTCAGTGGGTTTTTCGGTTACAACTTCTATTCCTTGTCGCGCAATAAAGGTTGCAATTAGTTCTTCTTCTGCTTTAAGCGCATCAGAGTAAGTGTTGTTGTTGCATCCTATCAGAGTAAGACCAAATAATATTAAAAGGTAATTAGCTATTTTTTTCATTTTTTACATCTGTAATTTACTTAGTTGATGATTGATAGTGTAATAATTAAGTTTGTATAGGGTTTGATTAAGTGAGTTCCTTCCGTTCCATAGGCAGTGTACCACGGAGCCACAATTCGCATCTGTTCTCCTTGTCCCATTTGTTTTAGGCTGCGGTTGATTGCTACGGGCAAATCGCCACTGCCTACGGTAAATACCTTTGTGACATCTGCCAACAATATCCCTGCCAGTTCTGCCATTTGCAGGTGCAATAGCACTTGTTCGCCTGTTTGTAGCGAGTCGGCGTATAGATTCACTGTCTTTGTGTACCAGAATCCAAAGTCGTCCAATGCATAGGTCGCTGAATCGCTTTTCACCCAATCACTACATGCTTTATCGGCTGCACTGGCCATTTGCATGTTAAATGCCAATTGCACCATCAGCGTTGAGTCTATTTCCTGTTTCTCGCTCAGCCTACGAACTGGCTGTGGTTGCTGTGTACAACCCACCAGCACCAATAGCCCAAAGCCAATTGCCAATAGCCTATATCTAATCGCCAATAACCTCATCACCTCACTTCGCTATACGAAGCAGATATTGTCCATACTGCGTTTTCTCCATGGCTTTGCCTAATCCACGAAGGTCTTCAGTACTAATCCAACCTTGACGCCAAGCAATCTCTTCGATACAACTTACATAGAAACCTTGACGGTTCTGAATGGTTGCGATAAAGTTACCTGCATCCAATAGACTATCACAATTACCTGTGTCAAGCCATGCAAAACCACGCTCAAATAGTTTCACTTGTAACTTACCTTCTGCCAGATATACCTTGTTCAAATCCGTGATCTCGTACTCGCCGCGTGCACTTGGCTCCAATATGGCAGCTTTATCGCAAACAGTTGAATCATAGAAGTATAGACCAGGTATTGCATAGTTGCTCTTTGGCATTTTTGGCTTCTCCTCAAGCGACAATACTTTGCCTGTCTCATCAAATTCTACCACACCGTACGCGGTAGGATCTTGCACCTCATAGCCGAAGATACACGCTCCGCAACTGCCACTTTCCACTTGCTTCACCGCGTCGCGCAACATCTGACCAAAATGCTGACCATAGAACATGTTATCGCCCAAAATCAAGCAACCAGGCTCGCCGTTCAAGAACTCTTTGCCCAGCACAAATGCTTGTGCCAAACCGTTGGGAACTTCTTGAATCTTATATTCAAAACGCATGCCAAGACGGCTACCGTCACCCAAAAGTTCTTCAAACATAGGCAAGTCACGTGGGGTGGAGATGATTAATACTTCGCGAATACCTGCGCGCATCAATGCCGACAAGGGGTAGTAAATCATCGGTTTATCGTACACGGGCATAATCTGTTTGCTGATTGCTTTGCTCAATGGATACAAGCGCGTAGCGCTACCACCAGCTAAAATGATTCCTTTCATAATCAAATAGTTTTATTGCATTTGGGCGCAAAGGTACAAAAAAAAAAGTATATTTGCAAATATATGAGAGTTTTTTCCAGGCAACCGCATCAAAATACTCTAAAAAAACTATTTTCAGCAGTTTGATATGTTTTGTCAGCCATCTCTCCCGTTACCACTCCGTTAGCATGTCATTACTATCCTACACTTTCCCGGCAGTTTGACTATCATTTGCGGCTTGGTGTAAACTAAAAAACGAAGATTTTGATAAATTTGGATGAGGTTGCCCTGATTTTTTTTCTGTTTTATTTGCATAATTTGAAAAAACATTGTACCTTTGCGGCGTAATTAGCTCACGCTTGGGATAGATGGGTAAAATAGTTGTTAACTTTCAATTGTTAACTGTCAACTATTAACTATCTATGGGTGGGGTGGTTGCAGACATAATAAGGCGTTAAAACGCGCTTTGTGGTTGGCTATTCGGAACCTGGAAAATTCTAATTCACCCAACACATTGCAGCATTTTGATGTTCTCGGGGTATGTATATCTATATCCATACGCACCATAGGGTGTGTGTGCGTTCGTACATATCGGCGTGGGCTTCGGTGTTGCTTGTTCAGGTGATAGGCAATTCCAGGGCCTCGAATAGCGGAACGGCAACAGTGCAGTCCCGCTTTTTTGTGTCTATAGGGAGTGAATAACATGTTAAATATTAATAATAATTAACTTTTAAAAACAATGAAAAAATCGTTACTTTCAACACTAATCATGCTCTTGTTTAGTGTAATGTCTTTTGCTCAAGGAGCGGGAGATTGGCGTATTCACCCAGATGATGCGGAATACAAAATTTATGGTCATTTTGAGACTACGTTTACTAACAATGGCAATGTGTCCTATGAACTAACAGAAGTAAAGCCTGTAGGATTATCATTCCCTGTTCAAAAGAAGTATTTTGGTGGACATACAACAGGAGGTAATGTCTTTTTTACCTTTGATCATGTGAAGTATCAGGGGAATCCTGATTTTGACAATATTGCTCTCTGGACGTACGATGACGTGCTGGGAAAATGGGTGGCAGATGTGGAAACAGGAAAAGAAGAAGGTGCTGCTACTAATACCAATGAGATGACGGTTATGCTTGTTTTGGACTGTAGTGCGTCTTTGGGAAGTAATGGCTTGGAGGATGTCAAGTCGAGTGCAAAGTCGTTCATTGATGTTATGTTGAAGGGTAGCCAATCGGGGAATATTCATATTGGTATAATAGGCTTTTCAAGTATGCAAAAGACCAAGACATTGCCAATGCAGCCATTAACTGGATATTCTGCAGAGGATATGAAGTCGTTTATTGATTCTTTTGAACAGGGAAATGGTACTGCTTTGTATAAATCTTTTGATGCTGCGGTGGATATTACGCAAGAATATGTTAAGAGATTAGATAAGTTTGCTGGATCTGCAATTGTTACTTTCACGGATGGATTGGATAATGGTTCTAATAACTTTGAAAAACGAATTGGTAGCAAACAGGCATATTTCAAATATATACAAGATGAGGTATTGAATCAGTCTATTGGTGGGTTCCCTTATCAGTCATATACCATTTTTGTTCCTGGAGGAAGTGATGTTAAAGACGATGCTGTTAAAGATAAGATTGTCAGAGAATTAAAGATAATCGCTAAAGAAGAGGGTCGTTATTTTACTGTTAATAACACAGCTGAACTTGATAGGCAATTTAAGTCTATTGCGAAGTCGTTGATTGATAGTTGGAAGGTTTTATCTTGCTTTATTTCTGCGGGTCAAAATGGTAAGGTATGTTGGACTTTTGGTAAAAAATATGTTCAGCCTGTAGTTGAGAAATCTGACGTGCCATTACTACTTGGTTTGAATGGTGGATTGGGAATACCTATGGAGTTTGGTGAATGCTTAGGTGCAGGATTGGATTTTCATCTTGGGTTTGATTTTACTTATCCTCTTACGGACAGATTTGCGTTAGGAGCTTATCTTAGTGTAGGTGGCGGTTTCACGGCTGGAGAGTATTATAGCTATTATAGTAATTACTATGATTACTATTTTGGGGGAGTATTTAAATTTTCTGCTGGATTGTTAATGGAGTTTGGCGATTTAAATGATAGACCGTTTATGCTAGGAATAAGTCCGTGTGCGGGGTTTGAGTTTACTTATGGCACCTATACTGTGCCAATAGAATTGCGTTTTGGTCGCGTTTTAGCAAATGATTGGTATATGATGGGGGAGCTTGTGATGGGATTTGGTGACGGTACGTATCTTGAACCCGCTATTCGTGTTGGATATAATTTTGGTAATAATGTATATCCACGCAAGAAGAGATGATAAGGATTGTAATATCTATTTTCTTAAGCGCGAACATTTTTGTTCGCGCTTTTTTATTTGTCACTTATGTATATCATTTTCGTCCATGTTTATGTTCGCGCGCGCGTACATTAAATATTACGCGCGCGTGAGAGGCTCTCAGTAAAGTTTTCATGATTTCTATGATAAGATGATGCTTTAATATGGGCATGGATCTATTGGCTTAGACCTGTATGTGTTGGGTAAAAAAATGCGCAGATTGATTATCAGTTAGTTATGAAGAAAAATAAAAAAAGTTCTCAAAATATTTGGTCGGTTCAAAAAAAAGCAGTACCTTTGCACCCGATTTGCGCCTGAGGTTAGTGAATCTCAAAAAATGGCAAAAATCACGCTGGAAAATGTAATGCTGAAAATCAGCCACTTACAAAGAAAGTGAAAAATTTTTGCAAAAAAGTCACTTAAAAATTTGGTCAGTCCAAAAAAAAGCAGTACCTTTGCAGCCGATTTCGCGATAAACGAAAAGTGAAGCGCAAATCAACAGTGATCTTTGAGAGATTGAAGCAATAATGTAGTACAAGAGAGT
>JAFZGC010000031.1 GCA_017555595.1 Paludibacteraceae bacterium | reverse complement strand
CAGTGAAAGGAATAGTGCGTGTATTGTGCGTCTATTGTCCGTGTATTGTGCGTGAATAGTGCGTAACAGATAAGAAACCTAACTGCCACAGAAAGCCCATAGAACTCCCATAGATCTCCTATGGTGGTCCCGAAACTTCTAGGTAATTTGATAGAAAAAATAAACTCAGGTAAGAAAACACTTACCTGAGTTTTTTATAGGTCGGACGCTGCGCTAATGGGTAATGGACGCTACGCTATACTATAGGACGGCACAAAGTGCCTACAGGATAGCGATTAGCTTAGTTTCTCCAAGGCGGTGCGGACACGACGGAGGGTTTCTTCTTTACCCAACACATCTGTGATATTCCAGATGTGTGGACCACGAGCTGCACCTACCAAACAAATACGGAAAGCATTCATCACGATACCTACACCGTACTCCTTCTCAGCAATCCAAGGCATGATCAAATTGTCCAGTCCCTCTGCTGACCAATCGTCGTGTGCCTCCAAGAGAGAGAGCATCTCGGTCATATGTTTAGGAGAATCCTCTTTCCAGCGCTTCTTCAATGACTTCTCATCGTACTCGGTAGGAGCTACGAAGAAGAAATTGACTTGCTCCCAAAGCTCGCTGACGAAGTTTACGCGGTCCTTGGTGAGACCGATTACTTTAGCGACTACGTCAGGCGATAAGGCGATAAGGCTATTAGGCGAAAGGCGAGAGGCGAGGATAGGCATAAACTGCTCAGCGAGTTCTTCGTTGCTGCGGAGTTGGAGGTATTGGTGGTTGAACCACTTGCCCTTCTCGTAGTCGAACTTAGCACCCGACTTGCTTACGCGCTCCAATGAGAATTGCTCAATAAGCTCTTGCATCGTGTACATCTCTTGATCGCCTGTAGCGTGCCAACCGAGCAACGCCAGGAAGTTGATCACTGCCTCTGGGTAGTAACCCTCCTCGCGGTAGCCAGATGATACGGAGCCATCTTTTTGGTTGTGGAACTCCAATGGGAACACCGGGAAACCGAGGCGATCGCCATCGCGCTTAGAGAGTTTGCCATTGCCGTCTGGTTTGAGCAAGAGTGGCAAGTGAGCAAACTGTGGCATAGTGTCTTCCCAACCAAACGCCTTGTAAAGGAGTACGTGGAGTGGGGCAGAAGGCAACCACTCTTCGCCACGGATCACATGGCTGATTTCCATGAGGTGGTCGTCCACGATATTCGCCAAGTGATAGGTAGGCAGGTCGTCTGCGGATTTGTAGAGCACCTTATCGTCGAGGATGTTGGAGTTGATCACCACTTCGCCACGGATAAGGTCGTGTACATGTACGTCGATGTCAGGTTGCACTTTGAAACGAACCACATACTTCTCGCCAGCTGCAATGCGTGCCTCCACTTCTTCTTTGCTGAGTGTGAGTGAGTTGCACATCTGCTCGCGGGTACGGGCATCGTATTGGAAGTTAGCAATCTCAGCACGCTTTGCCTCCAATTGCTCAGGAGTGTCAAACGCGATATACGCATTGCCCGACGCGATGAGCTGATCTACATATTTGTGGTAGATGTCGCGACGCTCACTTTGGCGGTATGGACCGTGGTCACCCTTGCCGTTAGGTGCATCTTGGCATATACCTTCATCAATCTCAATGCCGAGCCATGCCAGCGATTCGGTGATATATTCTTCGGCTCCTGGCACAAAGCGTGTGGAGTCGGTATCTTCAATACGAAGCAACATGTCGCCACCGTGTTGGCGAGCAAACAGATAGTTAAACAAGGCGGTGCGGACACCACCGATGTGCAACGCGCCAGTTGGACTAGGCGCAAAACGAACGCGAACTTTTCTATTCATATTGTTTTATAAAGTTTTAAGAGTTCTAAAGAGTTATAGGTGTTAAATCAGATGTAGAATAATGTGTACGAAGATTAGGATGAGGCAGAAGAACGTACATATATTTCGTGCTAATAGCCATCTGAATAAGAACCAGTCTATGCCCGCTTGGACATACTTGTCCCATTCGCCCATTGGACCCATCCACCAACGCGGCTTGTCATTTCGAGGAAGTCCATAGGCAAAAAGGCGCGTAGAATGAATGAGAAAAATAGACATGGGTAGGGTACATAGGGTCAACAGAAACCATGGACTCCACCAACCTAATAATATGCCTATGACTAATAAAACAAACGGAATAACAGCAAAAAAGCCAATGAATCCAATCATCCGTTGTTTTCCATGATTGTTGATGTCCTTTCCCATTAATAATCGAGCAAAAGTCATTTTGCTTAGTTCGGCATCTGCATTTACTTCCATTACCGAATGAACATATACGATATTGGTAACCATGCAACCTATTCCTATGCTCATACAGAGCATTGGCAATGAAAACATATTACCCGTAAGGTATACTTGTACCCCTAACATATTGAGTGGTCCAAACATCAGTCCAATGACTAATTCGCCTAAACCATGATAGCCCAATTCAAGTGGTTTGCCAGAATAATTGATACCTACGAATAATCCTAAAATAGCATAAATTACAATACCCATAGCCGCTTGCCAACCATTTATGAGCCATTGCGATACGAAAGCGATAACACCCATCGCCCCTGCAAATGCAAGAAAACCAACTACAGCCCAACCCAAATGATGTATGTCAGTAGCGCCGCTTTGGATGTAGTGACATTTCTCCATGCGAGCGCGGATACTACAGCTGCTTAGGTCAGAACGGATACGTGAGTCATGCTTGTAATCGAAATAATCATCTGCAAGATTCATGCCCAAGTGGGCAGCGCAAATGCCAAGAAAAATGGGGAATGATAACCACCACAAAAATCCGTCTTGCCCGATACAAAGAATAATAGCCGTCAAACAAGGAAGAGCAGACTGTGGAAGCGCAATACTCCGTGCATTTTTTACCCAAAAAGCAATAGCAGACATATACTTGTTGATTTTTGTGCAAAGGTACAAAAAAAAATGCATACATACAAATTTTTGACGATATTTGAGAATAATTTTACTGTTTCGTTTGTTTTATTTGCATATGTGAAAAAAAAGTTGTACCTTTGCGGCACTAAATAGTGTACGATGGTAAATAAGGATAAAAATATAAATATGCAAGAGAATTTGATTGGACAATACAATGCGCAGTCTGTGCAGCATTTTGCTTTGATTGGTGCTGCGGGTTACATTGCTCCTCGTCATATCAAGGCTATTGCCGATACGGGCAATAACTTGATGGTGGCTTATGATAGGTTTGATTCAGTAGGTCGTTTGGATAGCAGTTTTCCAGAGTGCTCATTCTTTACGGAGCATGAGCAGTTTGATCGCTTCTGCTCGAAGCAGATGCGTACTTCAAATCCTCTATCATGGATGAGTATTTGTACTCCTAACTATACGCACGATGCATTTATTCGTTACGGATTGCGTTTAGGCTGTAATGTGATTTGTGAGAAGCCGCTTGTGTTGAATCCGTATAATATCGACAATTTGATAGAACTGGAGAAAGAAACAGGTAAAGAGGCATACACAATTCTTCAGTTGCGTCTGCATGATCGTATAGCTGCTTTGAAGAAGAAAATAGAGGAAGGTCCTAAAGATAAGATTTATGATGTGGATTTGACCTATATTACCAGCCGTGGCAAATGGTATTATAGTTCTTGGAAGGGTGATGTTCATAAAGCAGGTGGCATAGCCACAAATATCGGTGTGCACTTCTATGACATGCTGCAATGGTTATTTGGCGAGGTAGAGCAGAATATTGTACATGTGATGTCATTTGATCGTGTGGCAGGTTACTTGCAATTGAAGCATGCTCGTGTTCGTTATTTCTTGAGCATCAATGCCTTGTGCTTGCCAGAAAATGCGGTTCAAGGAGAGAAAAAGACCTATCGTACATTGTCGATTGACGGTGAGGAGTTTGAGTTTAGTCAAGGATTTACCGAGTTGCATACGGAAAGTTATCGCCAAATTTTGGCTGGTAATGGATTCCGTATTTCAGAGGCAAGACCAAGTATAGAGATAGTGAGTACGATCCGTGGTGCGCAGCCAATAGGTTTGGTAGGGGATTATCATCCATTGGCAAAGTTGCCATTAGCATCACACCCATTTGGTTGGGATGAGAAGAGATGAGAGTGTTTAGTGTTTAGTGTTTAGTGTTTAGAGGATTATGAGTTTAAAAAGAATATTGATTGTTCTATTGCCTCTGCTAATGGCATCGTGCGTGACAAGCAAACGTGTCAATTTGATGCAAGATCCAGGTAAGAATGGCATCCCTCATTATGCCGATACGCTATCTTATGAGGATTATGAGTTGCGAATAGGCGATAGGCTGTATATTTATGTCTATTCGGTAGATGAGCGTATAGATAAGATGTTTAATGCATCTAGTGGTAGCATGTCAAGTTCACAGATGCGCCAAGGTATGTCGGGTGCTGGTGGTGGATATGATTTGTATACATACCTTGTGCAAGATGACGGTACGATAGACTTTCCGATGGTAGGAAATATTCCTGTACGTGGTAAAACAACGCGTGAAGTGAAACGATTGTTAGAAGACGAATTGGGAAGTTTTATCAAAAATTATGGGGATTACCAAATGATGTCAGTAGAGGTGAATATTGTACGTCGATCGTTTAGTGTGATTAGTGATCGCGGAAGTGGTACGTTCAATATTCAAAAGGAGAAAGTGACCATCTTTGAGGCTCTTGCAATGGCTGGAGATATAGGTGATTTTGGTGATAGAAGTCAAGTGCGTATCGTTCGCGAAAAAGAGGGAAAGACTGAAGTGAAGATTTTTGATGTACGATCGAAGGATATTATCAATTCGGAGTATTACTATATAGAACCAAATGATGTGATTTATATCCAGAAGATTAAGGGGCAAAGCTTTGGTATTAACTCATTGACCACATCTATCAGTGTTGTAGCGACTACATTAGCGTTTGGTGGTTTTGTGTACGGATTGGTGGTTCGTACAATAAATGCCGTGGATAGCCATCAGTAATATGTAATAAGGATAATCAATGTAATTGTAAGCAAGTATGAAAACGTTATACCAATATTTCATTTTACTGTTTTGTATTGCCATCGCTATACTATTCACGGGATGTTATGGTTATCGCCAAGTGGGGTTGTTGCAGGAGCGAGATGATTTGCCTCAATACGATTCTGTGCCATATACTCCATATCGATTGCAGGTAAATGATGAAATTATTTACCGTGTGATAACGATGGACGAAACAATCGCAAAGGTGTTTTCTGCTAATAATGCAGTGGGTGGACAATATGCTAATTCCTATCGTATTTATTCGGATGGCACAGTTGATATTCCATTTTTACCTCCTATCAAGTTGGCAGGTTTAACCGAATTGGAGGCACAGGATACGTTGCGCGCTGCCATGCGTGAGATAATACCTGATGCTGATGTCAAATTGGCTATGTACAATAAGCAGTTTATGGTATTGGGTGATGCTAATTCGGGTACGTACTCTATCTACAAAGAGCGATTAACCATATTTCAAGCATTGGCTATGACGGGCGATTTAATGAATTCAGGTGATAGACGCCATGTCCGCATTATTCGTCCACATGGTAACGAAGAGCCTGAAGTGCTTGAATTTGATATTCGAACCATTACGATTATCGACTCAAAATACTATTACGTTTATCCCAATGATTTGATTTATGTGAGTCGTGATGCAGGTAGTTTTTATAAGCAATCAAGTTATAGCTCGTTTTTAGCATTGATTACAAGTTCCGTATCATTGCTTGTGACCGTATTGAATTACATACCAGGAATATGGTAGTTATATAATACAATAGAATCATCATTTAGTAATATACAATTGGTATGATACAAGAAGAACAATTCCAACACAACCCAGTACAACCACCTCAATCAACACCACAACCACAAACTCCACAATTAGAAGAGGAGAGTTCGGGTATTGATATATTGGAGTGGGTATTTAGAATCATTAACCACTGGTATCTGTTTGTAATCGCAGGTATTATAGCGTTCTCTTTGGCTTATCTAAAAAATAGAAAAGTCATGGAGACTTATTTGACAACAGGTACCATGATTATTCAGGAGTCAGGAGGTGGTGGCTATGGTAATTCTGCTTTGATGCAAGGGTTTGGAATGGAAGCAGGCTATCGTAATGTAAATAACCAGTTAATCATTTTGGGTAGTTATGATTTGATCTCAAGAACCGTGGACTCGTTACCATTCTTGAATGTAGAATACATGACAAAAGGACGTTTTAAAACGCGTAATATCTACCGTAATACGCCTGTGTTGGTAGAATATTCGCATTTGGAGCCTACTGCGTATAATTATTTGTACAAATGTATGGTGCAAGATGATGGAACGTTGTTAATAACTATTGATGATAATGACGATTACGCATTTTCATATATAGCACGTTATGGTCAACCATTGCATACTTCATTGTTTGATATAACGATTGTACCTACAGAGGTGATGATGCGTCCTGGACAACATATCTATTTCCGTTTCCGTAGTCGCGAGGGATTGACAAACGAGTTTTCAAGTCGTTTGCAATTGAATTTTGTCACTGAACGTAGTACTATTTTGGGAATACAATTGGTGGGTGTGACACCAGAGCGCGATCGTGATTTTATTGATAAATTATCTGATATATATCTATTGCATAGCGTAGAACGCAAAAACATGGTTGCGGATAAGACAATTGCGTTTATCAACCAACAGTTAGGTGTACTGCAAGTTAGTTTGAGTCAGAGTGAAAGTGCGATGACAGATTTTCGACAAGAGAACAAGTTTGTTGACGTGTCATCGTATGCGGGTGGATTGATGGCAAAAGTCAATCAGTACGACCAGCAAAAGATGGCATTACGCTTGAAAGAAACTTATTTGAATTATCTTACAAATTACCTCGAACAAAAGATAGAGCAAGGTACTGTGGTCGCTCCTGTTTCAGTTGGTGTTAATGAGCCTATGTTAATGACATTGGTACAACAATTGAATGATTTGCATATTCAGCGTGGTGAGCTTAGTGAGCGTAATGTGTATTATGCTAAATACACCAATGATATTAATAATGTGAAAACTGCTATAGCTGAGTTGGTACAATCAATGAAGGCATCACTCGAGATAGAAAAGCAGGATTTATCGTCTCGCCTGTATGAAGTAGAACGCGAAATACAAAATCTACCAGAAAAAGAGTTGCAAATGGTAGCTATTGAGCGTAACTATCGTATTGATGATAATTATTATACATTCTTCTTGCAAAAACGCGCTGAGGCAGAGATTCAAAAGGCTCGTAACACCCCAGATAGTGAGATTATGGACCGTGCTCGCACAACACGCTCCATGAATAGCAAAGAAAAACGCAAAAATATGGTTGCACATATGGCTATTGGTTTGGTCATTCCTTTGCTCATATTAATCCTATCAGAATTGCTGAACAATAAAGTGCGTAATCCAAAGGAAGCAGAGAAACTGGGTGATTTTAAACTTATCGGTACATTGCGACGTGTAAAATCGCAAAATCCATTGCATGCCAAGAAACATCCTCGTTCTGGATATGCGGAGATGATGCGTAGTATTCGTTTGCGCATTGAATTTATTGTCCAACGTAAGACCAATATTGCTATTACTATTACTTCCACTCAATCGGGTGATGGTAAGACCTTTATTAGTACGAATATGGCTGCGCAATATGCGATGACTGGTCATCCAACGATATTGGTTGATATGGATATTCGTAAACCAAATATTCATGATAAACTGGGACTTGATGCACAAGTGGGTATTACCAATTACTTGATTGGTGATTGCGAGTTAGAAGATATTATTATTCACCATGAAGCTTTAGGTTTTGATATTATTCTAGCAGGTACTATCCCACCTAACCCAGGTGAGTTGGTTCGTAGCGATAAACTGACGGAATTACTTGGCATATTACGCCAACGATATGAATATATTGTCGTTGACTCATCGCCTGTTGGTATGGTTCCAGATTCATTGGCGTTGATTGAACAAACCGATATTACACTGTTTGTGATTCGTTGTATGGAAACGAATAAGCGATTTGCGGAACAAACATTACAAGCCTTATCGCTCAACCATAAGGAGAAGATAAATCTGATACTATCAGATGTGCAAGTAGGTCGTATGCATGGCGGTTACGGTTATGGCTATGGTTATGGATACGGCTATGGTTATGGTGGTTATGGATACGGACATGGCTATGGTTATGGCTATGGATATGGCAAAAAGAAAACGTATGGTGGTAGATATGGCAAGTATGGTAAATATGCTGACTATTACAGCTACAAGTTTAGCAAGAAAAAAGCCGAAGATAATCACTACTATATTGATGATAGTGATGATGTAGATTAGTATAATTAATAAGGTATAAAAAATGAAACAAATTATTAGAATTTTATGCATAGTGATGTGTATGTGTAGCATTGCTATGCCAGAGGTAGTAGCAAAGAATACGACTACTGATATGTATACTACTATCGGTCCTGTAGATAACTATGGTTTCCTAACTGGTCCTGATGGATCAACATGGACTTATACAGCTGCTTATGGCATGGAGAATGGACGTCCAAAGACGGCGCTTATCTCCATCTATGATAACTTCCAGAATCTAGTAGGAACACTTAACGAGACTTTCGAATTGGCAGAGACCGACCTTTGGGTGCGCGATGTGGAGATCAACCCGCTGGTGACACGCAAGTTCTTCAACTCGGATAACAATATCGAGATTATGTTGTTTATCTCAGTGGCTACTAAGGACTACAAGGGACGTTTCTACAACAGCGTTTACTCTCTCTCAGCAGATGGCTCTACGCACGTATGCAACGTGGAGGGTAATCAAGTCTTGGCTAAGAACATCTCCACCAATAATAACGACAACTACACGATGGTCTTCTTTCGTCAAGCGTATCAAGGCGAAGTTCTCTACTATGAATATGATGTCTATGGCAAAGCAGAATACGGCACCAGCCAACCCGTGCTCAAACACACCTTTGAGGTGCCATACCAGAATATAGCTTCACTTAACGACCCTATGCCTATCTACATGATGCAGAGTGGCGAATATACGATTGATTATGTGGTAGCGCAATATGAGAAACCATTCTTCGACCCAAGTATTCCTATTTACGAGGAGCCAGTGGTGAATCCCGACAATAGTTTGGTCATCACACGCTATGACAATAAGTTCAAACAGCTCTCAGAGGTGAAAATCCCAATGGTGCAAGATGAAGATCCTGCATTCCTCTATAGCTTCTACTATTTAGGTGGTTTGGGCGGACAGAGTGATGTGATACTCGATTACAATGGCACAGGAGAAATGGCATTCGTTGTGACTGTGGATAACTATGAGACTGCTTCCGATGGCTCTGTTTATTCTTATTATCTCTATGATTCTAAGGGAAATAAGATTAACACTATTGCTGAATACGGATTAGGTACTATCTACATGAGTGACCTGCCTGGACATTCTAAGCAGTATGCTTTCTTGAAGAATGAAAACGATGTGGAGTTTATCCAAATGGTAGATGTGCCATCGTGCAAAACGGTTACCCGTATTCCTCTCTACAACGGAGGTGCTACCTTGTCCGGCAATTGGGATCGTGTGCCACAGGGCGATTCATACCAATATGTGGTGTCACTATTGCAAGGTGAGAATGCCGCAGACGGTACTATCCACCAGCGCATAGCATGGTTCACCACCAAGGGTAAGTTGCATCATTACGACGACCTCAATCTCGGTCATCGCGTGGAGACAGCGCAAGTCAATATCCAATCCGCTGTGCTGAACCCACGCCTCTTCAACGCAGACAATGCGCGCGAGTATATGGTGCTGCTCAAACGCACTAAGGTAGGTTCTGACAATAAGGAGGAAGTACTACTCATCTGCAACAACGAGGGCAAGACTCTCCTCGAATTGGGAGCTGATGCTGCCAAGGGTGGAGCATTGAGCATGATCAATGTGCTCAACGAGAAGACGAACCCTGTACTCTTCTGCGCATACAACAACGACTCTCACTTTACGCTCAACTTCCACGCCTTGCCACTGAGCAAGAATACGCTCCAAGGCGATGGTACTGCTACCAACCCATACCAAATCACTTGTGCAGCTGACTTCAGCCAAATAGATGGCAAACCTATGGCCTACTATCAGATTATGAATGATATAGACTTCGGTGGTGCAGCCTTCACGGGATTGCAAAAGTTGTTTGGAGGAAAGTTGGACGGCGGCAATAAGCAGCTCACCAATCTCTACTTGAATGGTAGTGGACTTTTCCACGAGGTAGTGGACACCGCTGTGATTAAGAATATCCGCCTCATTGAGCCTGTGATGTCACTCAATCACAACGGTCTGTATGCAGGACTGGTGGCTAATATCATGCGTGGTGGCTTTGCTGATGGTGTTGCGGATGAAGCTGGTACCTTGCAAGGACTGAGTGCTATATTGAGCAATGTGCATGTGATTAAACCTACCATCGTGGGTAAGGATTTTGCAGGCGTATGTGGCGGTTTGATAGGCGAGGCATCGCTGTACGTGAAGATCAGCGAATGCTCGCTGCAAGATGCAGTCATCGAGGTGACGAATGCAGAAGCACTTGGTGGTCTTGTGGGCAAGATGCTCACTTCGTCCAGCATGACAGGGGTTGCTTTCTCGGGCGAGCTCCAAGGTGGTGCTACTGTCGGAGGTGCAGCGGCAACGGTGGATGGCGACTGCCCTATACACCATGCGCATGTGAATGCTGATATAGCAGGTGCTACCATTGTGGGTGGTATAGCAGGTGCGAGTGATCGTACGGTGATTGCTAACTGCTATGTAGAAGGCACATTGGCTCTCGCATTGGCTACAGACAAGGGTGGAGTAGGCGGTATCGTAGGTGCTTTGGCTGCTGACATCTTAGGCAAAGCAACCAATGCTATCGTTTATGACAATATCGTAGCACTACAATCTATCCAAGCACCTCAAGAGGCTATAGCACACCGTGTAGTGGGCTTCTCCAGCTGCGATGACTATGAATATGATTGGGATCATATCGACTGGAGCAAACCTCAGTCAGAGTGGCCACGTATCTATGGCAATACTGAGAAGTGCCTGATGAATAACTACGTGATTTCTGACTTGGCTGTTGTAGATGCGACTGTGGAGGCTGTGGAAACTACTACCGAAGGTGCCGATATGGCTGCCAGCGAACTGACCACAGACTGGTTGAACGACCACGGTTTTGTGTTAGGTAATAACGTAGATGCTCCATGGATGTTGAATAACGATGCGTTATACTTGTGGTTCGAAGAAGGACGTACTGGTACTGCTGTTGAGGATATTTGGACAGATAATGCTTCTTCAACAACACGCAAATTGCTTATCAATGGGCAAGTGGTAATTGTCCGTGATGGCAAATTCTACAATGTTATGGGGTATGGTTTGTAGTTTAGACTACGCTTCGCTATAGAATAAAGGCTAAATAGTTTATAATGAAAGAGTTCGGAATGTCCGAACTCTTTTATTATTATGGGTTATTGCTTCAAGGATAGTTGGATTCTCCCTCGTGTGCGGTCAATATCTATCACGCGTACACGCACATGCTGGTGAAGCGAAACGACTTCATTAGGGTTACTGATACGGCGATTAGTCATCTCTGAGATATGTATCAGTCCGTCCTTGTGTACGCCCACATCACAGAATGCACCGAAATTGGCAATGTTCGTAATAATACCCGGCAAGACCATACCTACTTTCAAATCATCCACCGTGTGTACCGACTCATCAAATTGAAACTCCTCTAACTGCGTGCGTGGGTCACGACTGGGTTTCTCCAATTCGTGGAGAATATCTGTGAGAGTAGGGATTCCTACTGTGTCGGTTACATAGCGTTGCAAGTCAATACGTTTGCGCAATTCGGGGTGCTGCATAAGGTCGGCTACGCTGCAATGCAAGTCCTTTGCCATCTGCTCAACTATAGGATAACTCTCTGGGTGTACCGCTGAGTTGTCTAGTAGATTATTGGAATTGGTAACTCGTAAGAAACCAGCAGCTTGTTCGAATGTCTTGGCACCCATCTTAGGAACCTTCATCAGAGCTTTGCGGTTGGCAAAGGCACCATGCTCGCTACGATAGTTTACAATGTTTTGTGCCAATACTGGACCCAATCCAGAGATATACGTCAAGATATGCTTACTAGCTGTGTTGACATCTACGCCAACACAGTTAACAACACTCTCTACCGTTTGTTGCAGACTTTCCCCTAAGCGCGTTTGATTCACATCATGCTGATATTGACCCACACCAATAGATTTAGGATCAATCTTCACCAATTCTGCCAAAGGATCCATCAATCGCCTACCTATAGATACTGCTCCACGAACCGTTACATCCTCATTAGGAAACTCCTCTCGGGCTATCTTACTCGCTGAATATACCGATGCACCATTTTCACTGACAACAAAGATATGCGGTTTATTTGTCAACTGTAAACTATCAACTGCAAATTTTGCCATCTGTTCGCTCTCACGCGAGGCAGTACCATTGCCGATAGCGATCGCTTCGATTTGGTACTGATGGATGAGCGATTGTAGTGTGGTAGTGGCTTGCTTAGTGTTGAGGAATACCACGGTATGATGGAGTAGGTCGCCCTGTGCGGACAAAACCACCACTTTGCAACCCGTTCGGAAGCCAGGATCAATAGCCAACACACGCTTTTGTCCCAACGGAGACTCCAGTAAGAGTTGGCGCAAGTTGTCAGCGAAGACGCGAATGGCCTCGGTGTCCGCTTTCTCTTTGCTGAGAGCAGCAAACTCTGTTTCGATAGCAGGTTTAAGCAGTCTCTTATAGCTATCTTCCATGGCTAGTTCTACTTGATAAGTGGTGTCGTTATTGCTTTTGAGATAATGGCGCGCTAACTTATCCAATGCTTTTTCGCTATCGGGAGAGATATCTACGCGGATATATCCCTCGCTCTCTGCACGGCGGATAGCCAACAGACGGTGCGAGCTGATGCGTTTGAGCGGTTCGCTGACGGCGAAATAGTCTTTGTATTTCTGTGCCTCAGGATCCGACTCTTTGCCTTTGACTACCTTGGTGGTAATCATAGCAGTATAGGTGAACTCGCGGCGTATATCGTTACGTGCTCGCTCATCTTGACTGATCCACTCTGCCATGATGTCGCGTGCCCCTTGCAGGGCTTCGTCTTTCGTTAATTTTGAATTTTGAATTAAGAATTTTGAGCAAAGTTTTGCTAGTGGCTCTTTCTGCTCAATGATAGCTTGCGCCAGTGGCTCAAGCCCATGTTCACGTGCTACATCGGCGCGGGTCTTGCGGTGAGGCTTGTAAGGAAGGTAAATATCTTCTAGTTCCGTGGCATCCCAGCATTGTTCAATGCGTTGACGGAGTTCTGTTGTGAGTTTTCCTTGCTCCTCAACTGTCTTGAGGATAGTGGCTTTGCGGTCATCTATCTCTAAGAATCGATGGTACTCATCCGCGATTTGGCTAATCTGCACTTCATCCAAACTACCCGTTCGTTCTTTACGGTAACGAGTTATAAATGGAATAGTGGCATTCTCGTTGAGTAGTGCAATAGTGGCTGCCACTTGCGTGGCAGCCACTCCTATACGTGACGAAATTAATTTCGAAAAATCAATCATCCAAATTAGAACAAGTAGCGAACGCCGAGGGTGATACCGCTAATAAGACCTACACTATTAAACATAAAACCACCATCACCAGCGATTGCAAAACCGATGTTAGGACGATAGTCAACTGACAATTGCAATGGGAACCAGAAGTTGTACTCTACGCCTACGTGACCTACTGCACCAACATAAATTTTACCCGCCCATTCTTTATCTAACTGACCTTGCTCATTGAGAATACTAGTAGTACGGAATGGATTATATACACCCAAACCTGCACCTACACCAAGATTCCAGTTCCACTTACCTTTCTCGCTCCAAGGAATGGCTGTGTTGAATGGGTTGACCCAGTCATAAGTAGCGGTTGCACCGATACCAGCGAAGCATGGGATATTTACAGACAAGTCAATCATATTAGACTTGCTGAGCGTGTGTTGATAAGACACATCAAGACCATAACCCAAGTTAAGACCTATTGCGCGTGGTTGTGCAACGGCTGCACCTACGCTTACTACTGCCAAAAGAGCAGCCAAAATCAAACTTTTCTTCATAATTTTAATCTTTTTTATGGTTTTACTTTTTCAATTTCGTTTGCAAAGGTACGAAAATATTTTTGTACTAGCAAACATTTTGACAATTTATTGTAATTTTGCTAATGCTTCTTTCATGCGGCGCATAGCCTCAATGATAAGTTCTTCGCTGGTAGCGTAGGAGAAACGAATGCAGTTGTCCTCGCCAAATGCGCTACCTGATACGCATGCCACGTGTGCTTCTTGAAGGAGGAAGGTTACCAACTCGTCGGCATTGTGGATAGTCTGACCTTGGAATTGTTTGCCAAAGAATGCTGACACATCAGGGAAGAGATAGAAAGCACCTTGTGGCTCCAATACCTTCATGCCAGGAATCTCTCGTGCCAATCCAAGAATCAAATCGCGGCGGCGATGGAAAGCTTGACGCATTTCCTCAACGCAAGTTTGGTCGCCAGTATATGCGGCTTCGGCTGCCTTTTGTGCGATGGTTGTCGCACAACTGATAGTCTGACCTTGTAGGCGTTTTACAGCCGTGATGAGCTCTTTATTGTGGCATGCTAACCAACCAATACGGTAGCCCGTCATTGCGTATGCTTTGCTCACACCATTGATGATGATGAGGCGGTCTTCCAACTCTGGGAACTGTGCCAATGTCTCGTGCTTGCCTGTGTAGAGGATATGTTGATAAATCTCATCGGCCAATACCACGATTTGTGGATGCTTCTGGAGTACCTCTACCAATGCCTTCAAATTCTCCAATGTATATACCGAACCAGTTGGGTTGTTTGGCGAACAAAGCATCAGCAACTTGGTATTAGGTGTGATAGCCGCTTCGAGTTGCTCAGCAGTAAGGCAGAAATTGTTGTCCATGGTAGTCTTGACCAATATGCTATTACCTTGTGCAATCTTCACCATTTCTACGTAACTTACCCAGCATGGGGTAGGCATGATTACCTCGTCGCCAGGACCAATCAATGCCTCGATAGCGTTGCACAATGCTTGCTTTGCACCTACAGAAACAACAATCTCGTTGGCGTTGTAAGCACGTACTGGATAATCCTTGATGTCTTTGT
>JAFZGC010000030.1 GCA_017555595.1 Paludibacteraceae bacterium | reverse complement strand
GTTGCGGTTGTACTCGCCAAGACCAAGGTATACATCTACTTGGAAAGCAGAACTTGGACCACCGATGAGAACGAGGTTGTCAAGATCGATCACAAGGTTGCTGATCTCATCCTCGTAAACTTCCCAGTCACCACCAGCGTTACCCAATGGGAGCTCGAATGAGTAGAGAGTAGCATCAGCTACGAGAGAAATTACCAATGTGTTCTCTACAACGGTAACAGCAGTAGCAGCAGCTGTAGCAGTAACAGCCTCATCGAGGTAGAGCATATCTACGTATTGAGCAGCATCAAGACCGTTGGTGATGTCAAGGATTTCAACAGCTACGAGGTCACCAGCAGGAGTTGCGAATGGAGCAACCATATAGACTGTACCGTTTACGGTGATGTAAGAAGCACCATTGTATTTCTTACCAAGATCCTCGTTGAGAGCAACGCAAGAAGCAATCTCAACATTGTTGGTCTCAGGCTCTACGATCTCAACTGGGTCAATGAGGTTAGCATCGAGGATCCAGTTCATGTCGCCAAGAGGAGAAGCATTCAACTCATATTGAGTACCTACGGTAGTCTCAAGAGCGATAGCGTCGTTAATGTCGTAGAAGTAGTAGTGGTCGTTGTGGTTAACCTCAGGCTCAGTGTAAACGCCATCGATTACGCGATAAGAAGATACGCGTGCCCATGCGCTTGTAGCGTGGATACCTGTCATGAAGATCTCCATGTTGTCAGAAGTACCCTTAACTGCCATAGTCAAACCTTGCTTACTGCGGAACCAGTTAGAAGACATCTTAGAGGTGAACAAGATAGAAGGAGCACCTGCGAGGTCATCCCACATGTAGATGCGTGTCTCACCACGTTTGTAACCCTCATTTACATAGCTGTCACCAGCTTGGGTTTGCATATAGTTGGTAGCAACGAGTTTGCCATCCTCGGTGAGAGCGATATCAGAGATAGCGAGGTAGTCGCCTGCGTTCTCAGCATCAACTGCGATAACGCCCTCTTGAGATACCTCAAGTACATCACCTTCTACGATATTATAGATGTGAGCTGTACCGTCTTCCTCGTGGGTAAGAACAACAACGTCATAACCGTTGTAGAGAACACGTTTAACCACACCTACCATCTCAACTGTCTCAACTGGAGCAGCGAGTTCGAATGCATATTTAGAAGCAGCTGGAGTAGTCACTTGACCGCTATAAGGCATTGCCCATGCAGCCAATTTCTCAGCAGAGTTACCGCAAGAATACAAGTTACCAGCGTAGTCCCAAGCGAAGTCGTTGAGGTTGTTACCTACAGCAGACATGTTAACAACAGTCTCTTCTGTCAATACAGGAGCACCGTTCTCATCTTTAGAAACAGTGTAGATAGTAGCCTTCTTAGCAGAACCATTGTTACCAGCTACAACGAGCTTAGTAAAGTCGTTATTAAAGCGGATACCAGCCTGACGTACGTTGTTCCAAACGAGTTTAGCATCCTCAACACCTTGAGCGTTGATGTGAACCAAACCTGGGTTTGTCTCATTAGCAGAACCACGGTAAGAAGCGATCCAAAGACCACCCTCGTTGTCGTACTCAACTTGAGTACCAGTATAGTTGATAGCGTAGAGACCATCCACCCAATTCTTTGAAGGAGCAGTTGTCCACTCAGTAGCGGTACCGAGGTTATACTCGTCGAGACGGAAACCTGACATTGCGGTTCCAATACCAGCGATATTAACAGAATACATAGCGAGTTGCAAGTTCTCACCAGAACCCTTCACATCGAAACCTGCGTTAGGAGCAGCGATGAATGCGCTATCCTCGGTGATAAGCTCAGCTTGCTCATTCAAAGTACCCTTAAAGATAGGATTCCACTCGTCAAGGTTATCTGGAGTAACCTCCCAGAGGTAGTTACCATCTGTGTTGAGTGAAGTAACGAAGATACGACCGTCCTCAGAGATACGGATACGGCGTGGAGAATATGCGGTAGAACCAGCAGCATCAGCACGACCTGTGGTGAACTCAATACCACCATTGAAACCTGGCTTGTCACCATTTACGATTGGGTCAAATGATGGAGTAAATGCGAAGATACCAGCACCGAAACCTGAACTTACATAACCTTCTACATCTTTTACCTTTTGCATACCCTCGTTCACGAGAAGCATACCGAAGGTTGGGTTCTCTGGGTTGTTGTCAATGTCCAAACCAGATGGGTGGTAGAAGCTGTAAATCTTCTCCTCTTGTGTTGGCTCTGCTACAGAAGCACCCTGCACCTCAACACTCCAAGTCAACTCTACACCTTGAGGCAGACCCTCAGTTGGGATAGCCACGGTGTATTCGCCTTGAGCAAGACCATCACAAGGAACAGTCTTAACTACCTCCTCACCGTTCAGCAGCACTACGCTAACAGCAGTAGCCTCTGCATTCAGGGAGTAATTCACGGTCAAAGTAGCACCATCCTCAGACAGGCTCGATGACAACGCGTACGCGTAAGGATTCAATGCGTACGACATTACACTCATTGCAATAGCTGCAATAAAAAGAGTAAATTTTTTCATACTAATGAATTTTTGTTAATAAATATGGTTAATTAAATTTGTTATTTGCTATCTGCACTTGTCAAATAAAGGTGCAAAGTTACGAAATATATTTTGAAACACCAAATATTTTGAGCGTAAATTTGTTTTTTCCGTGAAAAGACAATACTTTTATTATTTCACGCGCGCGCCTGTGGCATCAAATACATCGCCATTGTCGTGAATGATAAGCAACTGTCCATTATTGAGTATCTTCTTTGCTACCACTTGTTCTGCCACCACTTGCTCTACTCCACTCTCCACCAATGAACCATTGTAAACAATATGAATTGGTGTACCATAGTCATTAGCAGCATCCAACGACACATAATAATCGTCGGTCAAGTTAGATAATTGTAAATCATTATCTTGCACCCAATAGGTAGCCTCGGCAGATTCGTCAAATCGCACCTTCACCACTTTCGATGGCGTAGGTACTGTCCACGACAAGTGCAGATTATATAGCACATTATCCGAGCCGCGCACTTCGCCTGCAATCACCCATCTACCGTTCTTGTCTTTGCTCACCTGTAGAGTGGCTTGCAAAGCGGTTATCTCCTCGTCGGTAAAACGATTAACAATAGTACATACCACACCCTCTGAATAGGTTCCTTCCGTCAGATAATAGCCTGGAATCTCCAAATCCACCAACCACAAACTGGTATAGGCGTCGGCAAAGATTTTGCCATACCAATCCACATAGCTATCATCCACAAGCAGGTTCTTCGCCACTATATCCACCTTCTTCGTTGGTTCGGGCAAAGGGACATTCATCGTAATGTCATACTGCACCGTATCCGTACTCAGCATCGATATATTCGCCACATACGATAGTTTACCTTTCACCGTTGCGCTGGTCACTTCCGCGCTTACCTGCATAGGTGTCACCACCGCCTCTCGATAGGTAAATTGGCAGGCATCCAAATCAATGCTTGATTGTGCATAACTACCTAAAACTGACTTCGCATTATTAACCACCAGAGTAGCTTCCATGCTATTATTCTGACCTGCAATAGTGAATTGTTTGTCTATTTTGGTCAGTGTAGCATTGTTGATTACCACCTTATGTTGTGTGGCAGGCGATATAGTTTCCTCTACGCATTTCACCTTGTAGGTGTTACCATCATCGCCCAAGATTGTTGCTTCCGCAATAATAGTGGACATATTGCCCGTTTTGACTTGCGAAACGGTCAAGGTCACTTCCTCATAGAATACCATCACCTCTTTGTTGATGCCTATGAGTGAATAGGTCATATCAAAATCAGAAGTAGTAAAGGTTCCAAATGGATTATCTGCAGGAGCAAACTAATCAAGCTTCACCACATAGCCATATTCTGGTTTACTTGGGTCATCGCACGACATCGACAAAAACCAATCCTTGCTGGAAGCATAGTATTGGAAGTACGCAAACTTATCATAATGCAGTACAATCTCCTCTTTGGCGTTTTTTTGTGCAGGTACTTTGTTAACGACAGCGAGTGCCTTGATCGTCGTCGAAGGAGCTATGGTCGTTGCCGCAGGAGCGATTGCCTTATCAGCAGTTTCTGCTAACTGCTTTTGCACCTTTTGGCGCTCTGCCGATGTAGCAAACTGCAGCGTTTTGGTCTTAATGGCTGCTTGACGAGTGTGCAATACTGGTGTGGCAAACAATGTGTTTGCCACCAGCATTACTACTAAAAGGACATTCAATTTCTTCAACATCACGAACTACTATATCATTCAACAATCGCACCTAACACATTGTATATCTTATCATCACGAATGATATACAATTGACCATCTTTAATCTGCTTAACAGCAATAGGCGCTGGGCTATAGGTATTTTCCACACTCGTAACTGTACCGTCATAGATAATATGAACAGGCACACCATACGAGTTATATGCATTCACTTCCATGTATGGATATCCCTCTTCGGTCTTTGTGACTTCTACCGTACCGCCAACCAATAGCCACAATGGTGTCGTCAGTCCACCATCCTCCGCCATGCGAGCATAGTACGAAGGCCATACGCCATTACCTTGAACACCAGGGTTTGCATATACGGTACCATACTCCTCTGAAGAATCAATAGGATACACACCAGCAGGCACAATGATATCCTCGTCTGTTTCCTCTGCGAAGAAGAAGAACGCCGCCATATCCGAGCCATCGGCCGCCGTCAAGGCGAGGTAGATATAGCCATTATTCTCGGTCTGGTCTTCAATAATCACATTATCCTCTGTGGTATAGGTACGATCTATAATCTCTTCTGGCTCATCAAAATCAAGATGCACATTGTACTCCGATGTCATCTTTACATGATAATACACGCCATTGCGAGCAATAAACTTTGCCTCGGCTGTAATCGCTCCATTGGGCGCATGCTCTACCACCAATTCACCTTTCTCTATGGTGTAGTTTTGCCACTCTGCCTCCACATAGATAAAGGTGTTGCCACTAAAGAAATCATAGCGACCACCCTCTGCGCCAAACTTACCAAACATACCATCGTTGATGAATGTACCTGCAACATCGCCATCAGTCAATGGGCTCAACGAGATGAAGATAGAATCATCTGGAGTATAGGACGACAAGATATAATAGCCATCTTGCAAAGCGTTACTAAACTTCACAGGCATCTCAATCACTACAGTATCCACTGGCGTTGGAACCGTGTACCAAAATTCCACATCGTACTGCACAGCATTGAAACCTATATAGCTGGCATTGATCACTGTGGTATCACCGCGTTGGTTCAGCACACCCTTAACATCTGCAATCTCCACACTTGACTCCACAGTCCAATCATAGAACTCGGTATAATCCAACAACACTTTTTCCATATTGAAAGACTCACCTAAACCAGTATTATAAATGGTAATAGACGCCTCATAATCATTTGCATACTGAATGAGTTGAATCATATTCAATTGATCTGCTCGGAAGCTCGCCAAAGCACTATTTTCAAATTCCACTTTCACGATTTTGGTTGGCACTGGCACCTCAAAATTCATATCAATAGCGTAGCAATTATAGTCATCGCAATATGCCTCAATATGCACTTCCCAACCATTGGCTGCCTCAGTCATGGTCAATGTACCACGGATAGAAGAGCAGTCCAACCAAGTCTTCTTGTCAGTTACAGTCAATGCAATATTCTCATACACACCTGCTTCCGCATAGAATCCCTCATACATAGCAAAAATATCGTAATCCGCATTAGAGCCACCAACCATCATAAAGCCATAATCGGTGTATGACTCATCTACATACAAGTTATGGCATTCCACATGAATCGTCTCTTTCGCTGCTGGCAATGGCACAGTCATCAACACCTTGTGCAATACAGTATCTTGATTATAGAAGTGCAATGTTGCCTGATAGCCCAAAGCCCCATTCTCCAACTCGCTCAAACCTACCATCATATTGGCTTGCAACATCTCCTGCTCCACACCATCATACACAATCTTGCTTTGGTTCATATCAAAGCTTGCTTTAGTATATTCACCCTCAATCATGTCAGAGATCACATTTAGCTTCACAGACATATTATCGTTGCTACCCTCCAGCACGTAGTAGCCAAACTCCATAGTCACTGAACTATTGTTCAACACGCTCTCAATGGTGTTTTTAGGCGTATAGGTGCTGTGCACCGCATGTACCTCATATATACGGTCATTAGTGTCCGTGATGGTAGCGTCCAATATGATTTGCTTGAGACTGCCTTGTACTTTCTCAGAAACAGTCATCGTAACATCTTGGAAGTAAATCTCGTAGAACATATCTGCAGATTGATACCATCCCCAAGAGTAGTCCATGCTCATATCATCGAAAGTGTAGGTTCCGCAATAGTTATCTTCCTCGCCAAACCAGCAGAGGCGGAAGGTGTATCCTTGCGCTTCCAATGCGATATACCACTCGCCAGTAGCTGCCTCATACTCAGGACCAACCAAGAAGCCCTCGCCATTGAGGGTAATCGTTCCCGCCTCAGCTTTAGCAATAGGGGCAAGGCGCTGTTGAGGCGCTTTGCGCTCCATCGCATGATTAGCAGGCAACGCACGCTTGCTCACGTCCTGTGTCATGGCGCGCAGTACCTGTGGATGTAACTTAGTATCAGCATCCTTAGATAAAGTTTTTAGATTCGTTTGAGGTGCTGCCCACAGCATCATGGCAGCCACCAACGAAAAGAAAAGAGTAAAAATCTTCTTCATACGCTATAGTGTTTATAAATGAATAACTACTTTACTTGTACACCTATTGCATCATAAGTTGCATCATTGTTAATTATCAGCAAGCGACCATCGCGCAACACCTTGCGGCTATTGGTAATTGGTAATAGGCTATTGCTTACGCCAGAATCCACATCCGCATCGTATATGATATGCACAGGCACATCGTAGGAATTGACGGCATTCAATTCAAAATGCAACTTGCCCGATGCATTCTTCCTTACCTCCACCGTACCTGAGACCAAGAAATACAACGAAGTGAAATACACGCCATCGTGCGTAGAGTAGAACGACTTACCCAGACTGCCGTCGCCTGCCACTACCGTCTCGTAGTCCCCAGAGTCATCAATATAGTATGTACCCTCTGGTATAATAATATCCGCATCGGGTTTTTCTGCATAGAACCAGAGCGATAATAGTTCGCTATCAGTCATTATCTCAAATTGTATAGGACCATTTTCAGCGGTATTATCTGTGATAGTCACCCCATTAGTGCCTGTCAACATACGATCCACAGCCCCCGATTGTGCATCATCGGTCAGACGAGGCTTATCCACCTTAGAAGTCATGGTAATCTGATACTTCACGCCATCATTGCCGATGAACCAACCCGTTATGGTAATATCTTGCTCGTCATCCATCGCCACCTTGGCTTCGCCTTTTTCGATAGTCACAATGTCATAGTCCTCGTTTTCGGCATTCCATTTGGCGATATAGGTGGTATATTGTCCGCCTATGAATGTAACGAAATCATAGTTCTCGCCGCTGAATCCGCCAAACAGTCCATCGTTGATATAGGTACCAGGTATCTCCTCTTCGGTGTTTGCCAAAATAGAGATAGCAAACTCCGTGGACTTATCGTCTGTCATACCCACCACGGCGTAGTAACCGTTTTTCTCCAATTCATTGTAGAAAGTCGCCTGTTGAATATTCAGCGTCACGGTTTCGGTGACCGTAGGCACTGCGTACCACAAGTCTATATTATACAACACTTTATCAAATCCCACCACACTGGCTGTCATATAAGTAGTGTCGCCCGATTGCCATACGCGCCCTTCCAAATCAGCTACTTTGACCGTATCATGGGTAGTCTTATTGGCAATCACCGTGTAATTAGCAAACAGGTTACTCTCTGTGAAGCTCTCGCCCATAGGCACGCCCAAGATATCGAGCGCGATATAGTATTCCTCGTTTTGATTGCTGAGTGTAAAATCGTGGTAGAAATCAGGGTAATATGCCACGGCTGCCGAATTAGCGAAGGAGATATTGACCGTATCCGTAGGTGTAGGCACTTGCCACGAGAGATTGAGATTGTACAGCACACTATCTTCACCTATCATAGTGCCAATAATCGCGCAGCGTCTATTTTCGTCCTGCGACAGAGTCAGCGTAACACCTTTATTCTTCGACGGAATCATCTTGCCTGTCTCTCTGTGCTTGAGATCAATGATGCAATCAGTATAGGTGCCAGGCGGAATAGAATCTGCAAAGATACAACCTGTCAGCTTGTACGCATTGTTATTGGCATAGATATAGGTCATGCCAAACATACCAATCAAATCGGTATTGAGTTCCAAGTCGCAACATACGACATCCACGGTATCAATAGGCGCGACGAGTGTCTTATTGGGTTTGGCAAATGCGGATAACACGACAAATAAGATTAACAACGAAAGCGTACAAATCTTTTTCATACAAGCCTCATTCTACAAAATTTATAATATGCGCTGCAAAGGTAGTAAAAAATTTGCAATTATGCAAATATTTTTTGTTTAGCGTTTAGTGTTTAGAGACCAGAATAGATACAGAAGGCACGCTCTCGCATGCCTTCTGTATCTATAGTCTATCACCTATAGCATATAGCCAATAGGCTCATAACCTATAGGCGAAGCCGTCCTAATCTTACTTCACTTGTACACCCATTACATTGAATGCTTTGCCTTCGCGAATAATATAGAGTTGACCATCGATGATTTGCTTTTGAACGCCTTCTACATTCACATTGATGTTCTCAACGCCAGACATAGCATTGCCATATACGATATGAACTGGTATGTTACAAGAGTTGAGTGCGTTAATCTCGAAGCTCAATTTGCCTTCTGTGTCCTTAGCCACTACTACAGTACCTGTTTGGAAGAAATAGAATGGTTCTGCTACCCAGCCATCTACATAACGTGCGTAGTAAGAAGGAATCACGCTGCCATCCAACTCCATACCTGTACTTGCCAATACGGTACCGTCCATCCATGTGCTATTGATCTCGTATGTACCCTCAGGGATAATGGTCTCAGCATCAGGCTCTGTGAGTACGAAATAAACAGCAGTCACATCACCTTCTACCTGATCTGTGAGTTGCAAATAAACCAATCCATAGTCTTCGGTACGGTCGTTGATGGTTACTTCTGTATCTGGACCATATACGCGCTCTACAGCACCTTCTTCTGCATCAAACTCAATATGTGGTTCCTCGTATTTAGAAGTCAAAGTCACATCGTATTGGATAGCATCTTCGCAAACTACAGAAGCAGTCATCAGGATATTGTCTTCCTCGTCAAGAGTAACGGTGACTTGACCCTTTTGCATGTAGTACAGGTCGTAAGATTCCGTTGTCTCATTGAACTTGCCCACAAAACTATTACTTGCGTCAAAGTCATATTGACCCTCGCCAAACTTACCGAACATACCATCATTAATGAAAGTACCAGGAACATCCTCTTTAGTCGATGCAGGCACAGTTACTACGAATAGCGTTTGCATGTCATCGGTATAACCTACAAGG